>DATIDF010000086.1:0-15094 GCA_035456445.1 Anaeromyxobacter sp.
GGCCGCCTTTGCAGGTTGCCTTCGCGGCGGGAGAGGCTCTATCTCCTCCCGAGCGGAGCTGCCCCGGGATCGTGCCCGGCCACACGACCGGTGCTCGGGGCCGGCTCCCATTGACCGCGCGCTGCGCGGGGAACGGATCGCATGCGTCGGGAGATTCGGCTGCCGCTCACCGCCTCGGGGCGGCTCGATCGCGCGCTCGCGGACGCGCTGGGCCTCGGGCGCGCCGCGGTGAAGCGCGCGTTCCAGCTCGGCGAGGTCCGGGTCCGCGGTCGCCGCGCCCGGGCGAGCGACCCGGCCGAGGCGGGCGCGCTCGTGGCGATCGACGTGGAGGAGCCGGCGGGCTCGCCGGAACCCGAGCCGGACGCCCCCCTCGCGGTGCTCGTCGAGACGCCCCGCCTCATCGTGGTCGACAAGCCCGCGGGCGTGGCGGTCCACCCGCTCGTGCCCGGAGAGGGCGGGACGCTCGCGAACGCGGTCGCCACCCGCTACCCCGAGTGCGCGGATGCCTCTCCGGAGCCGCGCGAGGGCGGGGCGGTCCAGCGGCTCGACGTCGAGACGAGCGGGTGCGTCCTGTTCGCGCGAGATCCAGAGGCGTGGGATGTACTGCACGCCCGCTTCTCGGCGCGCGAGGTGGAGAAGGTCTACCTCGCCCTCGTGGCGGGGCGAGTGGTGTCGGGCGGCGTCTCATCCGTGCCGCTCGCGCAGCGCGGCGGCAAGGTGATCCCGGCCCCGGATCCGGAGACGGAGGAGCGGCTCCGGGCGAAGGGGCTCCGGCCGCGGCCGGCCGAGACGCACTGGGAGATCGCGCGCCGCTTCGAGGCGCACACGCTGCTCCGGGTCCGGATCGTCACCGGCGTCATGCACCAGATCCGGGCACACCTCGCGCACCTCGGCCACCCCGTCGCCGGCGACGCACTCTACGGTGGGGCGGCGGCGGCGCTGCCCGGTCTGCGCCGACAGTTCCTGCACGCCTCCCGGCTCGCGCTCGAAGGACCCGATGGCGCGCGCGTCGAGGCGACGAGCCCGCTGCCGCCCGACCTCGAGGCGGTGCTCGCGCGGCTCGGTCCTTCGAGCTCGCTCCGCGGTTGACCCCCGTCGCTACGCTCAGACGCCTCGGAGATTCGTTCGCGGTCGCGGTCGAGGTCGCTCCAATGAAAAAGGGCCGGCGGGAGCCGGCCCTTCACGTTCCGTTCTCGGCCGGCTACTGCGGCGCCGCCTCGGCGGGCGCGGCCTGCGCGGTGAGCGGCGGATCGGTCATCATTCCGATCGTGTTCACGCCCGCGCCGTGCGCCTGGTCGAGCACGTAGACGACCTGGTCGTACTTGACCGCGTCCTCCGCGTTGAAGAACAGCACCTTCGACGGCCTGCCGTCGTAGGCCACGTGGAGCCGCTGCATCGCGTCGGCGACGCTCATCTCCTGCCTGTTGAGGAGCACGTTCCCGTTCCGGAGCGCCGTGAGGATCGTCTGGTCCGGCGGCACCGTGTCGGGCGGAACCGGCTGCATCTCGGGCTGGTAGTCCGGGACGCGCATGAACTTCTGCTTCTCGGCGAGCGGCGTCAGCACCATGAAGATGATGAGCAGCACCAGCACCACGTCGATGAGCGGCGTGACGTTGATGTCCGAGGCGGGCTTCTTGGTCCCGAGCGCCATCCCCATGGCTACTTCTTCTCCTTGATCTCGCTCGCGGCGAGGCTCACGCCGAGCAGGTGCGTCTTCGAGACCTCGAGGATGATCTCGCGCACCTTCTTGTAGTCGAGGGCCTTGTCGCCCTTGATCATCACCGGCGAGCCGGGGGCCATCTGCATCGCCACGGTGAGCTCGGTCGAGAGCTGGTCGATCGGGACCTCCACCTTGTCGATCCAGGCCTTCCCGTCTGCGGTGATGGAGAGGAGGACCGGGTCACCGCCGCCCTTCAGGGCGGAGACGTGCCTCGCGTCGGGGAGCTGGACCGGCTTCCCGCGCTGCAGCATCGGCGTGATGACCATGAATATGATGAGGAGCACCAGCACGACGTCGACGAGCGGCGTCACGTTGATGTCGCTCTTCACCGACTTGCTGCCGAAATCCATCGACATCGCGAGCGGCTCCTGGCGCTTCGTGGGGCGGGGTGGGCCGGCCGCTACTTCGCCCCGTTGCCGCGCCCTTCCTTCATGAAGAAGTCGACGAGCTCGGTCGCGGAGTCGGTGATGTCGACCTGCATGTCCTCGACGCGGTTCGTGAGGTAGTTGAACATCATCACGGCGGGGATCGCGACGAGGAGGCCGAAGGCGGTGTTGATGAGCGCCTCGGCGATCGCGCCGGAGACCGTACCGAGGCCGCCGGAGCCAGTGGCCGCCATGTTCTGGAAGGCCTTGATGATGCCCCACACCGTGCCGAGGAGGCCGACGAACGGGGCGGTCGAGCCGATCGTCGCGAGCGAGCCGAGGCCCCGGCGCAGGTCGTTGACGGTGCGTAGCGAGCTGCGCTCGACCGCGCGGTTCACGGCCGCGATCACGTCGAAGTCGCCGACGTCGTGCGAGCCGCGGGTGTGGATCGCCTCGACGCCGCGACTGTACTCCTCGATCGCGAGGCCGAGCACCTTGGGCAGGTGGCCGCGCTTCAGCTTCTTCGAGAGCTCCACCGCGTCCCCGAACTTCGCGCCGGGGAGGAGGTCGCGCAGGCTCGCGGCGTACTCGCGCGAGGCCCTGTTGGCGCGGGCGTAGGTGACGAGCCGCTCGGCCATCACGCCGAGCGAGTAGATGCTCATGATCACGAGGATCACGGCGACGACGATGCCGAAGCCCTCGATCGACTTGACCATGTTGACGAGATCGAAGGTGCCCGGGGCAGCGCCGGCTGCCTGGGCGACGACGAGGTGATTCAAGGAAGCAAGCGGCTGGAACATCGACATCTCCTTGAGGTGAAACGACTAACGAGACGAAAAGACGATGTGCACGGCGGCCAGGCCTAGCCGGAGGTGAAGCGGACGGGGAGGATCACCCAGATCGCGACCGGCTTGCCCTGCGCGTCGGCGCCGGGCACCCAGCGGCAGCTCTGGACCGCCTGCCAGATGGCGTTCGCGATGCGCTGATCCGGGACCGAGCCCATCACCTCGAAGCGGTCGGGCTGGCCGGTCGGCCGGATCGCGAACTTCACGGTGATCGGGCCGGAGATGTAGCCCGCGAGCTGCTGCGGCATGCGGACGGAGCGCTGCACGCAGCCCGGCTCCGCCATCTGCGGCTTGCGATAGCCCGCGGTCGCGTACGCCGGCGCGTCCTCGATCTCGTTCCCGGGCCGAGCGCCCACGACGCCGCCGATCACGCCCTCGCCCTCGGCCGCGTCGCCGTAGTCGTACTCGGGCTCCGGCGGCTCGTTCGGATCCGGCGCCTTCATCTCCGGCTTGATCTCTTGCGGCTGGATCAGCGCCTGCGGCGGAGGCGGCTTCGGCAGATCCGTCCGCGGCTTGGAATCCGGCGGCCGCTTGCGAGCGGCGGGGGGCGCGGGCGGAGGAGGAGGCGGCGGAGGCGGCGGAGCGGTCTTGACGAACTTCACGTCGACGACCGGCTCGTCGATCACCTTCGCCTTGATGGCCGCGGACGCGGTGATGATCGCCGCGATGAGGACACCCTGGAAAACCGTGGAACCGAAGACGTAGCCCGCGCGACGCGCGGCGGCCTTTCCGCCTTCCTTCTTCGTCACTTCATCGAACACGCGCCGCGGGCCTCGTTGCTGCTGCGGTTGACGGCAGAATCAGCCGAAAAAGAGACCGCTTCCTATTCCCCGGACCTGCTGCTTGTCAATACCGGTTCGCGACAATAGCGGCGGCGTGCTGGCGGCGCAGGAAAACTGATCGAAATCGCGCGGTTCCCCGCTCCGCGGCCTTGAGAGCGCTCGGGATCCAAGACGTGGCCGGCAGCCAGGACCGCGCCGACGCACTGCGTCTTTCGGGGATCCCAGAGCAGCCTAGTCCCAAGGCCGCGACTTCCCGAACATTTCCCAAAAAACGAAATGAACTCGGAGTGTTGCAACCCGCGGGGGGCGTATACGACACGCCCCCCGAACAGCCGGCATCGTCTTGACATTCCTCACAAATGGCATCTACAAGGGCGGTCTGATTGACCCGTCGGTCGGTCGCCGTGTGTGCCCGTGACGCATCCACACGAGCTACCGCCCGCCTGGCTGCGGCAGTGCTCTCTCCCTGGAGGATGTCATGAGGAAGAAGTTGCTGCGCCTCGTGCGGATCGCGCCGCTCGCACTGCTGTTCGCGGGCATTGCCTCCGCGCAAACCACCGGCACCGTCCTCGGCGTGGTGACCGATGCCTCGACCGGAAAGCCGGTCGCCGGCGCCGTCATCATTGCCACGAGCCCCGCGCTGCAGGGCGAGCAGACGGCAGTGACGGACGCCAACGGTGCGTACCGTCTCCCGCTGCTGCCTCCAGGCGAGTACAAGCTCGCGGTCCAGCTCGAAGGCTACAAGCCCGCGGAGCGGTCCGACATCACCATCCGTATCGACAAGACGATCCGCGCGAACCTCGCGGTCGTGCCCGAGGCCGTCCAGATGGAGGAGCAGGTCGTCCGCACGGGCGCGGCGCCGGCGGTGAACATCGGCGCGGCCGAGAGCGGCGCGGTCATCTCCCGCGAGTTCGTGGCGAGCATCCCGGTCGGCCGCACGGTCGAGAACGTCTCCACGGTCGTCCCCACCGCGTCCGTCGATCAGTACGGCGTCGGCTTCGCGGGCGCCCAGTCGCCCGAGAACGCCTACATCCTCGACGGCATGAACGTGACCGACCCGGTGTACGGCACGTTCGGCGGCAACACGAACACCCAGATCTCGCAGCCGTCGCTCCTCACGAACTTCATCCAGGAGATCGACGTCAAGACGGGCGGCTTCATGCCCGAGTACGGCCGAACGACGGGCGGCATCCTCAACATGGTGACCCGCACCGGCTCGAACGAGTTCCACGGGTCGGTGTTCGGCAACTTCACGCCGCGCCTCCTCGTGGATCCCTCCGGCGAGGTCAACGGCGCTGCCGGTGAGGCGGTTGCCTGGCGCTCGAAGCCGGACGAGGGCGCGTACGACGCCGACTTCGGCTTCGAGGTCGGCGGCCCGATCCAGAAGGACAAGCTCTGGTTCTACGCCGGCTTCGCCCCGGTGATCACGGAGCGCAGGACGGAGCGCTTCCTCCGCAACAACGTGCTCGCGGACACCCTCTCCCCCGAGGAGGCGGCGCAGTGCGTGGGTGAGGATCCGTCCGGCTACGGCCGCTGCATCCGCAGCGACGGCTCCTACCTCCAGACGACCGCTCCGGGTTCGAGCCAGATCATCGACACCGGCCGCACCACCTACCAGTTCACCGGCAAGCTCACCTACCTCCTCGACGAGAACAACAGCTTCACGCTGTCCGGCTTCGGCATGCCGTCGAACTCGTCCAGGTACCGCATGAACAGCGCTGCGACGCAGCGGACGCTCGACACGGACGACAACATCTTCGACGTGATCGGCCGCTACGGCGGCAAGTTCCTCGACAAGCACCTCATCGTCGAGGCAGCCGGCAGCTGGCATTACTCGTCCACGGTCGATCAGCCCACGAACTTCCAGCGGAACACGTCGGCCCTCCGCTACAGCGAAGACGTGCCGCTCAGCGCGTTCGAGCCCATCGCAGGCTGCTCGTCGGTCGAGCAGTGCCCGGTGTTCCAGTATATGGACGGCGGCTGGGACTACCTGAACGACCAGCGCTCGAACCGCCTGGCCGGGAAGGTCTCCGCGGCGTACCTCTTCGAGGCCCTGGGCTCACACAACGCGAAGGTGGGCCTCGACGTCGAGCGCTCGAGCTACGAGATCGACAAGGACTACGGCGGCAACGCGTGGCTGGATCTGTTCCCCAGCCTCTCCCGCATCCGCGCGTTCCGGTCGTACGGCTTCATCAATGACGGGAGCGCCACTACGGACAGCCCCACGGGCTTCACGATCGTGGACAGCATCGCGAACCAGTCCAACACGACGAGCACCGCGGTCTACCTGCAGGACAGCTGGCAGCTGCCCGTCGCGAACGTCACGCTGAACGCGGGCATTCGCTGGGAAGGCCAGAACATGTCCAACGACACCACGGACATCACGGGCTTCTCGATCTACAACAACTGGGCGCCGCGGGTTCAGGCGATCTGGGACTTCACCGGCAACGGCCGCGGCAAGCTGGCCGGATCGTGGGGCCGGTTCTTCTACATGATCCCGCTCGACATGGGCGACCGCTCGTTCGGCAACGAGGTCCAGGTTCGTTACCAGCTCGACAACGCGGTTTGCGCGCCAACTCTCAGCGAGGCCACTCCGGTCGTCAACCCGACAGCGCTCACGGGTTGCAGGACCTACGAGCCGCGTTCCGGCGACCTGTTCGGGATCTTGGTCGGCGGCGCGACGCCCGTCCATCCGGACCTGCAGGGTGTGTACGTCGATCAGTTCGGCGGCCAGGCGGAGTACGAGATCCTCTCCGACGTCGCGGTGGGCGTCGAGTACAACGGCCGCCGCCAGGGGCAGACGATCGAGGACATGTCGCCGGACGACGGTAACCACTACTTCATCGGCAACCCCGGCTACGGACAGCCGTTCACGGTGCTGGAGGACGGCCACAGCACGATCGAGGGCTGCACGCAGGCGGCGATCGACGACGGCCGCTGCCTGAGCACGAAGGGCGTCGAGACGTTCGATCCTTCGACGGGCCGCACCATCCAGGTCGCGTTCCCCAAGCCGGAGCGCTCGTACGACGCGCTAACGGTGTTCGTCCGGAAGAACTTCTCGCAGAACTGGCAGGGCAGCGTGAGCTACACGTACTCGTACCTGCGCGGCAACCTCGCCGGCCCGTACCGCGAGGAGGACGGCCAGATCGACCCGGGCATCACCTCCGAGTACGACCTGGCCAGCCTCACCGCAAACCGGTTCGGCCGCCTCCCCGGCGATCGTCCGCACCAGGTGAAGCTCTTCGGCTCGTACACTTTCAACCTCTCCCAGCGGTTCAACGTCTCCGCGGGCGCGGCCTACACCGGGCTCTCCGGCAACCCGGTCAACGCCCTCGGCGCGCACCCGGACTACGGCGAGGGCCAGGCCTTCATCCTCCCGCGTGGCATGGCGGGGCGCTCGCCGTTCCTCCACAACGTCGACCTGCGCGGCTCGCTGAGCTACGTCATCCGCCCCCCGTACGCCCTCCAGTTCTCGGTGGACGTGTTCAATATCCTGAACTCGCAGGAGGCCCGCACCACGGACGAGAACTACACGTTCGACGCCGTCCAGCCGATCGCCGGCATCAACTGCGACACGAGCGCGGCGCACTCGGGCGACCCCATCGGCCAGCTCAAGCGCGATTGCCCCGACGTCGCGTACCTCAAGACGGTGGATGGTCGTCCGGTGACGGTGAACCCGAACTGGGGCAAGGCGGGAACGTTCGCCAACGTGCCCAATTTCCAGTTCCCGCTGTCGCTTCGCTTCGGCGTCGCGCTCTCGTTCTAGGAGACAACGACCATGAAGAGCATCAGGAGCCTGTGGTGGTTGGGGGTGGTGGCCGCCGTCGCGGCTTGCGATCCCTACGACCCCGAGGTCGGAGGGCAGCCCAAGGTCCTCAGCGTGTTCGCGTCCGGCGGTAACTCCAACGACGGCGTGCTCGCGGAGGAGGACGCGACGGGCGGTGGCACGGATCCGTGGGACGTCACCTCGACGTCCGTCTGCACGGCCGCGGTCCCGGACGACCCCGCGACGGCGGATGACGAGTCGGTCCCGCAGCGAGTGAAGCCGGACGCCGGCGTCATCTTCGTCAAGGTGAACAAGCTGCTCGACGGCGCCTCGATCCAGACGACGCCCGACAGCTGCGTGCCCGCGAATAGCTGGCTCACGGTCACGCGCGACGGCGTGCCGGACGCCGCGGCCTGGTTCACCTGCTACAACCCCTCGACGGCGACCAGCGCCGAGGGCTCGTCCATCGTCATCTACCGCGGCGAGAACATCTCGCCGGGGTTCAGCGGCAACCTCTGGCTCGACCAGGCGAACGACGCCGGCACGACGACGGCCGTCGTCGATTACGCCCTCACGGGGCAGGTGAAGGACAAGCAGGGGAACCTGGTCGACATCAACATCACGTTCCACGTCGAACCGGACGCCGGCTCGGTCGGCGACGTGGTGGTCGACACCACCGCGAAGACGATCACGTGGGAGCTCGCCGAGTGCGATGGCGGGCTGGCCGCGACCGGTGGCTACCACCTGTACAAGCAGGACGCGACCGACGACGCCCCGGTCTCGCTCACCGAGCAGCCGGCGGGCACGACGTCGTTCACCGACCCCGACATGACCGATACGCGCGAGTACTTCATCGCGCCCATCATCGCGAACGTCGGCGGTCAGCCGTACGAGACCTCGCAGCAGGGACCGTTCGACACGACGACGAACCCGACGCCGTAGTAGCAGACACGTCGGCTCGCTGAGCCTGTGATCGAGGAGCCGGCCACCGCGCCGGCTCCTCTTTCTTTTTTCGTCCGCTGAGTCGGACCTCGACCTCGACCTCGACCTCGACCTCGACCGCGACCCCGACCGCGACCGCGACCGCGACACACGCGCGCCCACGAGAAAGCCCCGGCCGCGACGCGCGCGGACCGGGGCTCTCTTGCACCGGGAAGCTCGGAGGGCGGCCTACTTCTGCAGCCCCGCCGCCTTCGCGACCTCGTCGGCGAGGTTCTCCTGCTTCTTCTCGAGCCCCTCGCCGAGGACGAAGCGGGCGAAGCGCCGGATCTGGATGTTCTCGCCGATCTTCGCGACCGCGTCCGTGAGGACCTCGGAGATCTTCTTCTTGTCCTCCTTCACGAACGGCTGATCGAGGAGGCAGAACTGCTCGTAGAACTTCTCGAGCTTGCCCTGCGCGATCTTCTCGAGGATCGCCTCGGGCTTCTTCTGATCGCGCATCTGCGCCTTCGCGATCTCGAGCTCCTTCGCGACGACGTCGGCGGGGACCTCCTCGCGGCGAACCCACGTCGGCGCCGCGGCGGCGATCTGCATCGCGATGTCCTTCACGAGCGCCTGGAAGCCGTCGGTGCGGGCGACGAAGTCGGTCTCGCAGTTCACCTCCACGAGGACGCCGATCTTGCCGCCCATGTGGATGTAGCTCGCGACCTGGCCCTCGGTGGCGGCGCGGGACGACTTCTTGGCGGCGGCGGCGAGCCCCTTCTTGCGGAGCACCTCCTCCGCCTTCGCGAAGTCGCCGCCGGCCTCGGCGAGCGCCTTCTTGCAGTCCATCATGCCCGCCCCGGTCTTCTCCCGGAGCTCCTTCACCATGTTCGCGCTCACTTCGGCCACGGGTGCTCTCCTGTTCTGTTCGTGAAAAAGGCTCGGGGGCGGACCCGCCGGGTCCGCCCCCGGAATGATCCGGGATCCGCGGGTGCTAGCGGTTCGCGTCGCCGCCCGGCGCGCCCTGCGGCGCCGGCGCGGTCACGTCGCCCTTGCGGACGACCTCGACGTTCGCGCTCGCGGCGGCGCGGTCCTCGCGCGGCTCGCGGCGCTCGCGGTCGCGCCCGCCGCCCCGGCGGTCGCGCCGATCGCGGCGGTCCTTCTGGCCGCGCTCGCTCGCGGCGTCACGATCCTCCTCGCCCGGGCGACGCTCGTCGGCGTGCTGCGCGGCCCAGGTGGAGTACCGCGCGCGGCCCTCGATGCAGGCCTCGGCGATCTTGCCGGTGAACAGGCGGATCGAGCGGATCGCGTCGTCGTTGCCGGGGATGACGTACTCGATGCCCTCGGGATCGCAGTTCGTGTCGACGACCGCGACGACCGGGATACCGAGCCGGTTCGCCTCGTGGACCGCGATGTGCTCCTTCTTCGTGTCGATGACGAAGAGCGCCGCGGGGAGGCGGCTCATCTCCTTGATGCCGCCGAGGTTCTTCTCGAGCTTCTCGCGCTCCCGCTCGAGCTGGGCGACCTCCTTCTTCGGCAGCCGCTCGTAGGTGCCGTCCGCCGCCATCTTCTCGATGGTCTTGAGGCGGTCGATGCCCTGCTTCACGGTCTTGAAGTTCGTGAGCGTGCCGCCGAGCCAGCGGTTCGTGACGTGGAACTGGGCGGAGCGGGAGGCCTCCTCGCGGATGGCGTCCTGCGCCTGCTTCTTCGTGCCGACGAAGAGGACCGTGCCGCCCTTCGCGACCGCGTCCGAGACGAAGCGGAGCGCGCCGCGGGCGAGGCCGACGGTCTTCTGCAGGTCGATGATGTAGATGCCGTTGCGGGCGCCGAAGATGAACGGCTTCATCTTCGGGTTCCAGCGCTTCGTCTGGTGGCCGAAGTGGACGCCCGCCTCGAGGAGCTGCTTCATCGTGATGGCGGTGCCCTGGGTGTTGAGGGCGGTCGCCATCGTCGGCTCCCCAGCCTGGGCCGCGGGCGCCTCGGGCGCCGGGGTCGGGGGGGTGATCGGGTCCTGCTGCTGCGGCTGCTGAGTCTCCATGTGATCTCCGGTTTCTTTGTCCGCCACCTCGCCGAGACGAAGGCGCGCCATTTACCCGCGGGAACGGACGAAACAGCCGCCGTCGCCGGGAGCACCGGAGCGCGCCGATGCGGGAGGTGTGTGAATTTGCTGCGCCACGCGTCCTTTAGGCTTCGGGACGCGCCACCGCGAGCCCAAGACGGCGCACGGGGGACCGTCCTCTAACACAAAGGACCGTCCGTCGCAAGGCGAGCGGAGGTGGGCGGCGGCGGCGGGCGCATCCGATAAATCCTGCCTAGATCCGCCGACTTGGCCGCTAACGCCGTGCCGTAGGGTGAATGCGCTAGCGCTGCCACCACGTCAGGGCCACGACCGTGCCGTCGTAGCCTCGCCAGGCGACCGGGCGAGGCTCGCGCCCCGGGCAGGCGTGGCGCGCGATCCGCTCGCCCAGCCCGAGCTCGGCCCCGCCGCACTCCGGGCAGCGGAACCGCTCGGCGAGCGCCGTCCGCTCGGCCTCGGAGAGCGGAGCCTCGTGAGTCGCCGCGGGGGCCGTCGACGGCGCGGCCCGCCGGGCGCCGAAGAAGCCGCGCGCACGGTAAGCCTCGAGCTCAGCGATCTCCGCGCCCTCGCCGCCGCGCGCGCGGTCCTCGTCCCCTCGCGCCTGGGCCGCGCACGCAGGGCAGGGTGCGAACCCGAGGCTGCGCGCGCAGGCGAGCGCGACGCCCTCCGCGTCCTCCCGCTCCCACTCCTCCCGCGCGTCGATCTCGACGGCTGGCACGCCTGCGGCCGCGAGCGCGGCCTCCTTCTGTGCGTCCACGGCGTGCGTCACCACCACCTCGATCGCGAGCGTGGCTCGCGCCCCGGCGAGCACGAGCACGTCGGCGCGCAGCGCGCCGATCGCGCCCTCGGTCACCGCTCGATCGCCCTCGCGCGCGAGATCGCGCGGGGCCGCGCGGCGGCAGGTCGCGCACCGCGCGAGGAGCGTCACGCGGCGGCGCCCGGCGAACGCGTCCTCGCAGAGCGCGAGGAGCCGTTCCTTCGCGTCGAGGTGGAGCGCCGTCTCCGGGGCGGTGAGCGGGCAGGCCGAGCCGGGCAGGTGGGCGAAGTGCGGCGCGCGGACCTTGCCGAGGTGCGGGACGAGCACCTCACCGCAGCCGAGGCAGGTGAACGGCGCGCGGCGGCGGCGATCGGCGGGCTCGAGCCGGACGGCATGGACCTTCCGGCCGTCGCGGTCGCGCGCCCACGCGAGGAGGACGTCGGCGCTGGAGCGCGCCACCGGGGGGCGGGCGCGGGACGCGGCGCCACGAACGGCGGGCGGCGCGGGAGCGGGCCCGTGTATCGGAGGCAGTGAAACAATCCCCTCCCGTCGCCGCGGCGGACGATCCGCGTCGCATCGCTTCGTTGCTCCTCCCTCACATAGCCTACGGCTATGCTCGGTCGTCGCGCCTCGCGCTGCTCGCGTCTCGTCCGCCTGGCTCGGTCCGGGGATTGATTCACGGCCTCTTGGCTTCGAGCGGCGGCGCATCGGGCGAGAGTGTAGCGCCGTCCCCGCCCGGGATCCTGCGCCCGCGCTCCGGACCGGGTACGGGTACGCCGTCGCTCCGCACGTCCGGGCAGGGCGGGCGAGCCGAGGAGGGTTCATGGCGCTCGAGGTGGGCAAGAAGGCCCCGCAGTTCGCGCTGCCCGACGAGGACGGGAACGAGGTGAAGCTCTCGGACTTCGCGGGCAGGCGCGTGGTCGTGTTCTTCTTCCCGAAGGCGGACACGCCCGGCTGAACGCGGGAGGCCTGCGACTTCCGGGACGAAGTCGACGCGTTCAAGAAGAAGAAGGTCGCGGTGGTGGGGATCTCGAAGGACCCGCCCGCCGCGCAGAAGAAGTTCAAGGCGAAGTATGACCTGCCGTTCCCGCTCCTCTCCGATCCCGAGGCCGAGGTGATCGAGGCCTGGGACGCCTGGAAGGAGAAGAACATGTACGGGAAGAAGACCATGGGCACGGAGCGGACGACCGTGCTCGTCGGCCCGGACGGCAAGGTCGAGAAGGTCTTCCCGAAGGTGAAGGTGGAGGGGCACGTGGCGGCGGTGCTCGAGAGCCTGTAAGGTCGCGCGCCCGCCGGCCCCGCGCCGGCGGGCCCTCCCCATGCCGCGCAAACCCCTCCGACCCCGCCCGAACCGCAACGACCTCGTCGACCCGCTCGTCCTCGAGGTCCACGGCTTCGTCCGCGATCAGGGCTGGCTCGCGGATCGCGCGCTGGAGCGCGCGCTCAGGCGCGAGCCGAAGCTCTGGGCCTCCGAGCGGCGCGCCGTCGCCGAGGGGGTGTACGGGATCATCCGCTGGCAGGGGCAGCTCGACTTCCTGCTGGGCGGCGCTCCCGATCTCGCGACGCGCTACGCAGCCTGGCTCGTGCGCTTCGAGGGCGTACCGGCGGCGGACGCGGCGCGGCGGCTCGCGGTCTCCCCGGCCGCGCTCGCCCGGCTCGAGGGGGCGGAGGCGCGGCTCGCGGCGATCGCGGACCCGGTCGAGCGGCTCGCGCTCGAGGCGTCCCTGCCGCGCTGGATCGCCGAGCGATTCGTCGGCGAGCTCGGACAGGACGAGGCGCGCGCCCTCGCGACCGCGATGAACGCGCGGGCGCCGCTCACGGTCCGCTCGAACCTGCTCAAGGGAGATCGCGAGACGCTGCGCGGCAGGCTCGCGTCGGAGGGGGTCGCCGCCGAGCCGACGCGTCACTCGCCGTGGGGGCTCGTCCTCGACGGCCACCAGAACGCGTTCGCGCTCCGGTCGTTCCGCGACGGCCTGTTCGAGATCCAGGACGAGGGGAGCCAGCTCATCGCGCTCGCCTGCGGCGCGCGCCCGGGCAAGATCGTCGTCGACGCGTGCGCCGGAGCGGGTGGCAAGTCGCTCGCGCTCGCGATGGAGATGCACAACAAGGGCTCGCTCCACGCGCTCGACACCGACGCGGATCGCCTCGACGACGCACGGAAGCGCGCCCGCCGCGCGGGCGTCCACAACCTCCGCGCGCGCGTGATCGCCCCCGGACCGGAGGCCGACGCGGAGCTCGCGGACCTCGCAGGCCAGGCGGACGTCGTGCTCGTTGATGCCCCGTGCAGCGGGCTCGGCACGCTGCGCCGCAAGCCGGACGCGCGCTGGCGGCTCGGGCCCGAGGACCCGGCGCGCTTCGCCGGGATCCAGCGCACGCTCGTCCGGCGCTTCGCCGCGCTGCTCCGCCCCGGCGGGCGGCTGGTCTACGCGACCTGCTCGGTGGGCAAGACGGAGAACGGCGAGGTGGCGGACTTCGCGGAGCGCGAGGTCGGGCTCCTCCCCGTGCCGCTCGCGCCGCTCCTCGGCGAGGAGCGGGCACGAACGCTCGGCGTCACCGGCGCGCGGCTCGAGCTGTTCCCTCACCGGCACGAGACGGACGGGTTCTTCGTGGCGGCGTTCGAGAAGCGAAAGTAGCGCCGTCACGGTCCTTCGACTTCGCTCGGCCGCGCCGCGGCCTCGCGCAGCCTGTCCTGAGCGTAGCGGCCGAAAGGCCGCGGAGTCGAAGGACTCAGGATGAACGGCTTCGGAAGATCGCCGCCCCGGGGAAAAGCTCGGTGGGGGCCGGAAGCGCGCGCCGGGGGGCGGTAGATCGAGGTTTTCGCTATACCGTTCGTGCTGGGCGTAGCGGCGACGCGCAGCGTCGACGCGCAGTCGAAGCACGAGGTGGGACATGAACGGTCGAGGGCGAGGCGTGCCGGAGCTGCCCGTCCCTCGACTCCGCGCCGCTGCCGCGGCGCTACGCTCGGGATGAGCGGCCGATGGATCGGTCTTGAGGAATTCACGTGCCCGAGCTTCCCGAAGTCGAGATTGCCGCGCGTAATCTCCGCCGGTGGACGAAGGGCCGGCGCATCGAGCGCATCGAGCCGGATCCGAAGGCCCGCTACGTCTACCGCCCCGCGACGCCCGCCAGCTTCGCGCGCAAGCTCGAGGGCGCGCGCTTCGGCCCGATCCGCCGCGTCGGCAAGCACCTCCTCGTCACGCTCGACGAGGACGGCGCGCCGGTAGGCCTCCTCGCCCACCTGGGCATGACGGGCAAGTGGCTCCGCCGGGACGCGGACGCGCCCGCGCCGCGCTTCTCTCGCGCGCGCTTCCACCTCGACGACGGCGCGGTGCTGCACTTCGCCGACATGCGGCTCTTCGGCCGGCTACGCGTCGTGCCTGGCGCGCGGTTCGACGAGGTGCCGGAGGTCGCCGCGCTCGGCCCTGATCCGCTCGAGCAGGGCATCGACGTGGACCGGCTCGCCGAGGCGCTCGGCCGCTCGAGGCTCCCGGTGAAGGTCCGGATCATGGACCAGTCGCTCCTCCCCGGCGTCGGCAACATCCTCGCGAGCGAGTCCCTCTTCCGCGCCCGGATCGATCCGCGCCGGCCGTCGAGATCCCTCTCGCGCGCAGAGGCCCGCCGCCTCGCGGACGCGATCCTCGCCGCGGTCCGCGACGCCATCGAGCGAGAGGAAGGCCCGGAGATCGTCTACGTCGAGGAGCCCGGGACCGAGAACCCGTTCCTCGTCTACGCCCGCGAGGGCGAGCGGTGCCCGCGCTGCCGCCGGGCGAAGATCGTCCGCGTGGTCCAGGCGCAGCGCTCGACGTTCTACTGCCCGCGCTGTCAGCGGTGAGGCGGGTTGCGCTGGCGTCCGCTCGCGGC
>DATIDF010000087.1:0-25380 GCA_035456445.1 Anaeromyxobacter sp.
CGGCGCGGCCGGTCTCGACCATGGCCCGGGCGAGGGCGAGGGCGTCTTCCTTTTTCTTCATGAACGCGCCCTTGCCGAACTTCACGTCGAGCACGAGCGAGTCGATGCCCTCGGCGAGCTTCTTGCTCATGATGCTGGCGCAAATGAGCGGGATGCACTCGACGGTGCCGGTCACGTCGCGCAGCGCGTAGAGCTTGCGGTCGGCGGGCACGACCTGCGGGGTCTGGCCGATCATGGCGCAGCCGACCTGCCGGAGAATGGCCCGGAACTCCGGCACGGTCAGGAGCACCCGGAAGCCGGGGATCGCCTCGAGCTTGTCGAGCGTGCCGCCGGTGTGGCCGAGACCGCGTCCGGAGATCATCGGCACCTTCACGCCGCACGCGGCGGCGAGCGGCGCGAGCGCGAGGGAGACCTTGTCGCCCACCCCGCCGGTGGAGTGCTTGTCCACCTTCGCACCCGGGATGTCGGAGAGATCGAGCACGTCGCCGGAGCGGAGCATCGCCTCCGTGAGCGCGCGCACCTCCGTCTCGTCCATGCCGCGGAAGAAGACCGCCATGCAGAAGGCGGCCATCTGGTACTCGGGGATCTCGCCGCGCGTGAACCCGCCGACGAGCTCGGCGATCGCCTCGGGGGGGATCGCTCCCCCGTCACGCTTCCGGTGGATGATCTCGTACGCGCGCACGCTCTCAGGCCAGCTGATCCATGAGCTTGTCGTCGATCTCGAAGTTCGCGTGGACGTTCTGCACGTCCTCGAGGTCCTCGAGCACGTCCATGAGCTTCAGCATGGACCGGGCCTTGTCCGGATCCGAGAGCCGCACCGTCTCCTTCGGGACGAACGTGATGCGCCGGCCGCCGAGCTTCAGCCGCTTCTCGAGCGCGGCGGCTACGCCGTGGAGA
Organism: Anaeromyxobacter sp.; assembly: GCA_035456445.1. Taxonomy (GTDB): domain Bacteria; phylum Myxococcota; class Myxococcia; order Myxococcales; family Anaeromyxobacteraceae; genus Anaeromyxobacter. The sequence goes on from DATIDF010000087.1 coordinate 898, forward strand.
TCGTTCGGGTGCGTGCGGACCTCGAAGCCGTCCGCGCCGAGGCTCACGACGTCCTCCGCGCCCGCGTCGATCGCCGCCTCGGTGACCTGGTCCTCGGTCGGCCCGGGCTTCACCTCGACGACGCCCCGCTTCTCGAAGTTCCACGAGACCGCGCCCTCGGCGGCGAGGTTGCCACCGCCCTTCGAGAGCGAGGAACGGACGTCGCCGGCGGTGCGGTTCCGGTTGTCGGTGAGGCACTCGACGATCAGCGCGACGCCGCCCGGCCCGTACCCCTCGTACACGACCTCCTCGTAGGAGACGCCCTCGAGCTCCCCGGTGCCCTTCTTCACGGCCCGGGTGATGTTCTCCTGCGGCATGTTCGCCTCCTTGGCCGCGTCGATGGCGGCGCGGAGGCGCGGATTGCCCGCGGGGTCACCACCGCCCATGCGCGCGGCGACGGTGATCTCCTTGATGACCTTGGAGAAGAGCTTGCCCTTGGCCGCTCCCTGCGCCTCCTTCTTGCGCTTGATCTTGGACCATCGGTTGTGGCCGGACATGGCGGGCTCCCTCGGCGGACCGCGTTCGGCGGGCGAGGCCTGGTCCCCGAGGTAGCACGCGCTCCCCGCGATCTTCAAGCAAACGAGGGGGGTTCCCGCGCGGACCGCGCCGGGCCGCCGTCACCAGAGGATCGAGTCCACCATCTCGTCGACCATGTCGCCGAGCCGGTCGATGCCGTGCGACTTGGAGAGGAACCCGTCCGCGCCGGCCTGCTCCGCGATCTCCTCGAGCTCGTCGTCCGGCTTCGAGCTGAACAGGATGATCGGGATCTTCTCGGTGTGGAAATCCTGCTTGAGCACCCGCACGATGTCCTTGCCCGAGATGTCCGGCATCATGAGGTCGGTGAGGATGATCTCGGGCTGGAACCGGTCGAGCTGCACCTGGAACTCGATCAGGTTCGAGGCGATCGCCACCCGATAGCCGCGGTCCTCGAGGACGGCCTTCTCCATCTCGAGCGTGATCGTCGAGTCGTCGAGGAGCAGGATGCGCTTCTTCTCGGCCATCGAGCTCCTCTACAGCGCGGCGAGCGCGTACTGCGCGGCGCGCACGAACGCGGCGCCGTCCTCGGGGACGTCCGGATAGTAGCCCAGGAACGCCTGCCGCTTCCCGTCCGGGCGCCGCTCGTGCGCGGCGAGCGCGTTGCGGTACGAGAGCCGCGCGCGGGCGGGATCCCGCTGCGCCTCGCGGCAGCGTCCGAGCCAGTAGTGGGCGAGCGCGAGATCGGGGTCGAGGAAGAGCGCGCGCGAGAGCTCGAGCGCGGCGGGCTCGGTCTCGCCCTCGGCGAGCAGGTGGATGCCGAAGAAGAGGTGCGCCTCGGCGCTGAGCGGCTCGAGCTGCAGCGCCGCGACGTAGCACTCGCGCGCTCGATCGACCTGCCGGAGGATGCCGTACAGGTTCGCGAGCGTGAGCCGCACCGCGAGGTCCTCGCCGCCCTTCTCGAGCAGCCGCTCGAGCAGCTCGCGGGCCGCGCCGAAGCGCCCCTCCGCGAACAGGGCCACCGCGGCGTCGAGGTACTCCTGCGGCGCGAGCGGAGGCTGCGGCGCCGGGAGCGGCGCGGGCGTGGGGATCCGCTGCGGCGCGGCCGGGGGCAGCGCCACGTGCCGGACGACCGGCGGGGCGGACGGCAGCGGCATGACCGGGCGAATCGGGCGCGGCGCCGGGAGCGGCGTCGTGCGCACCGTCTCCGGCCGGCGGTACAGGAACGCGCCGGCGACCTCGGTGAGCTCGAACCCGTCGAAGATCCGGAACAGCGACTCGGAGTAGCCGAGGAACAGATAGCCGCCCGGCGCGAGCGCCTGGAGGAAGTGCGTGAGCACGTGCTGGGTGGTGGGCGTGTCGAAGTAGATGATGACGTTGCGGCAGAAGATGACGTCCCAGCCGCCCTCGGGGCGGGGCATCGTCCCCGAGACGAGGTTGTGCGGTCGGATCGCGGCGATGAGCCGGCGCAGGCTCGCGCGCACGTGGTAGCGGTCGCCGTCCCTGTCGAAGTGGCGCTCGCGGAGCGGTCCGGGGACCTCTCGCGCGCGCCTCTCGTCGTACGCGCCGCGCGCGGCGTGGGCGACCGCCTCGGGGTTCACGTCGGTGGCGAGGAGCTCGAGGTGCTCGGGCTCCGCCCCGGCGGCCGCCGCCGTCATCGCGATCGAGTAGGGTTCCTCGCCGGTGGCGCAGCCTGCGGACCAGATCGCGAGGCGCCGGCCGCCGCCGCGCGCGCGCGCGATGAGGCCCGGGAGCAGCGCCTCGAGCGCGCGGAACTGCCGCTCGTCCCGGAAGAAGCTCGTCTTGCCGACGGTGACGAGCGGGAGGAGCCGGCGCAGCTCCTCGTCGCCGCCCGACTGCGAGCGCAGGAGCCCGAGGTAGGAGCGCGCGTCCGGCGCCGCGCCGCCCAGCTCGTCGAGGCGGGCGCCGAGCGCGAGGCGGAGCGCGGCGTGGCCGTCCGGGCGCACGTGCAGCCCCACGCGCTCCTTGAGGAGCGCGGCGAGCTCGACGAGCTCCTCGGGCGCGATTCGCTTCACCGGGCCAGCTCCACGAGCGCGCGGGGGATGTCCTCGAGCGGCAGTACGCGATCGACGGCGCCGAGCTCGATCGCCGCGCGGGGCATCCCGAACACCGCGCTCGTCGCCTCGTCCTGCGCGAGCGTCGTCCCGCCCGCGGCGCGGATGGCGCGCAGCCCCTCCGCGCCGTCGCGCCCCATCCCCGTGAGGATCACGCCGGCGGCGCGCGCGCCGAAGTGGCGGGCGGCGGAGACGAACAGCGGCGTCACCGACGGCTTGAACGTCCCGACGGGCGGTGCGCCGGAGAGCCGGACGGTCCCCTCCGTCACGAGCAGATGATGCCCGGAGGGCGCGAGGGCGATCCGCCCCGGCGTGAGCGGGTCGCCGTCCCTCGCCTCGCGGACGTCCAGCCGGGTCTCGGCGGCAAGCCAGGCGGCGAGCCCCTCGGTGAAGCCGTCGGCGATGTGCTGGACGATCGCGATCGGGGCCGGGAACGCCGGGGCGAGCCCGCGCAGGAGCGACACCAGGGCGCGCGGGCCTCCGAGCGAGGCACCGATGACGACCAGGTCGGCGCGCGCAGCGGGGCGCGGGGGCGGCTCGCCGTTCGCGCGGAGGCCGCGCAGGTGGCGGATGACCTTCACGCCGGCGAGGAGCCGGAGCCGCGAGCGGAGCTGCCGCCCATACCCCTCGAGATCCGTCGTCGCCTGCGGCTTCTCGAGGATGTCGAGCGCACCGAGCGACAGGGCGCGGAACCCCACCGCCTCGGAGGGGTTCGCGGTGAGGACCAGGATCGGCGTGGGCGTGTCCGCCATGATCCGCGCGATGCCCGCGTAGCCGTCGGCCGCGGGCATGTTGAGATCCATCGTGATGACGTCGGGCCGGTGCTTGCGCGCCAGCGCGGCGGCGGCGTGCCCGTCCTCGGCGACGGCGACCACCTCGAACCCGGGCGCGTCCGCGACGACGCCGGAGAGGAGCTCGCGGAACAGGGCGGAGTCGTCCGCGACGAGGACGCGGACCCGCCGGGCCTGTGGTTGCGTCACGCGCCGACCCCGCAGAGGCGCTCGAGCGTGGCGGCGAGGCTCTCCGCCTCGAGCTCGCCCTTCACGATGTACGCGTCGGCGCCCGCGTCGACGCCTCGGCGCCGCTCCTCCGGCGCGGAGAGCGACGACATGATGATGATCGGCAGCTTCACGAAGCGCGGCGTCGCCTTCACCCGCCGCGTGAGGTCGATCCCGTCGAGCACCGGCATCTGCACGTCGGTGACGAGGAGGTTGTAGTTGCCGGTCTGCAGCCGCCTCCACCCGTCCTCGCCGTCCACCGCCTCGTCCACCTCGTGCCCGAGCGAGCGGAGCAGCGCGGCCTCGGCCTCCCGTGCGATGGCGCTGTCGTCGACGAGGAGTACCCGCAGCCGGCGGCGGTCGCGCCCGCGCGCCATGGCCGGCGAGGCGAGCCGGCGCGCCGCGGCGACGATGTCCGGGGTCGAGAGGAGCAGCGCCACGCGCCCATCCTCGAGCGCGGCGGCGCCGGTCACGAAGCGCATGCCCTTCAGGAACGCGCCGTGCGCCTTCACCGCCACCTCGCGCTCGCCCTGCAGCCCGTCCACGACGACGGCGGCGCCCTCGTTCCCGTGGATGACGTACGCGACGAGCGGCCGCTTCGAGCGTGGGCCGCCGTTGAGCGACAGCAGCGGACCGAGCGCGACCACGGGCATCAGCCGCCCGCGGTATCGCACCGCACGGATGCCGGCGACCTCGGTCGCCTCCCTCGGATCGAGGCGGCCGACGCTGTCCACGTCGACCGCCGGGATGCCGTAGACGTCCTCGTCGATCCGGAGGAGGAGGACCTTCATGAGCGAGAGCGACTGCGGCATGCGCAGCGTGAACCGCGCGCCCTTGCCCGGCTCGGACTCGACCGTGACCGATCCGCCGAGCGCGGTGACGCGCTTGCGCACCACGTCGAGCCCGACGCCGCGGCCGCTCGTCTCGCCCGCCTGCTCGCGCGTCGAGAAGCCCGGCGTGAAGATGAGGTCGAGCGCCGCCCGCGCCGACAGGCTCGCCGCCTGCTGCTCGCCGATGATCCCCTTGCGCAGCGCCGAGGCACGGATCTTCTGCGGGTGGATCCCGCGGCCGTCGTCCTCGACGGTGACGGCGAGCAGGTCGCCGTCGACGCGCGCAGAGATCACGATCTTCCCGACGCGGGGCTTCCCCGCTTGCACCCGGTCGGCGGGCGTCTCGAGGCCGTGGTCCACGCAGTTGCGGACGAGGTGGACGAGCGGGTCGTTGAGCGAGAGCAGGATCGCCTTGTCCACGCCGGTCTCGCCGCCGCGGACGACGCACTCCACCTCCTTGCCCTGCTCGCGGGCCATGTCGCGCGCGGCGAGCGGGAACGCGGCGAGGACGCCGGAGAGCGGGATGAGGCGCGCCTCTCCGATCCGCTCCGCGAGCCGGCCGAACTGCGCCTGCGACGAGGAGGCGGCCTCGCTCTGCACGCGAGAGAAGCGGAACGTGTCGGAGCGGAGCAGGTGGACGTCGCCCTCGATCTGCTCGACGAGCCGGGCGGTGCGCGCGTCGCGCAGCCGCTCGGCGAGCGCGATCACGCGGTCGGAGAGCCGGCCCCAGCGCGCGAACAGCGCGTTCAGCTCTCGGGAGCGATGGATCGCGCGCGCCCCTTCGACGAGCACGTCGCCCGCGATCGCGGCGATCTCGTCGAGCCGGTCCACGTCCACGCGGATCGACGCGGCGGGCTTGTCGCCGCGGAGCTCGAGGCGGGCCTCGGTAGATGGGGCAGAGGGCGCTGGCTTCGCGGCCGTCCCTCGACTCCGCGCCTCCGCGGACGCGGTCGTCCCTCGACTCCGCGCCTCCGCGGACGCGTCGTCCCTCGACTCCGCGCCGCCTCCTGCGGCGCTACGCTCGGGAGGAACGGCGGCCGCTCCACCGGTCGCGCTGGCGGTCGGGCCAGAGGCTGCGGCGGCCTCGGTCGTCCCGCTCGCCCCGCCGATGAGCGCGCGCAGGGACGCGGCGAGCCTCCCTGCCGCGTCGCCCCCCTCCACGGGCGCATCGAGCATCGGGACGATCTCGCCGCACGCCTTCAGGAGGGCGTCGAGCCGCTCGCCGGGGCTCGCCTTCGGCAGCGCCTTCAGGAGGTCCTCCGCCGCGTGCACCACGCTCGAGATGCCGACGAAGCCCATCATCCGGGCCTCGCCCTTCAGCGTGTGCAGCTCGCGCGCGAGCTCGTCGAGCGCCTCGGGCGAGCCGGCCCCGCGCTCGAGCTCGAGCAGCACGCCCGAGATCTTCTCCACCCGGTCCGCGGTGGTCTCGCGGAAGCGGGGGAGGAGCTTCTTGCGGATCTCTTCGGAGACGCCCATTCGAAGGCTCGCGGCGTGCCTTTCCCGTGCGCCGGGCTACTCCACCTTGAAGCGCTTCACGAGCTCGGCGAGGCGCTCGGCGAGCTTCGTGAGCTCCGCGGCGGCGCCGGTCGCCTGCTTCGAGCCGGCCTGCGCCTGGCGCGTGACCTCCTCGATCTCCGACATCGACTGCACCACCTGCTCGGTCGCGGTGCGCTGCTGCTGCGTCGCGAGGTGGATCACGCGCGCGGCGTCGCTCGTCTCCTGGATGCCGGAGAGGATCCCGGACACGCTCGCCATCGCGTTCCCCCCGAGCTTCTCGCCCTCGGACGCCTCGCGCTTGTTGCCGTCGGAGGCCTCCTTCGCGGCGTGCGTCGCCTCACGGATCTCCGTGATGAGGTTCTTGATCTCCTTCGTCGACTCGAGGACGTTCTCGGCGAGCCGGCGCATCTCCGCGGCGACGATCGAGAACCCGCGCCCCGCCTCGCCGGCCTTCGCGCCCTCGAGCGCGGCGTTCAGCGCGAGGAGGTCGGAGCGGTCGGCGATCTCGTCGATGACCTCGACCACCGTGCCGATCCGCTCGACCCGCTTCGACAGCTTCGCGATCGCGTCGTCCACCTCGACGGCGTTGTGGCGGACCTTCTCCATCGAGCCCATGAACGCCTTGATCGCGCCCTCTCCCTGCTTCGCGCCGGAGAGCGTCTGCTCGGCGATCGCCGCGACCATCTGGGCGTTCTCCGCGATCTGGTGCGAGGCGCCCTTCAGCTCCTCCATCGTCGCGGTCGTCTCGTGGATCGCGGAAGCCTGCGCGCTCGTGGAGGACTCGTTCTGCGTCGCAGCCGCGAGCACCTCCGCCGAGCTCGTCGAGAGCTGCAGCGCCGCCTCGCGCGTCTCGGTGACGAACTTCTTGAGCGTCTCCATCACCTGGCCGATGCCGGCGATGAGCGGCGTGAGCGCGGCGTCGGTCGAGCCGGGCCGGGCCGAGCCGGAGAGGTCGCCCTGGATGACGAGGCGGATCATGGCCTCGATCGCCTCGTCGACGCCGGCGGTCACGATCTGCACGCGCTGGTGCGCCTGGCGCAGATCCGCCACCGTCGCGCTCGCCGCCCCGTTCACCGCCTCGGCGATGGCGCGCAGGCCGGGGTCCTCGATCGTCTCGGCGTCGACCCGGCCGTCGTAGTTGCCCTCGGCGATGCCGCGGAGGACGACCGCGATGCGGGCGGCCTCCGCGCCGATGGCGCCGTTCCGCTTCTTCGCCGCCGGCGCGCGCGGCGCGGCCGAGCGTGCCTTCGGCTTCTGCTGGAGATCGAACGGGTCGCGGGTGCTCATGGCTGCTCCGGGGGAGGCGTCACGCGAGCGCCTCGGTGGCGCGCTCGCGGACGAGGGTTGGGAGATCGACGAGGAGGAGCGGGTCGCCCTCGAGAAGCACGAAGCCCGTGACGGCGCCCGAGGTGAGGCAGGCGGCGGCGAACGCGGGGAGTGGATGGACGTGCTCCTCGGGCACGCTGCGCGTCCCGAGGACCTGATCCACGACGAGCGTGCGCTCGACCGCGTCGTCGTGGCTCGCGATCACGATCCCGCGCGCGCGGGCGCTCGGCGCGCCGAGCGCCGTCTCGAGGACGAGCTCGTCGGGCGGCACGTCACGCACGTTGCCGATGCGGATGGCGTCGTGCACGACCGCCGCGAACGTGCGCGCGCCGACCTGGAACAGGACGAGCTCGCTCGTGGGGCCGGTCACGCCGGGCCGCTCCCCGCGGGCACGGCGCGCGCCCGGGCGGTCTCGACGAGGCGCGGCAGATCGAGCACCGCGACCGCGCCGGCCTTGTCGCGGCCCACCGCGGAGAGGAACTCGGCGACGCCGCTCGACTCCGCAGGCGGCGCCTCGAGCTGGCGGCGCGGGATCGCGACGAGCCCCTCGACCGCGTCGCTCACGACCGCCACCTTCCACGGGCCGCAGTGCACGATCGCGGCGCGCGTGCTCGGGCGGAGCGCCACGGCTCCCTGCCCGACGAGCTGAGCGATGTCGAGCACCGGCAGGACCTCGCCGCGGTGAGTGAAGACGCCGGGCAGGAACGACGGCGCGGCGGGCAGCCGGGTCAGCGGTCCGAGCCGGACGACCTCGGTGACGAGCGGCGCCTCGAAGGCGTAGCGCCCGCCGAGGAGCCGGAGGCAGAAGAACCACGCCTCGGGCGCAGGTGGCTGCGCGCCGGACTCGGGCTGCTGCGCTTCCGTCGGCTCGGGCATCGGGCGCGGATTATCCGCGAGCCCGGGACGAGCGAGCAAGATTGGTGCTACTTTGTCCGGCGCGAGAGGGGCGACGTGAAGGTCCTCATCTGCTGCGAGAGCGAGATCGTCCTACACCTGGCGGCCATGTCGCTCGAGGCCGCCGGGCACCAGGTCGTGCGCGAGCGCGAGCCGCACGCGCTCGTCGCCGAGGCGAGCGGCGCCGCAGCGCTGCTCGTGGACGCGGCGCGCGCGAAGCAGGCGCCCGCGCTGCTCCGCGACCGCGGCTTCCGCGGCCGCGCCCTGCTCGTCGGCGACGGCACCGCCGAGGAGCTGGCCCAGAAGGCGGCGGAGCTGAAGCTCGATGGCGCGGTGCCATCGTCCCCTCCGGACGAGCTGCCGCGCCGCTTCACCGCCGCGCTCGAGGCGCGCCGCCGCGTGCTCATCGTGGACGACTCCGAGATCGTCGCGCGGCTCCTCACCGAGGAGCTCGAGGCGAAGGGCTTCGAGATCCAGTACGCGCCCGACGCCGAGAAGGCGACCTCGATCATCCTGAAGCGCCAGACCCGGCCCGACCTCATCCTCCTCGACATCAACATGCCGAAGGTGGACGGCGCGCAGTTCTGCCGCTTCGTGAAGAAAAACGAGATGTTCCGCTCGATCAAGGTGGTCTTCTGCTCGGGCGAGGACAAGCAGAAGGTCGAGAAGCTCGTCGCAGAGTGCGGCGCCGATGGCTACCTCCTCAAGGACGAGCTCCTCGGGAAGTGGATCGTCGACAACGCCGGGTGAGGCACTCTTCAGGCGTTGGCCTCAGCAATTCATCGGTGGCTCGCAGCCGCTGTGGGTTGGCTTCTTGTCCCGTGAACGCGCCCGAGCCCGAGCCCGAGCCCGGCTTCGCCTCGGGCGCGGGCTCGGGCTCGTGCACGGGCTCGACTCGAGTGATCAGTCTTCACTCCCCCGGCGACCCCTCCCCCTCCGCGCAGGCGAGGTTCTCAGCGACGTCCGCGCCGTCCGGATCGAGCCGCTCCGCCGCCGAGGGGCAGACCGGCGCCACGCCGCCCGCGCCGAACGTGGAGGCGACCGCGCCGGTGGGATCGAGGAGCAGGATCTCCGGCGGGCGGTCGTTCGCGATACCGCCGAGGAGCGCGCTAGCGCCGCAGGCGAGCACGGGAGTCTCCGCCGGGAGCGCATAGCGGCCGTCGTACGCGCCGCCCACGACGAGCGCGACACGGCCGGGCGCCAGCGCGTCCGCCGGTAGCGCGCTCACCGTGCAGGAGGAGAGCGCTCCGGTCGCGGTGCGCTTCGCGAGCCGCCAGCCGGCGAGGTCGAGCGTTCCCTCCCCGCGGTTCGCGATCTCCACGTACTCGCCGCCCGCCTCCGGCGTCGCCGCGTCGGCCCGCACCTCGACGATCACCGGGCGCGGCGGCGGCCCGGGCGCCTGCCCCGTCTCGAAGGCCGCGACGGTCGGACGGTGGCGCCCCTCCGCGTCGAGCACCGGGCGCCCATCCTCGGCGCGGATCCGCGAGGAGAGCACCAGGACGTACGGCGCGAGCGCGCGGAGCGGCGACATCGGCCGCAGCACCGCGCTGCGGCCGCCGTCCGCGAGCGAGGCGACGGCCGGCACGCGCGCGGGGAGCGCCGCCGCCCCCGCATCGGACTCGACCGCCTCCAGCGCCTCTCGAAGGTCGGCCGCGGGCACGAGCACGAGGCGGGCCCCGTCCACGATCCCCTCGGACGCGATCCTCGCGCTGAAGCGGATCTCGCCCGCCGCGATCTCCGGCGGGATCCCGGGCCCTTCCGGCGCCACGCCCTCGACGCGCACGAAAGGCGCGGGGTCCGGGAGACCACACGCCGTCGCGAGCAGGAGGAGCGCCGCCGCCCTCATCGCCATCCCTCCGCCCAGCGCCCTCCGGTGAGGGCGTCGAGCTCCGCTCCGAGCCGGTCGATCTCGAGCTCCGCCTGCGCTCGCGCGATCGCCGTGCCGGGCGGCTCGAGCAGGAGCGCGAGCCGCAGCCGCCTCCGCTCGTAGTACACGTTCGTGGCGCGCTTCACCGCGTCGGCGCGGGCCCGGGCGCGCGAGGCGGCCTCCGTCGCGGCGGAGACCTCGCCGGTCGCCGCCACGAGGCCGCCGAGGTCCCAGGTCGCCCGAAGCGTGGCGGAGTATCCCGGTGAGAGCCGCAGGTAGTCGACCTCGCCCGAGCCCTGCAGGCCGACCACGCGGTAGCTGCGCTCGTCGCGCTGGTACTCGGCGGTGAGGCGCGGAAGGAGCGCGGCGAGTCGGGCGCGCCGCCCGAACCCCACGGCACCCGGGCTCTCGGCGTCCGCGGCACGCGCGGCGGCAGCCTGCACCTCCGCGACGCCGGGCTCGCCCGCGGAGAGGAGCGCGATGGCGCGGAGGGCCTCGGCGTCGGCGTCGCTGGCGGCCCGAGCGGCGTCGACCACGCGCTCGCGCGCGGTGTCCAGGGCTGGAGCGGATACGGCACGAGGGGCGGCGGCGATGAGCGCCGCGACGGCCACGGTGGGGGCGATCATGAGCGCGCGCCCGAGCACGGGCCGCGCCGGCGCGGGCCCCGTGATCTCGGGCCCTTGCGGCGCGAACGGGTCCACCATCCGGCCGCGCGGCTCAGCCGCGTCCGCCGCCGTCGTCAGCTGCCGCTTGCGCCGAACCCACCGCCGCCCATCGCCCCGGGCGTCCCGAACCCGGGGTACCCGGCACCCGCACGAGCGGGTCGGGCCGGTGTCGCCCGGTGACGGGGTCGCGGGGCTCGTTCACCATCGGTCGATATCGGCGCTCGCTCCCCCATGCTTCGCACCCGCGCGACGATCCTCCGGAATGCCGGTGAGCGCGCCTGTCGCGACGTGCTGCCACCGCGTGCGCTTCCCACCCACCCCGTCCGGTGGTTCCGCGCTTGCACGAGCGCGAGAGCCCCGCAGGTCGCCCGCGAAAGGCTCCTCGTGATGGACCGGAAGAAGATCTTGCTCGTCGACGACTCATCCACGGTGCTCCTCATGGAGCGGATGATCCTGTCGAAGCACGAGTACGACGTCGTGACAGCGAAGGACGGCGCCGAGGGCGTCGAGAAGGCGGTCGCCGAGCGGCCGGACCTCATCCTGATGGACGTGGTGATGCCGCGCATGGATGGCTTCGAGGCGTGCCGCCGGCTGCGCCAGCAGGACGACACGCGGGACATCCCCGTCATCATGGTGTCGACGCGCGGGGAGCTCGCGAGCGTCGAGTCGGGCTACGCGAGCGGCTGCAACGACTACGTCACGAAGCCCATCAACGGCCTCGAGCTGCTCGCCAAGGTGCGTAGCTGCCTCGGGCAGTAGCGGGAGCGCCATGGCGGACCATCCTCGCAGCGATCGTCCGGCGGCCACGCCCGCCGGCGCGGGCCAGGATCTCCAGAAGGTGAGCGAGCACCTTCGCGAGGTGATCTCCTCGCTACGCTCCGAGCAGGAGCGGCTCGCGTCCGACGTCCGCCCGGCCGGTTCGGCGCGCGGCGCGCCAGGGGGAGCCGGCGATGCCGGAGAGCTCGAGCGTCGGCGGCTCGCGAGCGAGCTCGCGCTCGCGCGCGAGGCGGTCGCGCACGCGAACGAGGAGCGCGACCGGCTGCGCGCGCGCGTGGAAGAGCTCGAGACCGAGCACCGCGTACTGTCCGATGACTACGTCGCGGCGCAGGCGCGCGCGACCGAGCTCGCGCAGCTCTTCGTCGCGCTCGAGCGGCTCCACGGCGGGCGCTCTCGCGCAGACGTCGTCGCGGCGGTGCAGGAGATCGTCATCAACGTGATCGGCTCGGAGGAGCTCGCGCTGTTCGAGCGGCGGGGCGAGGTGCTCGGGCTGCTCAAGGCTTTCGGGGTGGATCCCGGGCCGATCCACGCGATCCCCCTCGGGCAAGGCGTCATCGGCCGGACCGGCGCGAGCGGCGCGACGTGGATCGCGGGCCGCGATGCCTCCGCGCCGGGGGACCCGGAGCTCTCCGCGTGCATCCCGCTGCGTGCCGGGGACGAGACGGTGGGCGCGCTCGCGATCTGGCGGCTCCTGGGCCACAAGCCGGTGCTCGACGAGCAGGACCACGCGGTGTTCGACCTCCTCTCCGCGCACGCCGGGCTCGCGCTCCAGCTGCGCGCGCCCGAGGGCGGCGCGCTGGACGCGTGAGCGTGTCCGCCCGCACCGCCGCTGCGATCGACCGGCCCGACGCTCCCGCGCCGGACACCGCCGGCCGCGCGCAGGTCTACCTGCACGCCGGCCAGCTCGCGTCCTCCTCCGCGCCGACCGCCATCACCACGGTGCTCGGGTCCTGCGTGTCGGTGTGCCTGCACGACCCGTCGACCGGGGTCGGGGGGATGAACCACTTCCTCTTGCCGCACCCGGTCGGCCGCGAGCGCTCGCCGCGCTTCGGCAACGTCGCGGTGCCGCAGCTCGTCGAGGCAGTCGTCCGCGAGGGGGCGGCGCGCGCCTCGCTCGTCGCGAAGGTGTTCGGGGGCGCGAGCGTCATCGGCGCGTTCCGCGGCGCCCGGAACCTCGGCGCGGAGAACGTGGAGCTCGCGCTGCGGCTCCTCGACGAGGCGCGCATCCCCGTGCTCGATCGGGACGTCGGCGGCGCACGCGGCCGCAAGGTCGTCTTCATCGCGGACGAGGGCACCGCGTGGGTGCGCCAGCTGTGAACGGTCAGTCATGATTACTCACCGTCAACGAGCGAAGCGAGTATGCCGGGGCGCCACCGCGTTCGCGGCGAAGCCGCCCGCGGGGGCGCACGGGCCCCGGCTGAAGGGGTGGGGCGTCAGTTCAAGCGCGCACGAGCGCGCGGAGCTCAGCTCGGCGGGGCGGGGGCGCAGCCCCCGTGTGATCTGAGGGGACATGGACCGACTGGGTAGCGACCGGGAGCTCCTCACGCAGACCTTCCTCGCGGAGTCAGAGGAGACGCTGACGCGCATGGAGCAGGCGCTCGTCGCGCTCGAGGAGCGGCCCGGCGAGGACGAGCTCCTGCACGCGCTCTTCCGCGACGCGCACACCATGAAGGGCGGCGCCGCGCTGGTCGGCTTCGACGGCGTGCGCGACGTCGCGCACGATCTCGAGGACGTGCTCGAGCGGCTCCGCGACCGCAGCCTCGGGGTCACCGACGCGCTCGTGACGCTGCTGCTCCGCTCGGTGGACGTGCTCCGCGCGGCGGTGAGCGCGGCCGCGGCCGGCGCCGACGGACCCTCCGAGGCGACGCTCGCGTTCCGGCGCCGGCTCGCGGACGCCGCGCAGGCCGCCGGATCCTCCTCGGGCCCCCTCGGACCCGAGGCCGCGCCCCGGCCGTCCGCCGAGGGCGGCACGCACGAGCCCATGCCTGGCCACGCGAGCGGGGCGCGCACGCTGCGCGTGGACGTGGCGAAGCTCGACCGGATGCTCGACCTCGCCGGCGAGATCGCCATCTCGCGCGGGCGCCTCACCGAGCTGCTCGAGCGGCGCGGCGGTGACGGCGCGGAGGCCATCCTCGAGGCGCACCGCGAGGCGGACCGGCTCTACCAGGACCTGCAGGAGCTCATCATGAAGGCCCGGATGGTGCCGATCGGGCCGACCTTCCACCGGCACGCGCGCACGGTCCGCGACGCCGCGAGCGCGCTGGGGAAGCGCGCGCGCCTCGTGGTGGAGGGCGAGGACGTCGAGGTGGACACCGCGGTCATCGAGCACATCCGCGACCCGCTCACGCACATGGTCCGGAACGCGCTCGACCACGGCATCGAGCCGGCCGACGTGCGACACGCGCGCGGGAAGCCGCCGGTCGGGACGGTCGTCCTGCGCGCGTTCCACGAGGCCGGCAGCATGGTGATCCAGGTCTCCGACGACGGGGCCGGCCTCGATCGCGCGCGCATCGCGGCGCGGGCGGTCACGCGCGGGCTCGTGCCGGAGGCCGAGCGGGTCACCGACGAGGAGGCCTCGCGGCTCGTGTTCGAGCCCGGCTTCTCCACCGCGGACGTGGTGACGGATCTCTCCGGGCGCGGCGTCGGCATGGACGTGGTCCGGCGCAACGTCGAGGCGCTGCGAGGATCGGTGGTGATCCAGAGCGCGCCGGGCGCGGGAGCCGAGATCACGATCCGGGTCCCGCTGACGCTCGCGATCATCCAGGGGTTCGAGGTGGGCGTCGGGGACGCGTCGTTCATCCTGCCGCTCGATGCGGTGGTGGAGTGCCTGGAGCTCCCCCCGGAGGAGCGCGCCTCGGCCGCGCCCTGCGGGATCCTGAACCTTCGAGGCACGCCGCTGCCCTACCTGAGGCTGCGCGAACACTTCGTCGTGGGCGGTGCGCGTCCCGTGCGCGAGAACGCGGTCGTCGTCCGGCACGGCGCTCACACGGCCGCCGTCGTGGTCGACGCGCTGCACGGCGAGTGCTCCACGGTGTTGAAGCCGCTCGGGCGGATGTTCGGTGGGGTCGTCGGCATCTCCGGGTCGTCCATCCTCGGCAACGGCCGGGTGGCGCTGATCCTGGACGTCGGCGGGGTCCTTCGAGAGACGCTCCGGCGGTCGGCCCAGTCAACGACTCGGGCGGCGTAGCCGCCACAGGAGGCCACATGGCGCACCAGGCGGAACCGGACGATCGCGCGCAGTACCTCTCGTTCTCGCTGGCGGGCGGCGAGTACGGCGTCGCGATCCTGAAGGTGAAGGAGATCCTCCAGTACGAGACGGTGACGCGCGTGCCGTCGACGCCGCGGTCCGTGCGGGGCGTCATCAACCTGCGCGGCCAGGTCGTTCCCGTCGTGGATCTCGCCGCCAAGTTCGGGCTCCCCGAGACGGAGGTCTCGCGCCTCACCTGCATCCTCATCGTCGAGGCGCACCTCGACGGCCAGCGCGCGGTGGTGGGCGTGATGACGGACGCGGTCCGCGAGGTGATCGAGCTCGGGCCCGCGGACGTCGAGCCGGCGCCCGCGTTCGGCACGACCGTCAAGGTCGACTTCCTCCTCGGCATGGGCAAGGTCGGCAAGCGCTTCGTGCTCCTGCTCGACCTCGACCGCGTCATCTCGGCGGACGAGAAGGAGCTCGCCCGCGAGGCCGCCGCCGGCGCGCTCGACGCCGCGGTCGCCGCGGGCTCGGCTTCCGCCGAGCCTGCGGGAGCGGCGTAGGTGACGCCTTGACGGCGCGCGCGGAGCAGACCGTCCGGCGAACCTTCGGCGCGGGGACCATCCCCGCCGCCGTCGCGCCCGCCGTGACCGCGGTGAGCGACGCAGAGTTCGAGCTCTTCCAGCGGCTCATCCTCGCCGAGGCCGGCATCTGGCTCGCGCCCGTGAAGAAGGCGCTCCTCGTCGGGCGCCTCGCGCGCCGGCTGCGCGAGCTCGGGCTCGCGAGCTACCGCGCCTACCACGAGCGCGTGCGCGAAGACCCCGCCGAGATGATCCGGATGCTCGACGCGATCTGCACGAACGAGACGCACTTCTTCCGCGAGCCTCGCCACTTCGAGTTCCTCTCGAACCGGGTGTTCCCCGCGCTGCGCGAGCAGGCGGAGGCGGGCCGGCGGGCGCGGCGGATCCGGGTGTGGAGCGCGGCGTGCTCGAGCGGCGAGGAGCCCTACTCGATCGCGATGGCGCTCCTCGATGCGTTCCCGTCCGGCTGGGACCTCGAGATCCTGGCGACCGACCTGTCCACCCGGATCCTCGAGCGCGCCCGGGCGGCGGTCTGGCCGATCGCGAAGTCGAGCGAGATCGCGCGGCCCTTCCTCGACGCGTTCATGCTCCGGGGCGTCGCCAGCCAGGCGGGGCTGATGAAGGCGGGCCCAGAGATCCGCGCGCTGGTGCGGTTCGATCGCGTGAACCTGAACGGTGAGGCCTGGCCCGAGGGACGGTTCGATCTCGTGTTCTGCCGGAACGTCCTCATCTACTTCGAGCGCCGCGCCAAGGAGCGCGTCGTCGAGCGGCTCCTCGACCGGCTCGCGCCGGGAGGGCACCTGTTCCTCGGCCACGCGGAGAGCCTCGGCGGCCTCACCAACCGAGCGCGGCCCGCCATGCCGACCGTGTACTCGGTGACCGCGCCGGCGCGGAGCGCCTGATGCCAGCGCGCGTCCTCGTCGTCGACGACTCCGCCGTCGTTCGGCAGGCGCTCGCGCAGATCCTCGGGCGCGCGGGCCTCGCGGTCACGACCGCGAACGACCCCATCATCGCCATGGACAAGATGTGCCGGGAGCGTCCGGATGCGATCGTCCTCGACCTCGAGATGCCGCGGATGGACGGGCTCACCTTCCTCCGCAAGGTGATGGCGGAGGATCCGATCCCGGTGGTCGTCTGCTCGGGGCTCGCCGGCCCGGGCTCCGAGATCGCGCTGCGTGCCCTCGAGGAGGGCGCGGTCGACATCGTGGAGAAGCCGCGCCTCGCCGTGAAGGATTTCCTCGAGGGCTCCGCCGCCCGGCTCGTCCACGTGGTGCGCGCCGCGGTGCTCGCGCGCGTCCACCGGCGGCCCGCGGCGCGCCACCCCCCGCCGAAGCTCCAGGGTTGTTCAGGATTCATCCTACCGGCGCGCCCCGCGGCGCGCGGCCCGGGGGCGCGCGTCGTGGTGGTCGGCGCGTCCACCGGCGGCACGGAGGCGCTCAGGCAGCTCCTCGAGGCGATGCCGCCGGACGCGCCGGGGATCGCGATCGTCCAGCACATGCCGCCCGTGTTCACCGCACAGTTCGCGGCGCGGCTCGATCGGAGCTGCCGGATCGAGGTGAAGGAGGCCGCGGAGGGCGACCGGCTCCACCCCGGCCGCGCGCTCGTCGCGCCGGGCGACCGTCACCTCGCGCTCCGCCGCGCTGGTGAGGTTTACGTCGTGGACGTCCTCACCGGACCGCCGGTGTCGCTGCACCGGCCGAGCGTGAACGTCCTGTTCCGCTCGGCGGCGCAGGCCGCAGGTGGGAACGCGGCCGGCGTCATCCTCACCGGCATGGGCGACGATGGCGCGGACGGGCTCGCCGAGCTTCGCGCCGCCGGCGCGCGGACCCTCGCGCAGGACGAGGCGAGCTGCGTCGTGTTCGGGATGCCGAAGGAGGCGATCGCGCGCGGCGCGGTCGAGGAGGTCCTCCCGCTGTCGCGCATCGCCCCCGCGCTGCTCGACTGGTGGCGGTCCCCGCCCTCCGGTCCTTGGCATCGTCCGTGAACGAGCCCGCGCCCGCGCCCGAGCCCGAAGCGATCCCGCGAATGCCGTTCGATCACGAGAAGCTGGATGTATACGGACTAGCTATCGATTTCGTCGCTCGAGCCAACGACGTCGTCGAATTGCTCCCTCGCGGGCGCGGCTATCTCGCGGACCAGCTCCAGCGCGCGGCCCTGAGCATCGTGCTGAACATTGCCGAAGGCGCAGGCAAGTTCTCGGGCGATGACAAGGCGGTCTTCTACGTCAGAGCGCGCGGCTCTGCGACTGAGAGCGCAGCGGTCCTAGACGTCTGCGCCCGGTTGAACCTACTGCCTGCCGCCCTCTGCCAACAGCACAAAGCGATACTGGAACGTGTGGCTCAGATGTTGACGAAGCTCATCCGAGCTCATCAAAGGTGCTGATGCCGGGCTCGGGCGCGGGCTCGGGCGCGTGCACGGGCCCACGACGTCGAGTAGAGCCTAATCCTCGACCTCGTCGAGCCAGGCCATCTGGATCGCCTCGAGGACCTTCTCGTTCGACTTCCCCGGCTCATCCGTGAAGCCGGGGAGCTCACGGACCCAGCGGTGGAGATCGGTGAAGCGGACCGAGAGCGGCGCCACGTCCGGGTGCGCCTCGGAGAGGGCGATCGCGATCTCGCGCACGTCGGTCCACCTCATGCTTCACTCCTCCGCCTCGTCAGGAGGCGATCCGGTTCCCCGGGATCCGCACGACGACGTCCTCGTCCGACACGCACGCCTGGCAGCCGAGCCGCGAGCTCGGCGCGAGCCCCGCTGCCTCGTTCAGCTTGTCGTCCTCGCGATCCTCGATCTCCGAGAGCGAGTCGAACCCCGCCTCGATCCAGCAGTGGCAGGTGGTACAGGCCGCGACCCCGCCGCAGTTGTGCGGGAGATCGACGCCCGCCTGCTCGGCGGCGTCGAGGATCGACGCGCCCGGAGCGACGTCGACGGTCCTGCCATCCGGGAGAAAGGTGACCTTCGGCATTTCGCGCTACGTCCCCTGGTTCTCGAGGTCCTCGTCCCTGGAGCCCGTCGCGCGCGGGTTATCGACGATGCTCTCGGCGAACTCCTCGACGCGGTGCCCCGCCATCGCCTGGCGGATGTGCTTGTCCATGCGGCGCTCCGCGAACGCCTTCGACGCGGCGTCCACCGAGTCGATCCACGCCTTGACGGCGAGGTAGTCCGCCCCGGCCATCGCCTCGCGCAGCCCCCGCATCCGCTCCTCCAGCGCCGCTCGCTCCGCCGGGGCGAGCAGCTCGCCGTCGAGCGCGAAGGCTGACTCGAGCGAGGAGAGGATCCGGTCGCCCTCGACGCGCCACTCGACGAGGAAGCGCTCGGTGACGTCCTCCTCGGCGTGCTCGATGCTCTCGACGAGCATCTGCTCGACCTCCTCCTCCGTGAGGCCGTACGTCGGCTTCACCTGGATCTTCTGCTCGATCCCGGTGGTGAGCTCGCGCGCGGAGACCTGCAGGATGCCGTCCGCGTCGACGGCGTAGGTGATCTCGACGCGGGCGATGCCCGCCGGCATCGGCGGGATGCCCTTCAGCGTGAACTGCGCGAGCGAGCGGCAGTCGCGGGCGAGCTCGCGCTCGCCCTGCACGACGTGCACGACCATGCCGGTCTGGCCTTCTGCATAGGTCGTGAACTGCTGGGTCGCGCTCGCAGGGATGGTCGAGTTCCGCAGGATGATCTTCTCGACCACCCCTCCCATCATCTCGACGCCGAGCGAGAGCGGGATGACGTCGAGGAGGAGCACGTCCTCGCGGCCGCCCTTGTCGAGCGCGTCCGCCTGGACCGCGGCCCCGAGCGCCACCACGGTGTCGGGGTCGAGGTCCGTGAGCGGCTCCTGGCCGAAGATCCGCCTCACGTGCCGGCGCACGAGCGGCGTGCGCGTCGCACCGCCGACGAGCACGACGCCGTCCACCTTCGGGACGCCCGCGTCGCGCAGCGCGTCCTGGCACGGGGCCGTCGTGCGATCCACGACCGGCTGGATGAGCGACTCCAGCTCGGCGCGCGTGAGCCGCGCCCGGAGCCGGTGCCCCTCGGGCAGCTCCACGTCCGCCTCGACCGCCTCATGGGCCGAGAGCTCCTCCCGGATCTTCTGCGCCGCGGCCACCGCCCCCCGGAGCACGGCCGGGGACGGCGCGGGGTTCGGCGGCGTGAGGCCCTCCGCCATGAGCCTCCGCGCCACGAGCCGGTCGAAGTCGTCGCCGCCGAGGTGCGTGTCACCGACCGTCGAGAGCACCTCGAACACACCGGCGTCGAGGCGCAGGATCGACACGTCGAACGTTCCGCCGCCCAGGTCGTACACGGCGAACACGCCCTGGGATCGCTTGTCGAGCCCGTAGGCGAGCGCGGCGGCGGTGGGCTCGTTGAGGAGCCGGAGCACGTCGAGGCCGGCGAGGCGGCCCGCATCCTTCGTGGCCTGCCGCTGCGCGTCGTCGAAGTAGGCTGGGACGGTGATGACGCAGCCGCCCGGCGCGCCGCCCAGGGCCTCGTGGGCGCGCCGCTTCAGGACGCGGAGGATCTCGGCGGAGACCTCGATGGGCGTGACGGCCCGCGCGCCGCCGTTCACGAGGAGCTTCACGACCGCCCCCGCCTCCTCGAAGCGGTAGATGCCGCGGTCCTCCGGCCGGATGTCACCCGGACCACGCCCCATGAACCGCTTCACGGAGAGGATGGTGTCGAGCGGACGCTCCGGCGCGCGGCGCTTCGCCCCGGCGCCCACCTCCGGGTCGTCCCCCGCGCCGTAGTGGACCGCGGATGCGAGGAGGCGGCGCCCCTCGTCGACCTCGAGCACCTGCGGACGGTTCCGCTCGTCGACGTGGGCGACGAGAGAGTTCGTGGTGCCGAGATCGATCCCGATCGGGCGGGGCATGCGGGCTCCTCAGGGTCCGGCGGCGGCGGCATCGCGCTCGGCGTCCGCCACGATGTTGTCGTAGTAGCGCGCGCGGGAGAGGCGGCGCGCGATCTCCACCGGGAGCTCCGAGAACCAGTGGTCGTCCTCGAACATGCCCCCGACCTCCGCCGCCAGCGCCTCGAGCCGCTCGCGGGCGGCGCGCCCGATCCGGCGGAGCGCCTCGACGTCCCGGTCGGCGAGCGCGAGGGCGAGCGCCTCGCGCCACTCGAGCTGCTCCTCGAGAAACTCGGGGTCGGCGAACGTCCTGCCCTCCTGGAACACGTCGGTCCCGGCGAGCTTCAGGAGGTACGCGGCGCGCAGCCGCCAGTCCTTCAGGTACCGGAAGGCGTCGTTGAGGCGCGTCGCGCGCTCGAGGGAGAGGCGCCGCTCCCGCGGCTCGGCGCGCGCGAAGCGATCGGGGTGCAGCAACCGCGAGAGGTCGCGGAAGCGCCGCTCGAGATCGGACGAGTCGAGGGCGAACTCGCGCGGGAGGCCGAGCAGCGAGAAGTAGTCCTCGGTGCGGGCGACCGGCTGGATCTTGCGACAGCGCGGGCAGAAGAGCGTCCCGCTCTCCAGCTCCAGCTCGCAGCTCCAGCAGATCGGGCGGCGCATGCTCTCAAAAGCGGTTCCCGCTCCACCGGGGAGATCCCGGCGCGGAGCGGGAACGCACTAGCACGGAACTCTTCTAGATGGTGAACGACTCGCCGCAGCCGCAGGCGGTCTTCACGTTGGGGTTGCGGAACACGAAGCCGCTCTGCATCAAGGTCTGCTGCCAGTCCACCACGGTGCCGGCCAGGAACACGGCGCTCTTGGGGTCGACGAACAGCCGCGCGCCGTCGCGCTCGATCACCTGATCGTGCTTCGAGGGGCCCTCGGCCCAGTCGATGAAGTAGGAGAGGCCCGAGCAGCCGCCTCCCTTCACGCCCAGGCGAAGCCCGCCGTTCGGGGTCGCCTTCTCCTGCGAGAGCGTGCGGATCCGCACCGCGGCCTTTTCGCTCAGCTCGATGCCCGCCATCCGTTTCGCCTCCGAAGCCTCAGATCCCGGACTTGAGCACGCCGCGCTCCAGCAGCGCGGCGCGATCCCCCTGGACCGTGTCCGGCTTCACCGTCGGGGCCATGCCGTGCTTCTTCTGCCAGTCGGCGACGGCCGCCTTGATGGCGTCCTCCGCGAGGACCGAGCAGTGGATCTTCACCGGCGGCAGGTTCAGCTCGTTCGCGACGTCGGTGTTCTTGATCGTGAGCGCCTCGTCGACGGTCTTGCCCTTCACCCACTCGGTGACGAGCGAGGAGGACGCGATCGCGGAGCCGCAGCCGAAGGTCTTGAACTTGGCGTCCTCGATGACGCCGTCGTCGCTCACCCTGATCTGCAGCTTCATGACGTCGCCGCAGGCGGGCGCGCCGACGAGCCCCGTCCCGACGTCCGGATCGTTCTTGTCGAGCGAGCCGACGTTGCGGGGGTTCTCGTAGTGATCGAGGAGCTTTTCGGAGTACGCCATCTTCTGTTCCTCTTTTAGTGCGGGTTCGCCCACTCGATCTGGGAGAGATCCACCCCATCCTTCACCATCTCGTACAGCGGTGACATCTCGCGGAGCTTCGCGACCTTCTCGACGACGAGGCGGATCACGTGGTCCACCTCCTCGGCGGTCGTGAAGCGGCCGAGGCCGAAGCGGATCGAGGAGTGCGCGAGATCCTCGGAGATCCCCATCGCGCGGAGGACGTACGACGGCTCGAGCGACGCGCTCGTGCAGGCCGACCCGGACGACACCGCGACGTCCTTGATGGCCATCATCAGCGCCTCGCCCTCCACGTAGGCGAAGCTGACGTTCAGGTTCCCCGGCACGCGATGGGCCAGGCTACCGTTCACGGTGAGGAGATCGAGCCCGGCCTGCAGCCCCCTGCGCAGCCGCTCGCGCAGCGCGAGCACCCGCTCCGCCTCGGCGGCGCCCTCGAGCCGGGCGAGCTCGGCCGCCTTGCCGAACCCGACGATGCCGGGCACGTTCAGCGTTCCGGAGCGGAAGCCGCGCTCGTGCCCGCCGCCGTCCATCTGCGCGACGAGCCGCACGCGGGGCTTCCGCCGGACGTAGAGCGCGCCCATGCCCTTCGGCCCGTACATCTTGTGCGCGGAGAGCGAGGCGAGATCGACGTTCGCCTTCTCGACGTCGAACGGGATCTTGCCGACACCCTGCACCGCATCGCAGTGGAAGAGCACGCCCGCGGCGCGCGTCACCCTCCCGATCTCCTCGATCGGGTGGACCACGCCCGTCTCGTTGTTCGCGTGCATGATCGAGACGAGGGTCGTGTCCTTCCGCAGCGCCGCCGCGAGGCGCGCGGGATCGAGCCGGCCGTCCTTCTCGACGTCGAGGAAGGTCACCTCGAAGCCCTGCCGCTCGAGCGCGTGCATCGAGTCGAGCACGGCCTTGTGCTCGGTCTTGCAGGTGACGAGGTGCTTGCCCTTCGACTGGTAGAACTGCGCCGCGCCCTTCACGGCCAGGTTGTCGGACTCGGTCGCGCCGCTCGTCCAGACGATCTCCTTCGCGGAGGCGCCGACGAGCTTTGCCACCTCCTCACGCGCCGCCTCGACCGCCTCCTCGGCGCGCCAGCCGAAGGCGTGGCTCTTCGAGGCGGCGTTGCCGAACTCTTCGCTGAAGTACGGGAGCATCGCCTCGAGGACCCGGCGATCGACCGGGGTCGTGGCGTGGTAGTCCATGTAGATCGGAATCTTCATTGCGCCCGAGAAGCTCTTAAGCAGTAGGGAAAGGTCGCGCCGGACGTCGACGAGCGGAGTCGAGTATAAAGAATTCGAGCACCCGGTCAAGCGGGTCCCGCGAGCAACCGCCGGGCGACACAGCAGAATTTCTGTTAGAGATCCGCCAGGGACCGTTGGGTTCCGACGTCTACGCTGTCACCTTTCCGACACTGAACATGCGCCTCGTCAGCCGGATCCTTCTCGCCGCGCTCACCTTCGCCGCCGTCGCGTGGCTCCCTGACCTCGCCGGCCTCGGCCCGACCGGAGCGGGAAGCGACCTACATCTCGGTACACTCCTCGCCGAGGGCTCGCTCGTCGCGTTCGCGGTAGCCTTCGTGGGGGGTGTCGCGACGAGCCTCACGCCCTGCGTCTACCCCCTCATCCCGATCACGGTGTCGATCTTCGGCGCCCGCAAGGCGGCCACGCGCGCGGAATCGATGGCGCTCTCCGGCCTCTACGTCCTCGGGATCGCGGTGATGTACTCGGCCCTCGGGGTCGGCGCGGCCCTCACCGGGAAGGCGTTCGGGAGCGTGATGCAGAACCCGTGGGTGATCGGGTTCGTCGCGATCGTGCTCGCCGCGATGGCGGCCTCGATGTTCGGGGCGTTCGAGCTTCAGCTCCCCTCATCGTGGCAGGCGAGGCTGACCCACGTGGGCGGGGCGGGCAGGGCCGGCGCGTTCGCGATGGGGCTCGTCTCCGGGATCATCGCCGCGCCGTGCACCGGACCGGTCCTCGCAGCGGCGCTCACGTTCGTCGCCGCGAAGGGGTCGGTCGCGTTCGGGTTCGGCATCATGTTCACCTACGCGCTCGGGTTGGGGCTGCTCTTCTTCCTCATCGGCGCGTTCTCGATCCACCTCCCGAAGAGCGGCGCGTGGATGGAGACCGTGAAGTCGCTCTTCGGCGTCGCGCTCCTCGCCGCGGCCGGCGTCTTCCTGAAGGATGCCTTCCCGCAGGTGAAGCCCCTCTTCTCGGCGTCCCGCGAGGTGGCCTTCCTCGCGGCGGGGCTCGCCGCGCTGGGCGTCCTCCTCGGCGCGCTCCACGCGAGCTTCGGCGGCCCGGTGCTCCAGCGCGTCGCGAAGGGGGCGGGGGTGGCGCTGCTCGTCGGCGGGATCGTCTACGCCGTCGGGGCCGCGGGGGCGCGGGAGCGCGCGCGGTCGGCCGCGGCGTTCGCGTGGCTCCACTCCGAGGAGGAGGCGATCGCGCTCGCGAAGGCCGAGGGGCGCCCGGTGATCATCGACTTCTGGGCGGAGTGGTGCACCGCCTGCCGGGAGCTCGACAAGATCGCCTGGGCCGATCCCCGCGTGCGGGAGGAGGCCGGCCGGTTCGTCGCCGTGAAGCTCGATGGCACCGACGGCTCGGACGCGTTCCAGGCGCTCACGGAGAAGTACGGCATCGTCGGCATGCCGACGGTGATCTTCATCGACCCGCGCGGCCGGGAGGTGCCGGAACGCGTGACCGGCGCGATCGCGGCCGAGGAGATGATCGGTAAGCTCCGCGCGGTCGACGGCGCCTGCGAGGGCGCGCCGGCGGCGAAGGCCCCGGCAGGCGCGCTGGCGTGCGCCGCCCGCTGGTAGGACCTCCGGGCCGCTCATCCTGAGCCCTTCGACTCCGCGGCCTTTCGCCGCTACGCTCAGGACAGGCTTCGCGC
>DATIDF010000088.1:0-3781 GCA_035456445.1 Anaeromyxobacter sp.
CTGCGACCGCGCCGGAGTAGACGTATCCGGCGTGCGGCGCGACGAGCCCGCGCAGATCGTCCACGGGGCAGCGGTCGGCGGCGGCCAGGAGCCTGTCCACCGCCCTCGCGAGCTCCTCTGCGCCTGCCGGGTAGAAGAGCCCGGCCGCCGCGGGCGCGCGCGTCACGCCGCGAGGCGCACGGGCAGCCGCCGCGAGCCCCAGGTGCCGGGCCGTTCCTCGAAGACCCCCGCGCACGGTTCTCCGCAGGACCCGCAGCGGCCGTCGACCAGGTTCCAGGCACCGAGCTCGTACCAGTCGCGCTCGACGAGCATGGCGCCGCAGGCGTGGCAGTACGTGCTCTGCCCGGCGCGGTCGTGGACGTTGCCCGTGTACACGTAGCGCAGCCCGTTTCGAAGCGCGATCTCCCGCGCCCGGGTGAGCGTCGCCGGTGGCGTCGGGGGTCGATCCAGCATCTTCCAGTCCGGGTGGAACGCGCTGAAGTGGAGCGGCACGCTCGGGCCGAGGTGCTCGGCGCACCAGCGCGTCTCGGCGTCGATCTCGTCATCCGAGTCGTTCAGGCCCGGGATGAGCAGCGTCGTCACCTCCACCCACACGCCGGTCTCGTGGGCGAGGTACTCGAGGGTCTCGAGCACCGGGTCGAGGTGCCCCGCGCAGGTCTTTGCATAGAAGCCCTCGGTGAAGGCCTTGAGGTCGACGTTCGCCGCGTCCATGTGGGAGAAGAGCTCCTCTCGCGCGCCGGCGCTGATGTAGCCCGCCGTGACGGCGACAGCCTTCACGCCGCGCTCCCGGCAGGCGTCCGCGACGTCCATCGCGTACTCGAGGAAGATCACGGGGTCGTTGTAGGTGAACGCGATGCTCCGGCAGCCCAGGCGGAGCGCCGCGTCGGCGAGCGCCTCTGGCGACGCGGCGTCCGCGAGCGTGTCGATCTCCCGCGACTTGGAGATGTCCCAGTTCTGGCAGAACTTGCACCCCAGGTTGCAGCCCGCGGTCCCGAAGGAGAGGACCGGCGTACCGGGCAGGAAGTGATTGAGCGGCTTCTTCTCGATGGGGTCGACGCAGAACCCGCTCGAGCGGCCGTACGTCGTGAGGACGATCTCGCCGCCCTCGCACGCGCGGACGAAGCAGAAGCCTCGTTGTCCCTCGTGGAGCCTGCACTCGCGCGGGCAGACGTCGCACTGGACGCGCCCGTCTTCGAGGCGATGCCAGAACCTCGTCGGATGCGTCATTGCACCTCCATGATGCACCCATGAACGCTCGCCTTCGGCTCGCGGTGGCCAGCCAAGTGGCAGACGGAAACCATGTTTCCCCCTTAGCCCCCTTCTTCCTGAACGTGTGGGGAGCCTCCCAGTTCTCCACACCCCTCCCCGCTCAGGAGCCGGAAATCGGCTCATGAGGGCCCTCTTGATCGCGAACCCCTGGGCCTCCGGTGTCGATGAGGCGCGCCTCGCCGCGGTGCAGGTGGAGCTCCCGGAGGGAACCGAGACGCGCCTGACGACGCGCGGGGGCGAGGCGGCCGAGATCGCGCGCGAGGCGGCCGGGACCGTGGAGGCGATCTACGTCTTCGGAGGGGACGGCACCTTCAACGAGGTGCTGAACGGCATCGACCGGTCGACCCCGGTCGGCTTCATCCCGGGCGGCGGCACGAGCGTCCTCCCTCGCGCGCTCGGTCTCTCGCGCGACCCGGTGCAGGCTGCGCGGCGCCTCGCCGCGGGCTCCGCCCGTCGGATCGGGCTCGGCCGCGTCAACGGGCGCCGGTTCGGGTTCGGCGCTGGCATCGGTCTCGACGCGGAGATCGTGCGGGCCGTCGATCAGCTCGGCAGGCGGACCGACGGCCGCCGCCCCGGCGACGCGGCGTTCGCCTGGACCGGGCTGCGGACGATCGCGGCACACCGACTCCAGCTCGAGCCCGCGCTCGAGATCGCAGGGCACGGCCGGGCGGCGTTCGCGCTCATCTCGAACGGGCCGACCTACAGCTACGCGGGACGGGTCGCGCTGCGCGTGGCGCCGGACGCGCGCTTCGAGGCCGGCCTCGACCTCGTCGCTCCGGAACGCCTGCGCGCGCGTGATCTTCCGAGATTCGTCCGGTACGCGCTCGGTCGGGGCGACCTGGAACGCGCGCGCCACTTCCTCTTCCTGCACGACGTGGACCGGATCGAGGTGACGTGCGACCTGCCGCTGCCGCTTCAGGTGGACGGTGAGGATCTCGGCGACGTCGAGGGCGCCGTCTTCGAGGCCGAGCGCGACGCTGTTACCGTCCTCGTCTGATGGCGACGCAGGCCGAGAAAGCCGAGGCCTTCCGGGCGCTGCACGACGGCGAGCCCTTCGTCATCCCCAACCCGTGGGACGTCGGCTCGGCGCGCGTGCTGGAGGCGCTCGGGTTCCGAGCGCTGGCCACGACGAGCTCCGGCTTCGCGTTCACGCTCGGGAAGCTCGACGGAGCTGCGACGCTCGACGAGGTGGCGGAGCACGTGTCCGCGCTCGATCGCGCGACGGGGCTTCCGGTGTCGGCCGACCTCGAGAACGGCTACGGCGCGGCCCCGGAGAGCGCGGCGAACGCCATCGCGCGCGCCGCCGAGGCGGGAGCCGTGGGCGGCTCGATCGAGGACTGGGACCCCGCGGGTTTCCTCTACGAACGCGAGCACGCGGTCGAGCGCGTGAGGGCTGCGGTGGCGACGGCACGAGGGCTCGGCTTCCCGTTCGCGCTGACCGCCCGCGCCGAGAACCACATTCGCGGCAATCCCGATCTCGACGACACGATCGCCCGGCTCCAGGCGTACGAGGGCGCCGGCGCGGACGTGCTCTACGCGCCGGGCCTGCGAACCGCCGACGAGATCCGCGCCGTCTGCGGGTCCGTGTCGAGACCCGTCAACGTGCTCGCGGTTCCGGGCCTCGCGGTATCCGAGATCTTCGAGGCGGGCGCGCAGCGCGTGAGCGTCGGCGGCGGCCTGACCTGGGTCGCGATCGGCGCGCTTCGCGACGCGGCCGAGGCGATACGCGAGAGCGGCGATCTCTCGCCGCTCTCGGTACGCGTTCCGCTCGCCGACTGGTTCGCGCGCTGATCATCCAGCCGACGACCTCGCCGGGACACCCACCGCGACGAGCAGCTTCCTGAGCGTCGTCGACGCGACGAACCACCCTCCCCGGGTCCTCTCGGTCACGAAGAACCGTTGGCCGGGCGCCGTATACGTCACCGGAGCCCGCTTCGCGAACGGGTACACGTCCTGCCGGATCCTGGCCGCTCTGCCGTTCGGGCCCGGCATGACGTACGTGATCCGGTACCGCGGGCCCAGGCTCCCCCGCGGTCGGTGCGAGCGCATCGGGTCCGGTTGCTGCCGGAAGACCGCCTGGAAGAAGCCGGCGCTCTCGGCGATTCGCGCCAGCTGGCTCCCGCTCCCCGGCTCGCCCGAGCCGCCGAGGCGGATGGGGCTCGCGAGCCCAGGGCCGGCGATGGTCGCCTCGCTCGCTCCCTTGGCGAGCGCGAGGGCGGGCACGAGGACGGCAGTGAGAACGACTGCGAGCGATGCGATCAGGGAACGCCTCATCGGAGCACCTCCTGTGAAGACGCTCCCCTTACACCGGTGCGCGCCGGCCGGTTCCGTATCCGCGGATAGACTCAGCCCACGTGAGCCAGGTGGTTCCGGCCGAGGGAGGCCTGCGCCGCGTCATCGGCGACGGCGAGGCATTGCCGGACGGCGCGGTCGAGGGTCTCACCGAGGACGACCTGCTCGCCCTCTACCGCGGAATGGTGCTCCTGCGGACGTACGACGAGCGCTCGGTCGT
>DATIDF010000089.1:0-9909 GCA_035456445.1 Anaeromyxobacter sp.
CCACTCGAACGGCTCGCCCGAGGAGGCGCGCGGGACGTCCAGATCCTCGCACCACTCGGCGCGCTTGTTCGAGCCGATGCCCCAGGGGTTCCCCTGCGTCTCGATCCCCTTGAAGACGCGCGCCGCCTCGTCCGGGAACGCCGACTCGACGAGCACCTGCTGGCGCCGCATGTCGACGAGGCGCGGGATGTTCTCGATGAGCACCGGGCAGGAGGTCTCGCACCAGCCGCAGGTGGTGCACGCCCAGAACGTCTCGGGCGGGATGATCGAGGCGATGGGCGGGAGCCCGGAGAGCGCCGCCTCACGGGCGGCCGGCTCCGTTGCGCGCACCGCCGCGGTGAGCGCCGGCGCGACGTCGAGCAGGTGGTGCCGGATCGCCCGGTTCACCTCCTTGTGTGAGAGCGGCTTGCCGGTGACGTAGGTCGGGCAGTGGGTCTGGCAGCGGCCGCACTCGGTGCAGCTGTAGACGTCCCACGCCTCCTTCCACGACAGGTCCTTCACCGTCGCGGCGCCGTAGCTCGCGTCCTCCGCCTCGAGGTCGAGCTTGCGGAGCGCGCCCACGGGTGGGAGCCGCGCGAAGAACACGTTCGGCAGCGCGGTGATGATGTGGAAGTGCTTGCCGAACGGCAGGACGTTCAGGAAGAGCAGGATGATCGCGAGGTGCAGCCAGAAGGAGAGGAGGCCCACCGCGCGCGCCTGCCCGGGCGCGAGCGGCGCGAGCAGCGCGCGGCCGAGCGTGGCGGCCGGCTCCCAGGCGGAGCCCGACTCCCCGCGCGCGAGGATGAGCGAGCCCTCGAAGAGGAGGTCCGTCACCATGAGGCCCGCGATGAAGAGGAGGATCACCACGCCTTCGGTGGAGAGCGTGACCCGGTCCGGCTTCGTTACGAGCCGGCGCCAGAGGAAGCCGGCGACGCCCACGAGCGCGCCGAGGAGCACGAGATCCTTCACGAAGCCGTAGGCGCGGCCCAGCGCCGATTCCGGCCCGAGGAGCGGGAGGTGGAACGCCTCGGAGAACCCCACGCCGAAGAGCGTGATCGTCCGCAGGGCGAGCACGAGGAACGCCGCGAAGATGACGACGTGGAGGAGCCCCGGTCCGCGCTCCTCCGGGTCGACGAGCCGCCGCTGGCCGATCCCGTAGCGCAGCAGTGTCGCCACCCGCTCGCCGGTCCGAGAGATCCGGTCGTCGCGCCTCAGCGCGAGGAGCGGCGCCACCCGGCGGATCATCGTGAACGCGAAGAACGCGAGCGCGACGAGGAGCATCGCGGCCGTGAGGAGCGGGCCCATGACGCGGCACGCTATCACCCCGGAAGGGCGGGGCAAGGCGCCCCCGGGAGTCACGGCGGGGGCGGGAAACGGTGCAAAACAAAGAGAGGCCGCCCGTTCCCGGGCGGCCTCGAGGTCCCGTGCTCCGGGAGCGGAGGTGCTGCGATCAGCGGCGCTCGGGGCGGCGCCCGTTCTGCTCGCCGCCGCGGTCGTCGCCTTCCTCGTCGCGTCCGCGACCGTTGCGGTTGCCGTTCCTACGGTCGTCGTCGCGTCCGCGCGGCTCCGCGCGATCGGCGCGGCCGTTACCCTGCGCGGGCGCCGGGGCGGCGTTTCCGGGAGCCGACCCGCTGTTGCCGGGGGAGCCCGACGCCTGGGGCGGGCGCGGCGCGTGCCCGGGAGCCGACCCGCTGTTGCCGGGGGAGCCCGATGCCTGGGGCGGGCGCGGCGCGTACCCGGGAGCCGACCCGCTGTTGCCGGGGAAGCTCGGCGCCTGGTTCGGGCGCCCGGCCTGGCCCTGGGGCGTGCCGCCCTGGCCGGGTGGAACGTTGCCATGACCGGGAGCATCGCCGCTGCGACCGGGCCGACCCGGCGACGGGTACGGCGAAGGGGCGGGCGCGCCGGGCCGCGGCGGCCCCTGCGGCGTGGGCGACGCATGGCCGGGAGGCGTGCCGCCGTGACCGGGCGGGAGGTTGCCGTGCCCCGGGGCGTCATCGCTATTGCCGGGGCCACGCGGCGGATAGGGCGCGGGAACGGGGGCAGGCGCGGGTCGCTCGTAGCCCGGGGCGGGCCGGGCGGGGGGCGCCGGGTAGGGAGCGGGGCGCGGCGCGGGGCGGACGTCGCCGTAGCCATAGCCGGGGCGAGCCGGAGCCGGCGCCGGCCGCGGATCCTCGTAGTGCGCGGGTGCGGGTCGGGGTGCGCGCATGGCGGGCCAGTAGCTGGCCGGCGGCGGACGGTTCGGACGCCACGCGCCGCGGTAGATCCAGCCGCGACCACGGTTCCACGCGAAGTCCGCGCCGCTGGGCGGGAAGTACTCGTGCGTGTGCGGCCCACGCACGTAGCACCAGCCGCGTTCCGGCACCGGGTGGCCGCCGAGGTACGAGAACACGTACGGACCGCGGTAGTAGTAGTACCCCTCGCTGAGCTCGTACGCGTCCACGTGATCGGGCGCGTAATCGTGACGGTGCGGCCCATCCGCGTAGCACCAGCCGCCGCCGAGCTCGTCGGGGACGAAGTGCTGACCGTGGTACCAGAAGACCGCGGCGGGCGCAGGGGCAGGTGGCGGTGCGTACTCGGGCGCGGGCCCGTAGACCGGCCGGCTCGCGGCGGTGTGCACGACGCACCCGGAGGCGAGGACCGCGGTCGCTGCGATGAGGAGGAGGCGCTTCATCATGGGCTCCTTCGCGAGGGCTCGCCCGATCGACGCGCGGCGGCCGATTGCATTCACGGGGGCCAAAGAGGCGACCCCTCGGCGGGAGCGTAGTCGCAACCCGCATGCCGGGCGAGTTCGCCGCGGGAAGCGCGCGGAAATCGGGGAGCGCTTCTGGCGCGGGCGGTGTAACCGTGCCTGCCGCGCACGGTCGCGGGCACACTCGGTCAGCCCGCGGGGCGCAGCCCCGGACGACCAACCCTCAGTGTAGGACGCGCGCCGTCGGGATCCCGTGGCGCACCTGAGCGTACCGCTCCAGGATATGGCGGTACTCGTCGACCGAGCGCGGCCCGGCGACGAGCCACTCCTCCCCCACGACGAGCGCGGGCGCGACCTCGACGCCCCGATCCACCGCCTCCTCGTAGCGCGCGCGCACGCGCCGCTCGCTCCAGGGGGTCGTGAGCGCGCCGGCGAAGCGCGAGAGATCGAGGCCGACGCGCTCGGCGAGCTCGTAGAGCACGTCCCGTCGCGACACGTTCACGCCCCGGAAGAGGGCAGCCTGCCGGAGCGCGATGCGGAGCGCCTCCTCGCGCGCGGCGCCCTGGAGCCGCGCCGCCGCGAGCGCGGCGAGCGGCGGGATCGACGAGAGCGGCGGGTCGCGCGAGAGCCACAGGTCGGGCGTGATGCCCTGCGCCTCGGGCTCCTTCGCGGCCTTTCGCGCCGCGCGGGCGAGCCGCTCGCGCTCGGACCGCGACATCGCGCGTGGCTCGATGCGGAGCGGGAACGGCTCGTGGCGGAGCGGCTCGTACGTGCCCTCGAGCGAGTCGAGCGCGGCGGCGATGCGCTTCTCCGCGACGAGACACCACGGAGAGAGCGGATCCTCGTACAGGACGAGCGCGATGGGCTCGACGGGCGGGGTTCGAGGTGGCACGGTGCGCGGATTCTACTTGCGAGGTCGTGGCTGCGTGAAGGGGCATTCGCGGAGTGGCCTGCTCGCCTGCCCGCTCGCACCTCGTCGCAGGGCGGTCACGGGTCAGACCAGGTGACCGCTGGTGTAACCGGACTGGCGCGCGTGTCCGTACTCGATCGCGTGCGAGACGTATGCCGTCGCGATGTCCACGCCGGTGGCCGCCTCGAGCCCCTCGAAGCCGGGAGAAGAGTTCACCTCCATGATCTTCGGACCGGTGCGCGCCTCCAGCATGTCGACGCCGGCGACCTCGAGCCCCATGACCCGCGCCGCCTTCACCGCGACCTCGGCGAACTCGCGGTCGAGCTCGACCGCCTCTGCAACGCCACCGCGGTGGATGTTCGAGCGGAACTCCCCCGCGCGGGCGGTGCGGCGCATGGCGCCGACGACGTGATCGCCCACCACGAGCGCGCGGATGTCCTTGCCGCTCGACTCGGCGACGAGCTCCTGCAGGAGGATCTCCTGGCCCAGCGTCCAGAGCGTGTCGAGCATGCCCTCCACCTCGGCGGAGGTGTGGGCGATCATGACCCCTACGCCCTGCGTCCCCTGGATGAGCTTGATGATGCAGGGCAGGCCGCCGACCATCTCGACCGCCTGCGAGACCTCGTCGCGGTAGCGGCACATCACCGTGCGGGGGATGTCGAGCCCGAAGCGCGAGAGGAGCTGCAGCGCGCGCAGCTTGTCGCGCGAGCGGGCGATGGGGACCGCGTTGTTCAGGACCGGCACGCCCATCATGTCGAGCTGGTTCAGCACCGAGAGGCCGTAGCCCGTGATCGACGCGCCGATGCGCGGGATGACCACGTGGACGTCGGCCGGCAGGACCTCCTCGCCCCCGTAGAAGATCCGCGGCCGGTCGCGGCCCAGCACCATGTTGCAGCGGAGCGTGTCGAGCACGCGCGGCGCGTGGCCGAGCGCGCTCGCCGCCTCGACGAGCCTCCGCGTGGAGTAGAGCGCGGCGTTCCGCGACAGGATCACGACGCCGAGCCGCTCGCCCGCGGTGGGGGCGCGACGGCGCCGCGCGCGTGGTCGCGCGCCGTTCTTGCGGGGGGGCGGCATGAGGCGGGCAAGGTTAGCGGTGCACTGCCGCGCCCGCAACGGAGCGCCCGGCGCACCGGTTCGTTGAAGAACTGCCGCCGCGCTGCTAGAACCCCTGGTTTCCCAGAGGAAAATGCTCGTGGACTACAAGGATACCGTCAACCTCCCGAAGACCGCGTTCCCGATGAAGGCGAACCTCCCGCAGCGGGAGCCCGACATCCTGCGCGGCTGGGAAGAGCAGGCGATCTTCCAGCGCCTCGTCGCGCTGAACGCGGGGCGGGCGGGCGCGAAGCGCTTCGTCCTGCACGACGGCCCGCCGTACGCGAACGGCGACATCCACATCGGCCACGCGCTCAACAAGATCCTGAAGGACGTCGTCGTGAAGTACCGCAACCTCAAGGGTGAGGTGGCGGACTACGTGCCGGGCTGGGACTGCCACGGGCTCCCCATCGAGCTCAAGGTGGACAAGGAGCTCGGGCCGAAGAAGCGCGACATGGATCGCGCCGGCGTCATCGAGGCGTGCCGCGCTTACGCGCTGAAGTGGATCGATCGTCAGCGCGAGTCGTTCAAGCGGCTCGGCGTGTTCGGGCGCTGGGACGCGCCGTACGCGACGATGTCGAAGGACTACGAGGCGGAGATCGTCCGCACGTTCGCGCGCGCCGCCGAGCAGGGGTTCCTCTACCGCGGGAAGAAGCCGGTCTACTGGTGCATCACCGACCGCACGGCGCTCGCCGAGGCGGAGGTCGAGTACGAGGACCACACCTCCCCGTCGATCTACGTCGCGTTCGACCTCGCGACGCCGCTCCCCGACGCGAGGCTCGCCGGGAAGAAGGCGCGGCTCGTCATCTGGACGACGACGCCCTGGACGCTCCCCGCGAACCTCGCCGTCGCCGCGCACCCCGGCTTCGAGTACCTCGCCTACGAGCTCCGGGGCGAGGTGCTCGTCGTCGCGAAGGACCTCCTCACGCGGTTCCTCGCGGACTGCGCGCCGGAGGAGCTCGCGCTCTCGGACACGCCGGCGGCGCACTCGCCGGACGCGCACACCGCCGCGACCGGCGGCGGGGGGCTCGTGTCGAGCGCACGTCTCGTCCACCCGGAGCGCGTCCTCGCCCACCTCGACGGGAAGGCGCTCGAGGGCCTGCGCTACCACCACCCGTTCATGGGGCGCGAGTCGCCGGTCGTCCTCGGCGAGCACGTGACGCTCGAGGCCGGCACGGGCCTCGTGCACACCGCGCCCGGGCACGGCCAGGAGGACTACCAGGTCGGCCTCGCCTACGGGCTCGAGATCCTGAACCCGGTCGACGGCGCCGGCCGCTTCACCGCCGAGGCCGGCAAGTACGCGGGCAAGAAGATCTTCGAGGCGAACCCGCTGATCGTCGCCGACCTGCACGCGTCGGGACATCTCCTCTCCGACCCGAAGGCGTCGCTCCGCCACAGCTATCCGCACTGCTGGCGCTGCCACAACCCGGTCGTCTTCCGCGCGACGGATCAGTGGTTCCTCTCGCTCGAGCACGCCGGGCTGCGGAAGAAGACGCTCGACGAGATCGACCGCGTGCAGTGGATCCCGCGCTGGGGGCGCGAGCGCATCTACGGGATGATCGAGAACCGCCCGGACTGGTGCCTGTCGCGCCAGCGCACCTGGGGCGTGCCGATCCCGGTGTTCTATTGCGAGGGCTGCGCCGAGCCGCTCCTGTCGCCCCCGGTGATGGAGCGGGTGGCGCAGGCGTTCGAGCAGGAGGGGATCGAGGCCTGGTACCGCCACGCGCCCGCCGACTTCACGCAGGGCGCTGGGTGCCCGAGGTGCGGCAAGGCCGAGTTCCGCCGCGAGCAGGACATCCTCGACGTGTGGTGGGACTCGGGCGTGTCCTGGGCGGCGGTCGCCCAGAAGCGGGGCTTCGGCGTGCCGGTGGACCTCTACCTGGAGGGGTCCGACCAGCACCGCGGCTGGTTCCACTCCTCGCTCCTCACCTCGGTCGCGATCCGCGGCCAGGCGCCGTACCGCGGGGTGCTCACCCACGGGTTCGTCCTCGACGGGCAGGGCAAGGCGATGTCTAAGAGCCTCGGGAACACCGTCGCGCCCGAGGAGATCATCAAGAAGTACGGCGCGGACATCCTGCGCCTGTGGGTCTCGGCCTCCGACTACCGCGACGACGTGCGGATCTCGGGCGAGATCGTCGCCGGCCTCGCCGAGGGCTACACGAAGATCCGCAACACCGTGCGCTACATGCTCGGCGCGCTCGACGGGTTCGATCCGGCGCGCGACGCGGTGCCGCTGGAGGAGCTGGAGCCCCTCGACCGCTGGGCGCTCGCGAAGCTCGCCGCCTGGGACGAGAAGGTGAAGGCGGCGTACGAGGAGTACGAGTTCCACCTCGCCTACCACGCGACCATGCAGCTCTGCGCGGTGGACCTCTCCGCGCTCTACTTCGACATCATCAAGGACCGCCTCTACACCTGGAAGAAGGACGGGAAGCCCCGCCGCTCCGCGCAGACCGCGCTCTGGCTCGTGTGTCAGGACGTGCTGCGGCTCCTCGCGCCGGTGCTTTCGTTCACCGCGAGCGAGGCCTGGGGGCACCTGCCGGGCAAGCCCGCCGAGAGCGTGTTCCTCGCCGGGCTCCCGACGCGCGCGCGGCCCGCCGACGCGGATGCGCTCGAGTCCCGCTACGGCAAGCTCTTCGAGGTTCGCGCCGCGGTGCAGAAGAAGCTCGAGGAGGCGCGGCGGGCGGGGCTCATCGGGAAGAGCCTCGAGGCCGCGGTGACGGTCCGCGCGGAGGGTGAGACACGGGCGCTCCTCGAGGATGCGAAGGCGGAGCTGCCGACCTTGTTCATCGTCTCGGGGGTGACGCTCGCAGACGGCCCGTCGGGCGTCGACGTCGCGCGCGCGCCCGGCGAGAAGTGCGAGCGGTGCTGGATCTACGCGGACGATCGCGGCATCGATCCCGCCCACCCGACCCTCTGCGGCAAGTGCGCGAGCGCCCTGCGATGACGACGAGCCGGCCGTTCTCCAAGTGGGCGCTCCTCGCGCTCCTCTTCGTCGTGCTGGTCGCCGTCGATCAGTGGACGAAGTACCTCGCCGTCGAGCGGCTCACCACGCTCTTCGAGCGGACCGGTGCGACGACGACCGCGGAGCGGGTGCAGGGCTTCGTCGAGCACTCGCACCTCGAGCCGCTCGCGACCGAGCCGTACTACGTTTGGCGGCCGGTCTGGCGCATGAACTACGTGGAGAACCCGGGCGCGGCGTGGGGCCTCTTCCGCGGTCACTCCGAGCAGTTCCGCAACACGTTCTTCACGCTCGTCTCGCTGGGCGCGGTCGCCTTCATCGTCTACTACTACCGCAGGCTCCGCGCCGAGCAGCGGTACCTCCAGGTCGCGCTCTCGCTCGTGCTCGCGGGTGCGGTGGGGAACTTCCTGGACCGGCTCGCGCGCGGCTACGTCATCGACTTCGTCGAGTGGTACTGGTGGAATCGGCCGGACATCCGCTGGCCGACCTTCAACGTCGCCGACTCGCTCATCGTCGTCGGCGTCGCGATGCTCGTCCTCCATCCCGGCGCGGGCAAGGCCGCACAGAAGTCGGGCGCGGCGGCCGAAGGCGACCGCCGCGCGTCGACGGGCGGCTAGCGCTCCCGGGCCGCGGTCCGGACCGCGCGCGCCCGAGGCCTCCCCATGCACCCCATCCTCCTCCACCTCGTCGTCCCCGCCGGGCTCGGAAAGCTCGTCGCGCTGGCGGTGCTCGTCATCGGCGTCGTCGGGCGCGCCGCGGCACGGCTCCGCGAGGCGCGGCGCGCGGACGAGCCGCTCTCCGTCGTCGCCGCCTTCCGCGCGGACTGGATGACGAGCGCGGCGCTCGCCGGCGCCGCGCTCGTCCTCTGGCGCGCGGGCGTGCTCGACCGCGAGCTCAGGCTTCCGCTCCACAGCTACGGCGTGCTCATCGCGGCCGCGTTCATGGCCGGCCTCTGGCTCGCGCAGCGCGAGGCGCGCCGTCGGGGGCAGGACGCGGAGCGGCTCGCCGATCTCGCGTTCTGGGTGCTCGTCGCCGCGCTCGTGGGGAGCCGCGTCTACTTCATCCTCGTGAATCGGGGCGAGTTCTTCGGCGCGGGGTCGTGGCTCGTCGCGACGCCGATCGGGCGCATCCCCCGCGTCCTCGCGTTCTGGGAGGGCGGGCTCGTCTTCTACGGCGGGTTCATCGGCGCGACCCTCGCCGCCCTGCTCTACATGCGCCGGCACCGGCTGCCGTTCCTCGCCTACGCGGACACGATCATCCCGTCGGTCGCGTTCGGCCACTTCCTCGGCCGGCTCGGCTGCTTCTTCGCGGGCTGCTGCTGGGGCGGGCTCGCGCCCGGCGACCTCCCCTGGGCGGCGCGCTTTCCGCCCGAGTCCATGGCGTACCAGACGTTCCTCGATCGGCCGGATCCGCAGAGCTACCTCGCACCGGGCGGCGCGACGACGCTACCGCTCCACCCGACCCAGCTCTACGAGGCGCTCGGCGAGCTCGCGCTGTTCGTCCTGCTCGTCTTCCTCGTCCGGCCCAGGAAGCGCTTTCACGGGCAGGTGCTCGCGATCTGGCTCCTCGCCTACGCGGTGCTGCGCACGGTCGTCGAGCTCTTCCGCGGCGACCTCGAGCGCGGCGTGTACCTCGGCCTGGGCGCAGGTCAGTGGACCTCGTTCCTGATCTTCTCGGTGGGCGTGGCGGTGTGGGTGAGTGCCCGCAAGTCGCGCCCTGCGCTCGCCGCCGCGGGTGCGCGGTAGCGCGGCGTTGATCGGGCCCGCGCGCCGCCGCTACACTCACCGCGTGCCCCTCCCGCCGAAGCCGCCTGCGCGTCCCGGCGCTCCGCTGAAGGGCGCGCCTGCGCGCGCGGACCCGCTCTCGAGCTCGCGCCGGGACAAGGACGAGCTCGCCGAGTCGGTGCAGGCGCTGGAGGAGGAGCTCGAGGCGCTCAAGGCGAGGTACGAGCAGTACTTCCTCGGCATCGAGCGGCGCGAGCCGGTTCGCTGGCGCGAGGAGCTGAAGCGGAACGTCGCGCGCGTGAAGGGCGCGTTCACGAGGAACGCCGGGCTCCGCTTCCGCATCCAGACGCTCCACGCGCGCTATCTCTCCTACGAGCGGCTCTGGCTCAGGAGCGCGCGCGAGCGCGAGGAGGGAACCTACAAGCGCGACCTCTTCAAGGCGCGGCTCCACTCGCGAGGCGCCCCGGAGCGCGCGCGAGAGGCGGGAGACGACGCGCCGGAGGAGGCAGCGGCGCCGGCGCCCGCGCCCGCGCAAGGGGCGCCGCCCGCGAGCGCG
>DATIDF010000090.1:0-2151 GCA_035456445.1 Anaeromyxobacter sp.
GAGCGGGATGCGCTCCGGAGCGGGTCGGAGGAGCTTCGCCGCGAGCTCGGCGCCCAGGGGGCGCGCGAGGCGGCCGAGCGTGAGCGGCTCGAGGCGGCCGAGCGGCTCGCACGCGTCGAGGCGGAGCGCTCCGCTCGCGCGAGGGACGAGTTCGTCGCGACCGTCTCGCACGAGCTGCGCACGCCGCTCAACGCGGTGCTCGGCTGGGCGCGGCTGTTGCGGCTCGGGAAGCTCGACGCCCCCGCGGCGGCGCGCGGGATCGAGACGATCGAGCGGAGCGCACAGGCGCAGGCGCAGATCGTGGACGACCTCCTCGACATGTCGCGCATCATCCGGGGAGAGCTCAGGCTCGACGTGCGGCCGGTGGAGCTCGTCCCGGTCATCGAGGCGGCGCTCGACGCCGTGCGCCCCGCCGCGGCGGCGCGGAACATCTCCATCGCGGCGGTGCTCGTCCCACGCGCCGGGCCGGTGACGGGCGATCCCGGGCGCCTGCAGCAGGTCATCTGGAACCTGCTCGCGAACGCGATCAAGTTCACACCCCCCGGCGGCCGCGTCGAGGTCCGGCTGGCGCGCGAGGGGAGCGAGGTGTCGATCCAGGTGAGCGACACCGGGGCGGGGATCGATCCGGCGTTCCTCCCGCACCTGTTCGAGCGCTTTCGCCAGGCGGACTCGTCGTCCACGCGCGTCCACGGCGGCCTCGGCCTCGGGCTCGCGCTGGTGCGCCACCTCGTCGAGGCGCACGGTGGCAGCGTGTC
Source organism: Anaeromyxobacter sp. (assembly GCA_035456445.1). Classification (GTDB taxonomy): domain Bacteria; phylum Myxococcota; class Myxococcia; order Myxococcales; family Anaeromyxobacteraceae; genus Anaeromyxobacter. Next base: position 756 of record DATIDF010000090.1, read on the forward strand.
CGCGGCGAGCGACGGGCCGGGGCGGGGCGCGAGGTTCACGGTGCGGCTACCGATCTCCGCGGTTCGCCCCCGGCACGTCGAGGCCGCCGCCGCGGCGCGGGGCCCGCCCGCCGAGCTGCGCCCGCTCGCCGGCCTCCAGCGAGTGCGGGTGCTCGTCGTCGACGACGATCCCGACACCCTCGACGTCGTCAAGCAGGTGCTCGAGGCGGCCGGCGCCCAGGTCACCTCGGTCGCATCCGCGCGCGAGGCGCTCGCCGCGCTCTCCGCGCGCCCTCCCGACGTGCTGCTCTCGGATCTCGGGATGCCGGGCGAGGACGGGCTCGCCCTGATCCGCAAGATCCGGAGCCTCGAGCCGGCGCACGGAGGACGCGTCCCCGCGGCGGTGCTCACCGCGTACACCCAGGCGGAGGACCGTAGCGAGGCGCTGCACGCGGGCTTCCAGCTCTACCTCGCGAAGCCGGTCGAGCCCGCCGAGCTGACCGCCGCGGTGGCGCGGCTCGCGGGCCGCGTGAGCTGATCGCGCGCGGCGGCCGCCCGCCGCGGCCCTTATGCTATCTTCCGCGCCGCGTCATGCCGTTCTCCGAGCTCATCGCGCAGGATCGCGCCGTGTCCTCGCTGCGATCCGCGCTGCGGCGCGGCACGCTCCACCACGCCTACCTGTTCGGCGGCCCGGAGGGGGTCGGCAAGGCGACGGCGGCGCGCCTCCTCGCCCAGGCCGCGAACTGCGAGGGTCCCGCGCCGGCAGGTGGGCGCCGGGACGATCCGTGCGGTGCCTGCGCGCCGTGCCGGAAGATCGCGCGCGGCGTCCACCCGGACGTGCTCGTGCTCCGCGAGGAGCGCGCGATGGCGAAGGCCGGGCTGTGGGATCCGAAGGGCGGGCGCGCGCCGTCGAAGGACATCGTCGTGGACCAGGTGCGCGACGTGGTCGACCGGCGGCTCGCGATGAAGCGGTTCGAGGGACGCCGGCGGTTCGTGATCCTCGATCCGGCCGACGCCATGAACCCCCAGGCCCAGAACGCGCTCCTCAAGACGCTCGAGGAGCCGCCGCAGGAGACGACCCTCGTGCTCGTCGCCTCGAGTCCCGACGCGCTCCTCCCGACGATCCGCTCGCGCTGCCTGCGCGTGCCCTTCGCGCCGCTCCCTGCGGCCGCCGTCGCCGCGCGGCTCGAGGCCGGCGGCCGGCCCGCGAGCGAGGCGCGCCTCGCCGCCGCGCTGTCGGGCGGCTCGCTCGCGCGGGCGCTGGCGCTCGACGCGGAGACCCTCGAGGCCGAACGCGACGCCGTTCTCGCCGCCGCCGCCCTCGATCCCGCGGACGCGGGCGCCTGGCTCGCGTTCGCGCGCGACCACGGCGAGGATCGCGAGGCCGCGGCCGAGCTGTGCGCGCTCCTGGCGGTCT
>DATIDF010000091.1:0-3032 GCA_035456445.1 Anaeromyxobacter sp.
GTCTGCGGCTTCTAGGCAATAACTCAGGTACACTCCGACAAGCGCATCGCACGGGGACTGGGCGAGCGCAATTTCCTTGGAGGTCTTGGCGGCACACCACAAGTGCCGCTCATGGTGCAAGAGACCGTCGAGCAGACCAACCCTTCTTCACCGGCGAACCTCGCCCTCGTTGAAGACGCCAGCCGGGCCGAGGCATGGGCCGGGGAGCCCCTGCTGCATGCGGACGAGGATCCCGAAACCGTCCTCGCGCCGGGCACGGCGCGCCGCCGCGCGCTCGACGACGCACTCGCGGAGATCGAGGCGGGATCCAAGGCGCCCTCGGCGGACTGGAAGATCCGCTACGCGCTCATGCTCGGGCTCGAGCGTGTCCTCAGCGAGCGGCCGCCGCGGCTGAAGTCCGGCACCGAGCTCCGCCGTCACCAGATCGACGCGCTCGCCGGGATGCTGACCGAGCTGATCGCCGCGAACCAGAAGGCGGCGGAGAACGGCAACGGCGCCGCGAAGCTCGAGGAGGTCGACGAGGTCGAGGACGACGAGGACGACTTCGAGCTCGACGGCGAGGCCGAGCCGCTTCCGCCGGCGCCGGCCGAGGATCCTGGCGCGGAGCGGCGCTACCGCTTCCGCCATCCGACCGCCTCGGGCAAGACGATCGCGGCGGCCGGCTTCGTCGAGGCGGCTCGGACGGAGGGCGTGCTGATCCTCACCCACCGGCGGCTGCTCGTGAACCAGTTCAACCGCGACTTGACTGCGGAGGGCTACGGCGACCGGCTCAAACCGGCGGTCGACAAGGGCAAGAAGCCGCCCCGGGCGGATCTGATCACCGTCCAGACCTATGCCTGGTTCGCGCGGCACGTGAACGACCTCGAGAAGAGCGCATACCAGCTCGTCATCTGCGACGAGGCCCATACCGCGCTGGGCGAGAAGACGAGCGCCGCGATCCGGAGCTACACAGAGCCGCTCTTCATCGGGATGACCGCGACCGAGCAGCTGATCGCGAAACAGGTCTCGGACGTCTTCCCCGCCTCCGTCGACGACCTCCCGCTCCAGGACGCAGCGAGACGCGGGCTGATCGCACCCCTCCGCTGCCTCCGCGTCCCGCCCGCCGCCGCCATCAACTCCGTTCCGATCGTCGGCGGCGACTTCGAAGAGCGCGCCCTGGCCGAGGTCTTGGACCATCAGGCGCTGAACCAGGCAGCGGCGAGCCTCTACCGCGACCGCTTCGACTCGAGCCCCGGAATCGTCTACGCCGCGGGTGTCGAGCACGCGTACAACCTCGCGCGCGAGTTCCGCGCCGCAGGGCTGAAGGCGGAGGCCGTCAGCGGCCGCACGCCGCCCGTGAAGCTCGCCGAGATCCTCGCCGCCTACGAGCGGGGCGAGATCGACGTCCTCATCAACGCGATGCTGCTCGCGGAGGGCTGGAACTCGCCGCGCGCGACCGTCTGCATGCACCTCGCGCCGACCGCGAGCCGCCGCGTGTACCAGCAGCGCATCGGGCGGATCATGCGGATGCACCCGAGGAAGGAGGCCGGCGTCGTCGTCGACTTCGTTCCGAAGGGCGCCACGCACCACGAGCGCGTGGTCTCGCTCCACAGCCTGCTCGACGCCGACTTCTACCGGGAGGGCGCCCGCGTCACCCCGGCGCCGCGCCGGCGGCCGCAGCGCCGCGCCCGCCGCAAGCTCTCCCCGGCGCCCTGGCTCGTTCCGGTCACGCCCGACGTCAAGCGACGGCTCGGCGTCATCGCCCGGGAGTGGCAGCGCGTCGACCCCCGCTTCCTCGACGAGGACGAGCAGCGCTTCTGGGCCCAGATCGCCGGCCGCCAGGTGCGGTTCGAGGAGCGCGTGGACTTCGTGAAGAAGCTCACCGAGGCCAACACGACGCGTGGCGCGCTGGAGCAGTTCCTCTTCACCTGCGCCGCCGAGAACCCCAACCGCCGCCTGCGGATGACCGCGCTCGCCGACCGCGTCGGGATGGTCGTCGACCGCGCGAGCTTCGACGACCTCGTCACCCTCGTCACCCAGGCGCCGACCTGGGAGAAGGACCGCGCGCAGGGCGTCCGCGTCCTGCTCCGCGGGCTCGCGGAGGGGAAGGCGGACGCGCCGGAGCAGATCCTCTGGCGCTGGACGTGGCGCCTCGCTCGGGCCACGCGAAAGATCCAGGACCGGCGCGCGAGCGCCGAGTTCCCAGAGGCGAAGCGCCTGCTCGGGGCGCTCGCGAACTCCCGCGGGCACCGGCACGAGGAGAACGCCGCGAAGCTGGTGAACACGGCGCGGGACCTGCCGCTGGAGGTGGGCGCGGCCCTCCTGGCCTCCGCGGAGGGGTACACGCCCAAGGCGACCCGGCTCATCGAGGCCGCGCGCGAGAGCCTCGGCACCGTCGAGGAGGTCGCGGCCGCGCTCGCGGAGAACCTGCCGCAGCCGAAGCTCCAGGGCCGCTCGCGCCGTCGGCGCCGCCGGAGGAAGAAGGGCGCGAAGGCCCAGCAGCCGGAGCCGACCCAGAACGGCGGCGGGCCGGACGAGACGCCGGCCGAGGAGCCGGCGCAGCCCGCCGAGGCGTCCTAGCTACTGATCTGTCGCGGCCGGCGGCTCGCCGTTGTCGCGATCCCGCTCGCGCAGGAAGCGCGTGAGCTCCGCCGCCAGGGCCTCGCCCGAGGGGATGTCCTCCTCGTCGAACTCGTCGGCCCGCCGCTCGAGGTCTTCGACGTAGGCCTGCGTGTCCGCGTCGGCTGCGACCGCCCGGCTCACCTGCTCGGCATAGCCTTCCGCGGCCTCCTGCAGCTCCCCGACGTCCACCTGGATGCCCAGGATGTCGCCGAGGCGCTCGCAGAGTGCGAGCGCGGCACGCGGGCTCGGCGTGAGGGAGACGTAGTGCGGCACGGCGGCCCAGAGGCTCGCCGACGGAAGCCCGTGCTGCTTGCAGGCGTCGTGCAGGACGCCGACGATCCCCGTCGGGCCCTCGTAGCGCGATGCTTGCAGCCCGAGGCGCTCGACGAGCTCCTCGTCGCTCGCGCTGCCGGTGACCGGGCTCGGGCGGG
>DATIDF010000092.1:0-6157 GCA_035456445.1 Anaeromyxobacter sp.
CTCGCGGGGTTGTGCGCCGAGTGGTGATTACTCCGCGTGATCCGAGTCGCGCTATCGAGGCACTTGCGCCGACTGATGGAGCGACCAGTTGAACCTGAGCGCAACCACCGGCCGGCGGTGTGGGAAGACGGCAAGGAGTACGCCATGGAGCCCGCTCTCGCGACGGCCATGACTGCGCAGCTCGGAGAGCCGCTCGACGCCAATCACCCCGGGATGAGCCCGTGCAGGACGTCCGAGCGGTCCACCATGCCAACGAGCCGTCCGCTCGCGTCGGTGACAGCGAGCACCTTGTGGTTCCCCTTCAGCATGAGGCCGATGGCGTCGCTCACGGGGGTGTCGTCTCGCGCGACCGCCACGTCGCGGGTCATGAGGTCGGCCGCGATGCGCGCGCGAGCGTGCCGATCGGTCGCCGCCTCCTCCGGGTCCGGGTGCGCGAACGGGAGCCGGCTCATGAGCGAGCGCAGCGCGCCGGGGCGGAGCGAGGGAGTGATCCGCTCCAGCAGTTCCGCGTCCGTGACGAGGCCGACCACGCGGTGATCCGCGTCCACGACGAGGGCGCGGTTCAGCCGCGTGGCGACGACCGCCTGGAAGACCTCCGGCAGTGGCGTCTCCGGCCGGACGAGCGGGAAGTCTCGCCGCATCACGCGCGACAGCGGCGTGTTCCGCGCGAGCCCGAGCTCGCGCGCCGCCGGAGCCTTGCCCTCGAAGCCGCCGGCCGCCGCGCGGAGCAGATCGACCCGGCTCACGATCCCGACGAGCTTCCCGTGGTCGCTCACCACCGGAAGCCGCTTCAGACGCAGGCGCGCCATCCGCTCGGCGACCTCGGTTAGCGGGGTAGTGGCCTCGATCGTGACCGGCGGGCGCGTCATCACGTCGGCGGCCACCTGGCTCGACTGCGAGAGGCGCTGCATGAGGTCGTTCAGCTCCGGCCGATCGAGGCTCGCTACGAGGTCGAGCCGCACGCCGAGTCCGCCCTCCCGGACCAGGTCGGAGCTCGTGATGATGCCGATCGGCGCCCCATCCTCGACGACCGGGACGGCCCGGTACGTCTTCCCGAGCAGGGCCTCGAAGACCTCGCGAATGGGCGTGTCCTTCGTCGCCGACACGACGTCGCGCGACATCACGTCGGCGGCGGTCATCGCGGCGGGAACGTCGCGAACCGGGTGCGGCTGGTGCAGCACGACCTCCGTGTCGTCCACGGTGATGAGGCCGTGCGGGACGAGCTCCTTCACTCGCGGAAGCAGGCGCGCCACCACCTCGGGCCGGTCGATCCACTCCACGATGACGGGCAGGCGCGGTGCGATGTCCACGAGTCCCGCGGTGTGGAGCTCGCCCGTGACGCCGAACCCGCTCGAAGCGCGGACGAGCGTCGCTCCCTGTGCGTTCTCCCGCCGCAGATGGTCGAGCACCGCGTGCGCCGTGGAGGTCCTCCCGACGCGATCCTCCTCGCTCGTGTAGATGCGGACGCGCTTCGCCTTGCCGACGAGGTCGATCGCCATGGCCACCTCCGGGTCGAGCCGTGACGGCGGCCCGACCGGTGCTCGGCAGGGCAGGTTCGGCCCCGCTCGCTCGTGATCCTAGCCCATGCACGCGGCCGGAGGTCCCCCGGCAGACGTCAGCGAGGTCGGTCCCGCGCGGCGCGCCTCGGCGAGCGTGCCTGGACGGCTCCTCGCGGGATCACGTCGATGACGACCCGCGGGTCGTCCTTCGCCGCGAGCTCCTGCTCGGCGCGGACGAGCGCGCGCGGAGCACCATGAGTGAACCACAGGAGGGCGTCGCGCGGGTGGACGAACGGGCGGACGAGGAGCGGGAGCTTCGGGTGCAGCGTGAAGCGATCGCACGCGATCGACCGCCCTGCCGTCGAGATCCCCTGCTCACCCTCGTTGCGAATCGAAAGCGTGATCGCCCGCGGGCCGGGCGTGAATGCGACGAAGGTGAGCTCTGCCTCGTCCCCCGGACCGAGGGCGAGCTGGCTCGCCGCGAGCGCGACGCCGTAGCCGGCGAACGAGCGCCCGGAGGGCAGATCGAGCCGCTCCTGCGCTCGCGCCACGCGGTCGCCGCGGCGCACGCTCGACCGCGCATCGCCGACGTCGAAGTCCACCTCGAAGCGGCGCTGCTCCTCGCCGTTCTCCGTCTCGACCCAAGCGAACCGCTCCTGCGCGAGCTCCGTCCCGAGCCGGAACGTCGCGGTCTCCTCCGCCTTGCGGCCGCCGCGAAACACCCACGATGCGTGAACGAAGAGGCGGTCGCCCCGGCGCTCCTGCGAGAGCTCGCCATCCGCGATGACGGTCCCGGTCTCGTCGGACATCGACGGGAAGCCGTGCAGGGCGCCCGGCGGCGAACGGATCTCGATTGCCGCCGCGGGATCCGCCAGGACGAGCAGCAGCGCGGCGGCGACGGCGCTCATGGCAGCGGCGTGCACGGTTCGACCCTCTGGATATATGATGCGCCGCGCCGCCGCGCGCTTCTCGCGCCGGCCTGCGCGCACCATGAAGCTCACCCTCGGCATCTCTCCCTGCCCCAACGACACCTTCATCTTCGACGCGCTCGTGAACGGGCAGCTCGACACGGGCGGGCTCCGCCTCGAAGTCGTGCTCGAGGACGTCCAGACGCTGAACGAGTGGGCGATGGAGGGCCGGCTCGACGTCAGCAAGGTGAGCTACGGCGTGCTGCCGGCGATCGCGAAGGACTACGGCGTCCTGCGCTCGGGCGGGGCGCTCGGGCGAGGGGTGGGCCCGTTGCTCGTCGCCCGCCCCGGCGTCCGCGCGTTCGAGCCGGCGACGATGCGCGTCGCGGTGCCGGGCCGGGACACCACCGCGCACCTGCTCTTCTCTCTCGCGTACCCCGAGGCCATGCACAGGCAGTTCGTGGTGTTCTCCGGGGTGGAGGACGCCGTCCTCGACGGCACGGCAGACGCGGGCGTCATCATCCACGAGAGCCGGTTCACGTACGAGGCCAAGGGGCTCGTGAAGCTGCTCGACCTGGGAGCGCACTGGGAGCGCGAGACCGGGGCGCCCGTCCCGCTCGGCGGCATCGTCGCGAGGCGCTCGCTCGACGGCGAGGTGCTGCACGGGCTCGACCGGCTCGTCCGAGCGAGCGTGGAGCACGCCCTCGCGCGCCGTCCCCTCGTCACGGACTTCGTGAAGCGGCACGCGCACGAGATGGACGAGGCGGTGATGCGCCAGCACATCGACCTGTACGTGAACGACTTCTCGGTGGACATGGGCGCGGCCGGGCAGCGCGCGGTCGAGACGCTGCTGCAGGTGTACCGGCGGGTGAACCCGGGATCCCCGGAGGTGTCCGCCAGCGTGTTCCTGTGAACCCGCACGAGCGCCGCGCCCGGCGCCTCTCGGGTACCGCCGTCATCTGCCCGTGCATCTTCGCGGCGGGGCGCGCACATCCCTGCACCACGAGGGAGACAGGAATGACCCGAACGACGCTCATGGCGATAGCAGCGGCCGCGCTCGCGATCTCCGGCACCGCGCGCGCCGAGGTGAAGACTCGGGAGATCGAGTACACGCAGGAGGGCACCGTGCTCCAGGGCTTCCTCGCGTACGACGACGCGGCGAAGGGGAAGCGGCCGGGCATCCTCGTCGTGCACGAATGGTGGGGGAACAACGATAACGCCCGGAACGCCGCGACGAAGCTCGCGAAGGCGGGTTACGTCGGCTTCGCGCTCGACATGTTCGGCAAGGGCAAGGTGACGACGCACCCCGAGGACGCGAAGGCCTTCGTGGCGGAGGCGATGAAGGCCCCGGAGGTGAAGAAGGCCCGCTTCGACGCGGCGCTCGCGGTGCTGAAGGAGCAGCCGCAGGTGGACGCGAAGCGCATCGGCGTCATCGGCTACTGCTTCGGCGGCGGCGTCGCGCTCGACATGGCGCGAGCAGGGGAGGATCTGAAGGCGCTCGCCACGTTCCACGGCGTCCTGAAGCCCTCGGGGGAGCCGGCCAAGAAGGGGACGTTCGAGCCGCGCGAGGTCCTCGTCCAGACCGGCGGCGCCGATCCGATGGTGACGAAGGACCAGGTGAAGGCGCTCGAGCAGGAGCTGAAGACCGCCGGGGTGAAGGTGGACGTGATCACCTATCCGGGCGCGAAGCATGGCTTCACGAACCCGGCGGCGGACCAGGCCGGCATGGAGGGGCTCGCGTACGACGCCAAGGCGGACCGGGCCTCGTGGGACGCGATGCTGAAGTACATGAAGCGGGTGCTGGGGAAGTGAGCGGCGCGCCCGCCGCCGGCGAGCCGGTGCTCGCGGTGAGCGGGCTCCGCAAGCGCTACGGCCACGTAGTGGCGGTGGACGGAGTCTCGTTCGAGGTGCGCCGGAACGAGATCGTCGGCTTGCTCGGGCCGAACGGCGCGGGCAAGACGACGACCATCAACATGCTGCTCGGCGTCCTCGAGCCGAGCGCCGGGGCGATCCGCATCGAAGGCATGGACCTCGCGAGGGAGCGCTCCCGCGCCCTCGAGCGCACCAACTTCGCCGCCGTGTACGCGCCGCTGCCCGGCAACCTGACCGTCCTTCAGAACCTCCGCGTCTTCGGGCTGCTCTACGGCGTGAGGCGGCTTTCCGAGCGGATCGACGCCCTCCTCGGGCAGTTCGAGCTCGGGCGCTTCCGCGACACGAGGTGCGGCGTGCTCTCGTCCGGCGAGCAGACCCGCGTCGCCCTCGCGAAAGCGATGCTGAACGCACCGCAGCTGCTGCTCCTCGACGAACCCACCGCCTCGCTCGATCCCGCGAGCGCGCGCGACATGCGCGCGAAGATTCGCGCGTGCGCGGCACAGGGCACGGGCGGCGTGCTGTGGACGTCGCACAACATGTACGAGGTCGAGGAGGTCTGCGATCGCGTGCTGTTCCTGTCGCGCGGCAGGATCCTCCTCGAGGGCGATCCGCGGACCCTCCCGCGCGAGCACGGCAAGGGCACGCTCGAGGAGCTCTTCATCGCCGTCGCGCGCGAGCCGCTCGCGCTCGCGGGGAGCTCATGACGGTGCGGCCCGGGCGCGTGCTCGCCATCGTGCTCAGGCAGGCGTACCTCGTCCGCGGGAGCTTCTCGCGGATCGTGCCGCTCTTCGCCTGGGTGGCCGTGGACATCGTGCTGTGGGGGTTCATCACCCGCTGGCTCGACGGCGTGGCGGCGCCCGGGTTCAGCTTCGTCCCGGTCCTGCTCGGCGCGGTGCTCCTGTGGGACTTCCTCGCCCGCGTGATGCAGGGCGTGACGATGGCGTTCTTCGAGGACGTCTGGTCGCGCAACTTCCTCAACGTCTTCGCGACGCCGATCTCGATCGCCGAGTACGTCGGCGGGCTCGTGCTCGCGAGCATCGCCACGAGCGCGCTCGGCCTCGCCGTCATGCTCGTCATCGCGACGGGCGTGTTCGGGCTGTCGGTGTTCGCGTACGGGGCGATGCTCGTGCCCTTCCTGCTGGTGCTGTTCCTCTTCGGGATCGCGCTCGGGATCACGGGGGCGGCGCTCGTGCTCCGGCTCGGGCCGGCGGCGGAGTGGTTCGTCTGGCCGATCCCCGCGCTGCTCTCGCCCTTCGCGGGCGTGTTCTACCCGCTCTCGACGCTCCCGGGCTGGATGCGCGGGATCGGACGGGCGCTGCCGCCGTCATACGTGTTCGAGGCGATGCGGGCGATCGTCTCCGGCCGCTCGTTCTCGGGCGGCGCGCTCCTCTGGAGCGGCGCCCTCGCGGTGCTGTACGTCCTCCTCGCGAGCTGGATCTTCTCCCGCGTCCACCGGCACGCGGTCCGGACCGGGCTCATCGCGCGCTACAGCGCGGAGACGGTGAGCTAGACCGCTCGCGCGTTCGCCGGCCGTCCGCGCAGCGGGCGGGAGACGTGGCGCGCCGCGCTGCCGATACCCGTCGCCCGCGGGCGTGATCACGTTCTCGTCACCCCTCGAGCGACGTGGCGTGCGGCGTGTACGGTTACTCGCAGACGACCGGCGGCTACGACGGCGGCCAGGCGGAGTACGTGCGGGTCCCGTTCGCGGCGGTCGGGCCGATGAAGGTCCCGGACGACATGTCCGACGAGGACGTCATCGCGCTCACGGACGCGGTCCCCACCGGCTACCAGCCATGACGTCTCCGCTCGGCTTCGCGCCGCACGACCGTCTCGCGTGGCCGCCGCCTCGTTACGGCTCGGCGGAACGGTTCGAGACCT
>DATIDF010000093.1:0-16503 GCA_035456445.1 Anaeromyxobacter sp.
GCGCGGCGCTCCACCGGCGCCGTCCTGCGCCCTTCCCTCCGGCCGTTGAGCATGTCGTCCGCCTCCGCCATCGAGGAGCTCAGGCTAGGGCGGTGTGCCGATGTAGTCAAAAAAGCGACCTTGGCCTTCATGTGGCCTTCCGCCGCACACCGAAGGCCTATCTTTCATCCGGCAGAGCGGCGCCGCGCTACACTCGCGGTACCCGCCTGGGCGAGCCGCCCGCACCGAGAGGAAAATCAACAAATGCGCGTTCTGTGGGCCGTGCTCCTGCTCCTCGCCTCCACCTCCGTCCTGGCAAGCGACCGCTTCGAAACGGTGGCCACCAGCGCGGAGCGCATCGATGCGCTCGAGCCCTTCCTCAACCGCTACGTCGGTCACTGCACGGACGTCTACACGCGCGCGACCTGCGAGGCGAACGTGGCCGCTGCCCGCCGCGCTCTGTCCGGCAAGACGTTCACCGTCCGCGTCACCGACGCGGCCACGCTCGTCCGCGCCCAGCTCCAGGGCGACGGCTTCGTGCTCCTCGTGACTCCGTTCGTGGACGGCGGCGGACTCGCCCTCACCCACGGCACGCCGGCACGGCAGGACGCGGCGGGGAACCCGCTCGTGAACCTCATCCCGATCCGCGGCAAGCTCCCGCCCGGCATGATGGACATGGAGTTCCAGGGTCCGTTCCGCACGGGCGCCATCGAGCTCGAGATCGTGTTCCGGCCGGAGAGGATCTGGAAGCTGCCGCGCCGCGGTGAGCGCGGCTCGATGGAGGGCGTCGCGGCGCGCTTCGTCGCGATCCGGGTCGTCGACGCGCGGACCGGCAACGAGATCGCCTCGCGCGTGCTGTAGGCCGCGTCGCTTCTCTACGCGAAGAGGGCCGCCCGCGGACTGGGACGGCCCTCTTCATCTTCCTGCTCTGCCGGGGCGCGCCGCTACTGGCGGCCGCCGACCGGCACCGCGACGTAGAAGAGATCCTGGCCGCGCCGGACGCGCAGGAGCGCAACCTCGCCGTCCTTCATCTTCGCGATCGACTGCGCCACGTCCTGGACCGTCTTCACCGGCTTCCGGTTCACCTCGACGATCACCATGCCCGGCTCGATGCCGGCGCGCGCGGCCGGACCGGCCGCCACCACGTCGCGCACGACGACGCCTTCACCCGGCTCGACCCCGAGCTGCCGCGCGATCTGCGGCGTGAGGTCGCCGAGCGTCACGCCCAGCTTCGGGCTCTTGTCGCCCTGCGGCTCCTCCTCCCCGCCGCCGGCGCGCGCGACCGCCTCCCCGTCGTCCGGCCGCTGCGCGACCGCGAAGCTGAGCGACTTCTTCTGGCCGTTCCGGAGCACGGTGAGGTCGACCTTGCTGCCGGGCTGGACCAGCGCGACCGAGCGGGTGAGATCGCCGCCCGAGGACACCGGCTTCCCGTTCACCTCGATGATGATGTCGCCCGGCTGGACCCCGGCCTTGGCCGCCGGGCCGCGTGGGACGACGCCCTGCACGAGGGCGCCCTTCTGATCGGGCGGCAGGCCGAACCCCTGGGCGAGGTCGCGGTTGAGATCGGTGATCGACACGCCCACGTAGCCGCGCGTCACCTTCCCCTTCTCGCGCAGCTGCGGGAGGATGGTCTTCGCGATGTTGATCGGCACGGCGAACCCGACGCCCGAGCCGAGCTGCGGGGAGACGATGGCGGTGTTGATGCCAATCACCTCGCCGCGGAGGTTGAAGAGCGGTCCGCCGGAGTTGCCGGAGTTGATCGCGGCGTCGGTCTGGATGAAGTCGTCGTAGGTGCCGGTGGGGTTCACCTCGCGGCCGCGGTGCTTCGCGGAGACGATCCCGAGGGTCGCGGTGTCGCGCAGGCCGAACGGGCTCCCCAGCGCGAGCACGAAGTCGCCCTGCCGGAGCGCGTCCGAGTCGCCGAGCACCGTGGCGTGGAGGTTCTTCGGCGGGTTCACGAGCTTGATGAGCGCGACGTCGGTCGCCGGATCACGGCCGACGGTCTCCGCCTTGAACTCGCCGCCGTCGGTGAGCCGGACCAGGATGTCCGTCGCGTCCTGCACGACGTGGTTGTTCGTGAGGATGAAGCCGTCCGGGCTGATGATGAAGCCGGAGCCGAGCGAGGAGCCGCGGAACTCCTCGGGCATCTGCGGCGCGGGGCGGCCACCGAAGAACCGCTCGAAGAAGTCCTGGAACTCCTGGTCGTCGCCGCCGCGGCCGCCCGGCGCGGGCTGGCCGTGCGGCGACTGCGGCATGCCGCGGGCCTGCGGGTGCTTCACGACCGTGGTCGTCGAGATGTTCACGACCGCGCCCTTGACCTTCTCGATGAGCGGTGCGAGCGACCCCTGCGCGGGCACGGCGGCCTCCGCCTGCTGCTGCGGAGCGCCTTGCTGCGCGGCCTCGCGGAACAGCGGCGCGCCGCCAGGGGCGGCCGGAGCCGCTGCGGGCCGCTGCGGCTCGGTCGCCGCGCGGCCGTCCTGCGAGCACGCGACGAGGGCCGCGATGAACGTGATGCCGATGGCTCGACGGATGATACGGCGCATTCCCTCTCCTCGCGGAAGTTGATCCGGCACGAATGACGTGTGGCCGGAGAATCTATTCCCGCACGCCCGGGCCTTTGCGGGCGCCGCGGGTGCTACGCCTGCGCGAGCCGCCCGACCCGGACCCGTGCGGGGCGCAGGATCCGCTCGCCCACGCGATATCCCGCGCGCACCTCGTGCAGGACCACCCCGTCCTGCGCCGCGTCCGCCACCGGGATGATGTCGATCGCCTCGGCGAGGTGCGGATCGAACTTCTGACCCTGCACCGCGATCCGCTGCGCGCCGAGCTCCGCGATCCGCTTGTGCAGCGACGCGAGCGAGAGCCGCACGCCCTCCGCCAGGGTCCGGAGCGCCTCCCCCTGCGCACCCTCGTGCGTGCTCACCGCGGCGAGCGCGCGCTCGAGGTCGTCCGCCGCCTCGAGGAGCGCCTGCGCCACGTTGATGCGCTCCGCCTCCACGACACGCGCCCGCTCGCGCTCCAGCCGTTGCCGGAACGCCTTGTTGTCCTCGACGAGCGCGGCGTACGCGCGCGTGAGCTCGTCGATGCGCGCCTGGTGCGCCGCGAGCTGCGCGTCGCGCGGGTCGGGACCCGGCTCGGTGGGCTGCGCCTCCTCGTCGTGGGGCGCGTCGGCTCGCGCGAGCTCGTCCGGGCCGCCCTCCACCGGCGCGCCATCCTGGCGGAATCGCCGGCGATCCACGACCTTCACTTGCGGCTCGCCGCCCTCCGGGCCCTGCGGACCCCGACGCTCTTCGGACATGCGTTCTCGTGCCTCCGGCCGCGAACCTAACCACACGCTCGGGGCTGTCAAACGTCCTTACCCCCAGCGGCGCACCGTGCCGGCGGGGGTCTTCTACGGGGGCTGCCGTCCGCGTCACGGCCTGATCAGGACAGCGGCGGCTCCAGCGGCGGCTCTCCCGGAAGCTCGTCGACGGAACCGCCGCGCGAGTCCCGGATCTCCACGCCCGCGGCGCGCAGGCTGTAGAAGAGCAGCCAGCGCTCCGCCGGGGAGAGGCTGCCCTGCGGGAGCGCCCGGTCGATCTCCTGCAGCGACAGGTGGCCTCGGCGGATGCCGGTCTGGAAGAGGGCCTTGCGCGCCTCGTGGCTCTCCGACCCGGACTTCACTCACCGTCTCCGCGCACCGTGCCCGCCACCGCCTGCGGCGCCGCCCAACCGTCGCGGTGCTCCTCCGCCATCGCGACCGGACGCGTCGGATGGTCGGGGGGAGCCTCGGTGTGACCTGGGCCGTGGATCGTGCCCGGCCGCGACACCTTCGGGCCCCACAGCCGCGTCATCTCCTCTTCCTCCACCACCTCCGCCGTGAGGAGCCGCGCCGCCATCGCGTCGAGCTTGTCGCGGTGCTGCCGGAGCGCGTCGCGCGCCCGTGCATGCGCCTCGAAGACGAGCGACTGGACCTCACGATCGACCTCGAGCGCGGTCTGCTCGGAGTAGCTGCGCGGCTCGAACGCCTTGCCGAGGAAGGACGGCGCTCGCTCCTCGCCGAGCGCGACCGGCCCGAGCACCGTGCTCATGCCGTAGTCGCGCACCATCAGCCGCGCGAGGCCGGTCGCCTGCTGCAGGTCGTTCGAGGCGCCGGTGGAGGGCTCCCCGAACACCTCCTCCTCGGCGACACGCCCGCCCATGAGCCCGGCCATGCGATCGCGAAGCTCGGAGAGCGTGAGCAGGTAGCGGTCCTCGATCGGGAGCTGGAGGGTGTAGCCGAGCGCGCCGAGGCCGCGCGGGATGATCGAGACCTTCGTCACCCGGTCCGCGAACGGCAGCATCCAGGAGACGAGCGCGTGGCCCGCCTCGTGGAACGCGACGATCTCCTTCTCGCGCTCGTTGATGCGCCGGCTCTTCTTCTCGAGGCCGGCGACGACCCGCTCGATCGCCTCCTCGAACTCCGCTCGGGTCACCGCGCTCTTGTTGCGCCGGGCGGCGAGGAGCGCCGCCTCGTTCACCACGTTCGCGAGATCCGCGCCCGCGAACCCCGGCGTGCGCGCCGCCACCGAGCGGAGGTCCACGTCCGCGCCGACCTTCACGTTCTTCGCGTGGATCTGGAGGATCTTCTCGCGGCCGCGCTTGTCGGGGCGATCCACGAGGACCTGCCGGTCGAAGCGGCCGGGGCGCATGAGCGCCGGATCGAGGATCTCCGGCCGGTTCGTCGCGCCCATGATGATGAGGCCGGCGCGCGCGTCGAAGCCGTCCATCTCGGCGAGGAGCTGGTTCAGGGTCTGCTCGCGCTCGTCGTGGCCGCCGACGATGCCCGAGTTGCGCGACTTCCCGAGCGCGTCGAGCTCGTCGATGAAGACGATGCACGGCGCCTTCTGCTGCGCCTGGGCGAAGAGGTCGCGGACGCGGGCTGCGCCGACGCCCACGAACATCTCGACGAACTCGGAGCCGGAGAGCGAGAAGAACGGCACCCCCGCCTCGCCGGCGGTCGCGCGCGCGAGGAGCGTCTTGCCGGTGCCCGGAGGCCCGACGAGCAGCACGCCCTTCGGGATCCGGCCGCCGAGGCGCCGGTACTTCTCGGGCGTCTTCAGGAATTCGACGATCTCCTGCAGCTCCTCGATCGCCTCGTCGATTCCGGCGACGTCCTGGAACGTGGTGCCGGTGTCCGGCTCCATGTGGACCCGAGCGCGCGACTTGCCGAACGCCATGACGCCGGGCGGCCCCTGGCCCATCTGCCCCGACATGCGCCGCATGATCCACGCCCAGAAGAGGAGCCCGAGCGCGATGGGCGCGACCCAGATCCAGAACAGATCGCCCATCCCGCCGCCCGCGACCGCATCGTAGGGGACGCCGGCCTTCTCGATGACCGGGACGAGCTCGTCGTCGCCGCCCGGGATGCGCGTCGCGACGTACGGCAGCGCCTGGCCTCCGCCCTTGTCGCCGCTCTCGGTCTGGGCGCCTGTACCCTCGACCGGCTTCGGGATGCCGCGTACCCAGTCCGGGCCGATGACGACGCGCTCGAAGGTGCCCTGGCGCACCATGTCCTTGAACTGGGAGTACGGGATGCGCCGGACGCCGACATCCTGGAAGGCACGGAAGAGGAAGACGGCCAAGGCGATGAGGACGAGCCACGCCGCTGGTGAGGCGAGCGGCACGCGTGTCTGCGGTCCCTGACGCGAGCCTCGCTCGCCCCGCTGTCCGTGTGGCTTCTTGTCGTCCGCTGGCACTGGGCCTCCCCGCCCCTCCGCAGCCAATCTGTGCATGTCGGGGGAGCAGGCAATCCGCCGCCTCACGTGATCGAGCGCCCCGATCCGAGGCTGGCGGGTCGTACGGGTCCGCGAGGGTCGTGGCGGGCGGGCGCCCGGGCGCTACAGCCCGAGCAGCTTCGCGATCGTCTTCTCGTCCGCGGCCGGGAACTCGTACTGATCGAGCTCGTCGGGTCGGACCCAGCGGTGCGCGTGCACGCGGATGTTCTGGATCGGCCCGGAGACGAGCCGGCACCGGTAGACGCAGAAGTCGATGTCGTAACCCTCGTACGCGTGCTCGACGTGGATGACGCGGTCGCCGACCACGACGCCGATCCCCATCTCCTCGCGGAGCTCGCGCGCGAGCGCATCGGGGTCGCTCTCCCCCGCCTCGACGCGGCCGCCGGGGAACTCCCAGAGGAGCGGCAGCGAGGCGCGCGGAGGGCGCTGGGTGATGAGGTACTTCCCGTCTTGCTCGATCATCGCCCCGACGACCCGGATCTTCCGGCGCATTCTCATGTCTCCGCTCGCCCCAGACCGAAGGGCGCTCGCCCAGAGCGAGTCGAAGGCGCGGCGGGCGCGTTCCGGCAACGTCGAGCACCTCGCCGACCTCGGTGAATTGTAGAATCGGCACATCATGGCGTCCATCCGCTTCCTCGGCGCGGCGGGTACGGTCACTGGCTCGCGCTTCCTCGTCCAGTCCGGCTCGGTCCGCGTCCTCGTCGACGCAGGCCTCTTCCAGGGGCCCAAGGAGCTGCGCCTCCGAAACCGCGCCCCCTGGCCCGTGCCGCCCGGTTCCATCGACGCGGTCGTCCTCACCCACGCGCACCTGGACCACACGGGCGCGCTTCCCCAGCTCGTGAAGTCCGGGTTCCGTGGCGTCGCGCACTGCACACCCGCGACGCGCGACCTCGCCGGCCTCCTCCTCCCGGACTCCGGGCGGCTGCAGGAAGAGGAGGCGCGCTACGCGAACCGGAAGGGGTATTCGAAGCACGCCCCGAACGCGGCGCCGCTCTACTCGGAGGACGACGCGGTGGCCGCCTTGTCGACGCTCTCGCCCCTCGCGTACGGCGACGAGCGCGAGATCGCGTCGGGCGTCCGCCTCCGATTCCGCCGTGCGGGACACATCCTCGGCAGCGCGCTCGTCGAGCTCACGCTTCAGGGACCGCGGCCGCTGCGGCTCCTCTTCAGCGGGGACCTGGGCCGCTACGGCGCCCCCATCCTCCCCGATCCCGAGCCTGGCGTCGCCGCCGACGCGCTCGTGCTCGAGAGCACCTACGGCGGCAAGCGTCACCCGGAGGCCTCTCCCGCGGCGGCCCTCGCCGACGAGATCCGGCGCGCGGTCCGGGCGGGCGGCGCGGTCGTCATACCCGCGTTCACGGTCGGGCGCACGCAGGAGGTGCTGTTCACGCTGCGCGAGCTCGAGGAGAAGGGCGAGGTCCCCGCGCTCCCGGTCTTCGTGGACTCGCCGATGGCGGTCGACGCGACCGCGATCTTCCTCACGCACCGCGCGGATCATGACGACGAGATGACCCGGCTCCTCGCGGCGGGGAAGGAGCCGCTCCGGCCGGCGAAGCTCACCTTCTGCCGAAGCCCGGAGCAGTCGAAGGCGCTCAACGACGTGCACGGACCGTGCGTCATCCTCTCCGCCTCCGGAATGGCGACCGGAGGCCGCGTCCTCCACCACCTCGCGCGGCGGCTCCCGGATCCGCGGACGACCGTGCTGCTCGTGGGCTTTCAGGCGGCGGGCACGCGCGGCGCCTCGCTGCAGGACGGCGCGGCCACCGTTCGCATTCACGGCGAGGACGTCGCCGTGAAGGCGCGCGTGGCCTCGATCAGTGGGTTCTCGGCCCACGCGGACGAGGGAGAGATCACGCGCTGGCTCGCGACGTTCCCGGCCCATCCGCGCCGCACGTTTCTCGTCCACGGCGAGAGCGGCCCGCTCGCCGCCGCCAAGGCCCGCATGGACACGCTCCGCTGGCCGGCGCAGGTGCCCCGGCACCTCGAGGAGGTCGAGCTGTGACACCGGCCGCGCGTGCGCCGAGGTCGCTCTCGAACCTCGCGCGTACGCTCCTCGATGGCGGCGTGGGCGCCGCGCTCGTCGCGCGCGGGCTCCCGCAGGGCGCGCTGCCGGAGGAGTGGCTCCTCGCGCGCCCCGACGCGATCGCCGCCGTCCATGCGGAGCACGCGGCCGCGGGCGCCGGGATCGTCCTCACCTGCACGTTCAACCTCGCGGCGCCACGGCTCGCGGGGCGCCTGGATCCGGCCGCCGTCGGGGGGCTCGCCGCGCGCGCCGTGCGGCTCGCGCGGGAGGCCGCGCCCAGCGCCCTCGTCGCGGGCGCGCTCGGGCCGACGGGGCTCGCCGCCCCGGGCAGGGCCGCGCCCGTCCGCGCCGTGGCCGCCGGATACGGCCCGGCCGCGCGCGCGCTCGCCGCCGCCGGCGCCGACCTCCTCTGGCTCGAGACGCAGCACGATCGCGCCGAGGCGCGTCTCGCGCTCGTGGCGGCGCGCTCGACCGGGCTCGAGGTCGCCGTCACCTTCACGCCGGCCGGGGACGCCCCCTGGACGCTCACCGACGGGACGCCCATCGAGGAGGCGCTCCTCGCGATGGCGTCGCTCGGTGCGACCGCGGCGGGCGTGAACTGCGTCGCGGCGGGGACGGCGCTCTCCGAGCTCGCCGCGTGGGCGCGGGCCGCTCTCCCCGTGCCGTTCGTGGCGAAGCCGAGCCCGGGCCTCCCCGGGGCGGTGCTACCGGCGGATGCCTTCGCGGCGGCGCTCGCGCCCGCGCTCGCCGCCGGGACCGCGCTCGCGGGCGGCTGTTGCGGCGCGAACGGCGAGCACCTCCGCGCGCTCGCCGCGGCGTGGCGCGCGATCCCGTAGCCTACGCCGGGCCGCCGCGCGGGTACGAGCCCAGGAGCCACAGCCGGTGCACGCGCGCGCGCACGCCGGCGAGGGCCTCCGCCGCGGCCGGCTCGAGCCGGTGCGCCTCGAAGTCGACGAAGAAGACGTAGTGCCCGAGCGCCTGCTTCATCGGGCGGCTCTCGATCTTCGAGAGGTTGATTCCGCGGCTCGCGAGCTCGCCGAGCACCTCGTACAGGCCGCCCGGGCGATCGCGGTCGAGCGTGAACGCGACGCTGGTGCGGTCCGAGCCGGTGGGCGCCTCGTCGGCCTGCGCGAGCAGGACGAAGCGGGTGAAGTTCTCGTCGACGTCCTGGATCGACTCCGCCAGCAGCGCCAGCCCGTAGCGATCGGCGGCGGCGCGCGAGCCGATCGCGGCCGCGCCTGGCTCCCCCGCGGCGACCTTGCGCGCCGCCTCGGCGGTGGAGTGGGTCGGCTCGAGCGCCGCGCCCGCGAGCCGCTCGCGCAGGAACCGGCTGCACTGGCCGAACGGTTGCGGGTGCGAGAGCACGCGGCGTATGTCCTCGAGCCGGGTCCCGGGTCGGGCGAGGAGGTGCTGGCGGATCGGGAGGAGCAGCTCGCGGCGGATGAGGGGGCCCGGCTCGTGAACGAGCAGATCGAGCGTCGCGCCGACGCTCCCCTCGATCGAGTTCTCGATGGGGAGCAGCGCGCCGTCCACCTCGCCGCGGCGCAGCGCGAGGTACGCGTCCGCGAAGCTCGGCTGCGGGACCGCCTCGTCGCCGCCGACGAGATCGCAGCGAGAGACGGCCTCCTCGCTGAAAGTGCCCGGGGGACCGAGGTACGCGACGCGCATCTTCCGTTCTTATCACGGATCCGCTGGGCTTCAGGCCTCGGACCTCAGACCTCCGAGGCGCAGGCCCGGCAGCGGCGCGCCGCGGCCGGGATGGTCTCGAGGCACTGCGGGCAGGCCTTCGTGGGCGCGGGAGGCGGCGGCGCCTTCACGAACGCCTTCAAGACGAGGAACACGACGAGCGCGATGATGCCGAACTCGAGCAGCCTGCCCAGCACCTCGCCGTAGCCGATCGCGTTCCCGCCGCCGATGTCGAGCTTCAGCTCGCGCCACTCGTTCTTGCCGGGCAGCAGGAGCCCGACGATGGGCATGACGACGAGCTCGACGATCCCCCCCACGACCTTCCCGATCGCCGCGCCGATCACGACGCCCGCCGCGAGCGCGACGACGTTCTGCTTCAGCAGGAACTCCCGAAACTCCCTCGCCAGGCTGCCGGTCCGCCGCGCCGCGTCGGTCACCATGTCCCCTCCCCAGTGATGCAAATCGGCGAGCGCCGAGGCCGGCGCCAGCTCGAGGGGAGGTTAGATCGGGGAGTGAGCGCTCGGGCGCATCCACCCGGGTGCGGGACCGCCTTCGGTCACGTCGTGGCGAGGAGTGCGGGCAGCGGAGCGAGATCGTCGAGCAGCGCGTCGGCGCCAGCGGCGAGAAGGCGCTCGCGATCACACGCTCCGTGCAGCACGCCCACGGCCCGAACGCCCGCCGCTCTCGCCGCGGCGATGTCGTGCGGCGAGTCACCTACGAGCAGCGCCTCGGACGGGGCCCGCTCGAGCCGCGCGAGGGCGACCTTCACCGGCTCGGGGTCGGGCTTGCACCGGAGGCATGTATCCGCGCCCACGATCGCCTGCATGTATCGCAGGAGTCCGGTGTGCCGGAGGGTCCGTAGCGCCCCCTCCTCGGTCTTGGCCGTCACCACGCCTATCGGGTGCCCCCCTGCCACGAGCGTGTCCAGGACGTCGAGCGCGCCCGGGAACGTGCGTGTCATGCGGTCGTGGTTCGCCACCCAGTACTCGCGGTAACGCGCGACGAGCGGGTCCACGTCCTCAGGGCGCCGGGCGAAGGAGGCGATCTGCGTGCGAAGCGGCGTACCGATTCCCCCGATCCACTCTTGGTCGGTCGGGCACAGACCGTAGCCCTCGAAGGCGTGGCGCGCGGAGGCGAGGATGAACGGGACGGTGTCGACGAGCGTACCGTCGAGGTCGAAGAGGATGGCGATGGGGGCGCGTTTCGACAAGGGACCCGGAGCATAATCCAAATTCTCCCTTTGCGCCGCTGGACGAGTGCCTAACGTTCAATGGCGATGACGGGCGCAGCGATCGTTCGGTGGCAGACGGGGGACGCGCTGGTGCTGGCGGTCCACGGCGCCTTTGACGGAGCGTCCGCATGGGCGCTCCGACTCGCGATGGAGGAGTCGGGGGCCTCGCGGTACGTGGTGGACCTGACCCACGCCGTGGAGGCGTTCGAGTTCGCGGCGAGCATCCTGGCGACGTTCGTCCGGCAGAGTCAGCGCACCAAGCGGGTCACGTTCCTGCCGGGCACGCAGGAACACGCCCGACTGCTCGCCGGGTTCGGGCTCGACATCATCGAGGACGAGACCGCTGCGGATGTACCCATCGCGATGCCGTCGTGGTCGCCCGAGGAGGATCTCGAGCCGGGCGCGACGGCGTAGCTTCCGAGGCCCGCGCGTTCACCGCGAAGACGACTCGGCGGCGTCCGCCCGGCACGCCGCCCGCCACCACCACCGTGCCCGACGCGCGGTTCGCCGGCTCGGCTCCTGTCGCAGCGGTGCTCCCGCACGACCGCGACGCCCGCCTCATCTTCTATGGCTCCCGTCCGCGGTGAACTGCGAGTCACGAGGTCGCCCGTGAGCGGCCCAGCTCGGCTACCGCAGGCTCTGGGTCATGACGGACGGCATCTCGGGCTGGGTTGCAGCCGGAAAGCCCGTCGAGACAGGCCTGAGGTGAGTTGCGGTCCCGCGCCGCGCGACCTCGCGCCGCGTCCGCAAATCGTCGGGATCGCAAGGGACCGACCACGCCCCACAGCGACCTACGACGGGAGACGTGGGACTGCCGCGTCGGGGCCCCTGCGCGAATACTCGCAAGTGTTGGTTCCGCGACCCGGTGCGCCGTCACCCACGATGTCCGGAGGAACCATGGACACCATCCACTTCGTCGCGAAGGACGCGGCGCTCTGCGGGGCGACCGACGCGCGGTGGTGCACGATCCTCAGGGAGACCGTGACCTGCGCCGAGTGCCGGCGCCGGCTGCTCGAGCGCGACCGCTCCTGGGACTCGCGGTACGAGCTGCCGTCCCACTCGACGTTCCGCTGATCGGCGCGCGAGCACCGGCTGGCCTGGCCGCAGCACGAGCGCGCGCGTCCGTCTCACCGCGACGCGGGGTTGCATCCTCGCCTCTGCATGCGCGTGATTCCTCTGGGAGCTCGGAGGTGTCCATGGCGATCGCAGTCGCGGCCGAGGTGCCGTCCCCCCGCGGCGAATACGCGGCCACCGAGACGCCGCGCCTCGTGACGATCGGACCAGCGCGCTACCTCGCGAAGGTCGGCCGCGGCGAGCCCGGCGGCGCGGCCTTCCAGGCGGACGTCGCGGCGCTCTACGCGGTCGCGTACGAGCTTGCCCGCCGCGGCGTGCCCGTCCAGCCGGGGTTCCTCGAGGCGCTCTGGTGGACTCCCGACGTGACGCGCGGCCCGTTCACCTGGGAGCTGCTCTTGCGCCTCCCAGCCGGCGCTGCGCCAGGGCGCGCCGAGCTCGCGGCGGCGGCGGCCGGCGTAGAGGAGGAGGCGCTCGCGCGCGCGGTTCGCCTCCAGGAGCTGAACGAGGGTGAGTGCCTGCAGACGCTGCACCGCGGCGCGTACAATGCGGTCGGCCCGGCGGTTGCGCGCCTCGAGGCGGCGGCGCAGGACGCGGACCGCCGGCTCGCCCCGCCGATCCACGAGATCTACCTGAACGTCCCGCCGACCCCGCCCGACGCGCTGCTCACGATCGTCCGCCATCCGCTCGCGCCGCTCGAGGAGTGAACGGCGCCGACGTGGGCGGCGCTACACTCCTTCCATGGACCTCGGGCTGAGAGGCAAGATCGCGATCGTCACCGGCGGGAGCCGCGGGATCGGGCGCGCCATCGCGCTCGAGCTCGCCCGCGAGGGCGTGGGGGTCGCGGTGGGTGCGCGCGGTGAGGGCCCGCTCGCCGAGACGCTCCGTGCCCTCGAGGCTGCCGGCCCGGGACCTCACCTCGCCCTCCCCTGCGATCTGACCACGGCGGAGGGCGTCGAGGCGCTCGTCGCGAGCACGATCGAGCGGCTGGGCGGCGTCGATCTGCTCGTGAACAACGTCGGAGGCTCGGGAGCGCGGAGCATCGCGGACGCGGACGAGGCGGACTTTCGCGCGGTGCTCGATCGGAACTTCTTCCCCGCGCTGCGCGCGAGCCTCCGCCTCGCGCCGGAGCTGCGGCGCCGCGGCGGCGGCGCGATCGTGATGATCGGCTCGATCTGGGGGCGCGAGGCGGGCGGAGGACCGTCGTACAACGTCGCGAAGGCAGCGGAGCTGAGCCTCGCGAAGGCGCTCTCGCGCGATCTCGCCGCCGAGGGCATCCGCGTGAACTCGGTCGCGCCGGGCTCCATCGCGTTCCCTGGCGGTGGGTGGGAGCGCCGCCGGCTCGCCGACCCCGAGGGCATCGCAGACTTCGTGCAGCGTGAGATCCCGGGCGGCCGTTTCGGCCGCCCGGAGGAGGTCGCGGCCGTCGTCGCGTTCCTGCTGTCCCCGCGCGCGAGCTGGGTGAACGGCGCGTGCTGGGTGGTGGACGGCGGGCAGAGCAAGGCGTTCTGACGGGGGCTGCGCCCGGCTTCTTGCCGGGGGGACGCACACCACGCTCCCCCGGACCCCCGGCCTCGCTCCGGGTCCCACTCGAGGCGGGTGGTCAGGCCGCGCCGCGTGCGCCCGTACCGTCGCAGCGGTGCACCTCCACCGTGACGTGCGCGAGATCGGGGAACCGCGCGAGCCGGTGCTTGTACGCCGCGGGCGGGCGCGGGTCGTCCGTCACGACCGAGACGATCGCCCCGAGATGGCGCGGGCCGACCCGCCAGACGTGCAGGTCTGCGACCCGATCGCCGCCTTGCTCCAGCGCCTCGCGGAGCTCCTCCCGACGTTGCGCCGAGACCTCGGCGTCCAGCAGGACGGCGGCCGTGTCCCGCAGGAGCCCGTGCGACCAGCGGGCGATGACGAGCGACCCGACGATTCCCATCACCGGATCCATCCAGGTCCAGCCGAGCGTCTTCCCCGCGAGGAGCGCGACGATGGCGAACACCGAGGTCATCGCATCGGCGAGCACGTGGAGATAGGCGGCGCGGAGGTTGTGGTCGCGGTGGCCCTGCGCGTCGCCGCCGTGGTCGTGGTCGTGGTCGTGGTCGTGGTCGCGGTCGTGGTCGACGTCGCGGTCGCCATGGCCATGGTCATGCGCGTGCTCCTCGTCCCGCAGCAGGAACGCGCAGAACAGGTTCACTGCCAGGCCCACGCAGGCGACGGCGATCGCCTCGTCGAAGCGGATCGCGACGGGCGACGCGAGGCGCACCGCGCTCTCCGCCAGCACGAGCAGCGCGATCACCGCGAGCCCCGCCGCGCTCGCGAACCCGCCCAGCGCGCCGACCTTCCCGGTGCCGAACGTGTAGCGGGGGTCGGCGGCGTGCCTGCGCGCGTAGGCGTAGGCGAACGCGGCGACCGAGAGGGCCGCGGCGTGCGTGCCCATGTGCCAGCCATCGGCGAGGAGCGCCATCGACCGGAACCCCATCCCGGCGGCGATCTCCGCGATCATCATCCCGAGCGTCAGCCCGACGACCCAGCGGGTCCGACGCTCGGCGCGCGCCGGCTCCTGCCCGACGAACGCGTGATCGTGCTGCCAGCGCTCGACGCTCTCGACGTGCATCCGGTCCTCCCGCCCGGGGTTGCCTACCGGGCAGGCGGACCATAACGCACCCCTTCCTTGCCGACACCCCTCGCGCATCCACGACGAGTCGCTCCTGCACGGCCCCGATCGGTGCGATATAGTCCCTTCGTCCTGCCGTCGGAGGCGAGATGAGACGCTCGGGCACGACGGGCCAGCGGCTGGTCGCCATCTTCCTGATGGGCGGCGCGCTGCTCAATTATCCGATCCTCTTCCTCTTCGCGCAGCCCAGCGAGCTCGCGGGGCTCCCGCTGCTCTACGTGTACGTGTTCGGGGTGTGGGTCCTCCTCATCGGGCTCATGGCCCTCGTGATCGAGCGACCGCGGAACTAGGAGCCGGCGCGCATGCTCCAGGGCTGGGTGATCGTCGCAGTCTCGTTCGCCTACCTCGGCGTCCTGTTCGCGATCGCCTACTACGGCGACAGGCGCGCCGGGGCCGGCCGCTCGATCATCGCGAACCCGTACATCTACGCGTTCTCGCTCGCGGTGTACTGCACCACCTGGACGTTCTACGGCAGCGTGGGGCGGGCGGCGTCGAGCGGCATCGGCTTCCTCCCCGTGTACCTCGGGCCCACGCTCATGGTGCCGCTGTGGTGGTACGTGATGCGGAAGATCCTCCGCATCAGCAAGGCGTACCGGATCACCTCGATCGCGGACTTCGTCGCGTCGCGCTACGGCAAGAGCCAGCTGCTCGGCGGGCTCGTCACGATCATCGCCGTGCTCGGCGTGATCCCGTACATCTCGCTGCAGCTCAAGGCGATCTCCGGCAGCTTCACGATCCTGCTGCACTACCCGGACATCGTCATGCCGGGCAAGGCGCTGGCGCAGCCGTTCCTGCGCGACAGCGCGCTCTACATCGCGATGATGCTCGCGGCGTTCACCATCCTGTTCGGCACGCGTCACCTCGACGCGACCGAGCGGCACGAGGGCCTCGTCGCGGCGATCGCCTTCGAATCGGTGGTGAAGCTGCTCGCGTTCCTGGTCGTGGGCGCGTTCGTGACGTTCGGCATCTACCGCGGCTTCGGCGACATCTTCCACCACGCCGGGCAGACGCCGGGCCTGCGCGCCCTCCTGACCGTCCCGAGCCACAGCGGGAGCTACGTCACCTGGGCGTTCCTCACGCTCCTGTCGATGCTCTCGATCATGTTCCTGCCGCGGCAGTTCCAGATTTCCGTGGTCGAGAACGTGGACGAGGACCACCTCGGCAAGGCGATCGGGCTCTTCCCGCTGTACCTCCTCCTCATCAACGTCTTCGTCCTGCCGGTCGCGATCGGCGGGCTCATCCTGTTCGCCGGCGCCGGGGTGGACGCGGACACGTTCGTACTCACGCTGCCGATGTCCCAGCAGCGGGAGGCGCTGACGCTGTTCGCGTTCATCGGCGGCCTCTCCGCCGGGACGGGCATGGTGATCGTGGAGACCATCGCCCTCTCCACGATGGTCTGCAACGACCTCGTCATGCCGGTGCTGCTGCGATTGAAGTCGCTGCGCCTCAACGAGTGGCGGGACGTCTCGGGGCTGCTCCTCTCGATCCGGCGGATCGCGATCGGCGCGATCATGCTCCTCGCGTACGTCTACTTCCGCGTGGCCGGGGAGGCGTACGCGCTCGTCGCGATCGGCCTCATCTCCTTCGCCGCGGTGGCGCAGTTCGCGCCGGCGATCCTCGGCGGCATCTACTGGCGCGGCGCCACCCGCGCGGGCGCGTTCGCCGGCCTCTCCGCCGGGTTCGCGGTGTGGGGGTACACGCTGCTCCTGCCCTCCTTCGCCAAGTCCGGCTGGCTCCCGGCGAGCTTCCTCACCGACGGTCTCCTCGGCGTCGCGTTGCTGAAGCCGCAGGAGCTCTTCGGCCTCACCGGTATGGACGAGATCCCGCACGCCCTGTTCTGGAGCATGCTCGCCAACATCGGCCTCTACGTGGGCGTGTCGGTGGCGACGCGGCAGGGGATCGCGGAGACCAGCCAGGCAGCCCTGTTCGTGAACGTCTTCGAGCACACGCACGCGTTCGATCGCTCGCGGCTCTGGCGCGGCAGCGCCTCGGTTCAGGATCTCCTCCCCCTCACCGGTCGCTTCCTCGGGCCGGAGCGGGCGCGTGAGGCGTTCCTCGGGTACGCGCGCCGGCGCGGCTTCGACTCGCTCGA
>DATIDF010000094.1:0-4824 GCA_035456445.1 Anaeromyxobacter sp.
ACCCCTTCTGCGCGAAGAGCTGGTTCACGAGCCGGAGGCGGAACGGCTGGCCATCGGCCGCCTTCGCCCCCTCGCCGCGCGACGCGAGCTGCAGGTCGAGGTCGTTCATCGCGCGGTGGTACTGCGGCTCCGGGATCCCGACGTGGAGCGTCCGCTCGAAGGCCGCGGCGGTGTCGCCCGCCGCACCCGCGTAGGTCATCGAGAGCGCGAAGGCGATGCTCTGCGGCGAGAAGAACAGGTTCCCTGGCGTCTCGGCGGCGAGGGTACGGTAAAGGTCCAGCGCGAGCTCGCCGTTGCTCGCCACCGCGGCCGCGAGCGCTCCGTCCGGAGCTGGGGCCGTCACCCGCGGGCGGCTCGAGCCGACTCGCTCCCCGGGCGCGGCCAGATGGGCATCGGACGAGCTCCCGCACGCCATCGAGAGCG
Organism: Anaeromyxobacter sp.; assembly: GCA_035456445.1. Taxonomy (GTDB): domain Bacteria; phylum Myxococcota; class Myxococcia; order Myxococcales; family Anaeromyxobacteraceae; genus Anaeromyxobacter. The sequence continues at coordinate 424 of DATIDF010000094.1, forward strand.
TCAGCAGCACGAGGAGCGCGAAGCGAGCGGGGATCATGTGCGGCACCTCAGCGGGCGAGTCTACCAAGAGCGTGGTCGCCATTCACGCCACGTGCATGGACCCGCAGGGTGCCCTTCCACCCCTATCGATGTGCCGCGCTCGCCGGGCGGGCGGCCTCCGCGAGCCGGCGCCGCAGCGCCCTCGCCTCCGCGAGCAACGGCAGGTCGGGATCCGCGCTGCGCAGCAGGGCGAGGAGATGATCGACGCTCTCGCGGGCCCGCGCGCGCTGGCCGAGCCGGTCCAGCGCCACCGCCTCGAGGTAGTAGCTGCGGGGGTACATCCAGCTGCGCACCATCCCGCCGGGCAGCTGCCGCAGCCTGCGCAGCGCCGCGATCGCCTCGACGTCGCGGCGGGAGTCGAGCGCGACGTTCGCTTCGATCCACGTGGCGGAGATCCCGAGATCGCCGCCGCCGCGCGGAGCGGCGAGCAGGGGACGCAGGAGCGCGAGCGCACGATCGTGTTCGCCGCCACGCCACTTCGTGACCGCCTCGTAGATCGGCCGTCCCGGTCCCGGTGGGGTCTCTCGCGCGCGCGCCGCGGCGCCGTCGAGATCGCCGGCGAGGGCCAGCACCGTGGAGATGCCTTCCCAGCGTGACCCGGAGGCAGCGAGCCGTTCCGCCTCGGCGCGCGCGGCGTCGAGGGACTCCTCGCCGAGGAGGTGGAGCACGCGGAGGCTCGGCTCGTTGGGCGGCGGGGCGTGCGCGGCGAGCCGCTCGATCACCGCGAGCGCCTCGCGGCGCCGGCCCTGGTACGCGAGCGCGGCGGCGAGGGACGCGGCGGCCTTCTTGCGATCCGGCGATGCCTCGGCGCGCTCGGCGACGGACCTCACGAGCGCCTCGGCCTCGCCGTAGCGCTCGGCGAGCACGAGCGCCTCGCCGAGCGTGATGCGGGAGAAGATGTTCCCGTCGAGCTCGAAGGCGCGGCGGGCGTCTCGCTCCGCGTCCCCGAAGCGCCCGGCCGCGATCTCGGCTTGAGCGAGCGCGCGGTACGAGGCTCCACCCGGCGCCTTCTCGATCCAGCGGCGGCTCCGCGCGAGCAGCTCGTCGATGCGGCCGAGCCTGGCGAGCGCGTCCATGACGTGCATGAGCGCCGGCTCCCAGACGGGATCGAGCTCGAGCGCGCGCTCGAACAGCACGAGCGCCTTCTCCAGCTCCCCCTCGTGGAAGCGCAGGTCCCCCGCCATGTACAGGACCTCCTTGTCCTGCGGGTACGCCTGGACCGCGCGCTCGTAGAGGCGGTGGGCCTGGTCCTGGTCGCCGTCGACGTGCGCCTTCCAGGCCTGGATGAGCAGCCGCTCCTTCGCGGGGACGCGGCTGGCGCTGCGGACGGCCGCCTCGATGGCGGCGCGGCGTGCTTCCGGGTCGAGCCCGGTGAACTCGCCGAGGTACGCGATCCGGTAATGGGCCAGCGCGAACTCGGGATCGGCGGCGAGGGCCGTCCGGTACGCCTCGAGCGCCTCCTGGTACCGCGTCGCGTCCATCGCCTGTTCGCCGCGGAAGAAGTGGGCGTACGCCTCGAAGCTGGCGGTCGTCGCGGACGCCACGTCGACGCGCGAGGCGCTCACCTCCGCCGGGCTCTCGCGCAGCCGGCGGCGCGTCTCCTCGGACAGCCGGTCGATCATTCCCGGCACGCTCGCCTTTCCCTTGCCGGTCTCCTTGAGCGTGAACAGGTACTCGCTCGTGTGCGGATCGAGCGCCTTCAGCTCGATGGCGTACAGCTCGTCGAAGCGCCGGATCGTGGCGAGCACCAGCGCGCGCGCGCCGGCGCTCCGCGCCACCTCGCGGCCGAGCGATTCGTCGACTTCGGCCACGTGCTCGCGCCCGAGCTGCCGCAGGATGTCGACCATCCGGACCCGGGTCAGCACCGACAGCCGGCGCGACTGCTCGAGCGACGTGATGAGCATCCCGGAGAGCCCCCCGAGCTCGGGCTCCCCGGTCTGGTTCTCGAAGTCGGCGACGGCGATCGTGACGCGTGCCTCGCCCGCGTCCACCGCAGGCGTCGACGTGGCGTCCCGGTGGCGCAGCGCGAGGGTGACGGCGACGACGGCGACCGCGATGGCGAGGAGGCCAGCCGCCGCCGCGACCCACCGCGCGCGGACGGGCCGGCGTCGGCGCACCGGCGGGGCCCCCGCGCTGGGCGTCCGCTCGAGCTCGGCCTGGAGCGCCAGCAGGGCAGCGGCGACCTCCGCGCCGTCGCGGGGCCTCTCGACCGGATCCTTCGCGAGCATGCGCGCGACGAGGGCGCCGAGCGCGGGCAGCTCGGGGATACGGATCGCCGGCGCGGGCTTCGTGCTCGCGGCCGCTTCCCCGTCGTCGTCCGCGGGGAACGGCAGCTCCCCGGCGATCATCTGGTAGAGGATCACCCCGAGCGCGTACACGTCGGTCCGCTCGTCCTCGGGCGCGCCGCGCCACTGCTCCGGTGCCATGTATCCCGGCGTCCCGCCGCTGAGGCGCCGGCGCCCGAACGCGTGTGAGAGCCCGAAGTCGAGCACCTTCACCCGGCCTTCGTCCGACAGAAAGACGTTGCCCGGCGACAGGTCGCGGTGCACGACGCCCTCGCGGTGCGCGTGCGCGAGCGCGTTCGCCACCTCGGACGCGATGCGCAGCGCCTCTGGCAGCTCGATCTTTGCCTCGGAGAGGCGTGCCGCGAGCGTCTGCCCGTGGAGTAGCTCGAGCACGAGGTAGGGACCGTGCTCGCAGCGGCCGGCGTCGTACAGCGTGACGATGTTCGGGTGCGACAGCCGCGCCGCGGCCTCGGCCTCGCGGAGGAGCCGCTCCTCCTGCAGCGACGCCCGTTCGCCGGCGCGCACCGCCTTGAACGCCACCGAGCGCCCGAGCTCGCGATCGCGGGCCTCGTACACGACGCCGAACCCGCCGCGCCCGATCTCGCGCACGAGCTCGAAGCGCCCCACCACCGCGCCGGGACGCAGCACGTGCTCCCAGGCGGACCCGAGCTCGACCTCCGGCGCCCGCGCCAGCTCGCCGAGGAGCGCCGACACGCCGCCGGCCGCAGCCGCGGTCCCGCCAGCCGTGCCGTCATCCGATCTGAGGCGACCGCGATCGCGCGCCACGCGAGCTCCGGAAGAATCCCATACAGTTACCGGGTGCAGGCCGCGGCCGCCGCCGCCCCGCTGGCGACGACCCGGAGGACCGCCTGGACGCCTTCTCGTACCACCGCGGGGGTATCCCACGGAGCGTGGGGCAGCCGGGCGCCGTGCTCAACGGGGCGGCGACCGCGGATCGCCTCAGCGCCGGCGAGGGCCGATCCGCGGGAACCACCGCGGGACCGCGCGCGCGTAGGCGTCCCACTCCGCGGGGAACGTGCGCGCGAGCCAGCGTTCCTCGTTCAGGGTGACGCGCAGATGGAAGGCGCACGCCAGGAACGCCGCATACGCGCCCGCCGCGGGTGAGCCCCTCCACGCCGCGATGCCGGACACGAGGAGCAGGACCGCGAGGTACATCGGGTTACGCACGAAGCGGTAGAGGCCGACGACCACGAGCCGCTTCGGTGGGGACCACGGCGCGAGCGTGCCCCTGCCGATCACGTAGAAATCCCGCACGCACCACAGCAAGCCAGCGAGCCCGAAGGAGGCGAGCACCGCGCCGGCGCGGTGACCCGGGCCACGCCAGGGGTCGCCGCGCGCGATCCAGAGCGGAACGAGGATCCCGACGATCGCGGGCATCGCCAGGAATGCGAGCACCGCCCGCGCGAACATTCAAACCCTCCTGCCGCTCGCCGCCGGGGTGCCGTACCCGGGTCTACCGGTCGGGACCCGGCTGCGATGGTGGCGGTCCACAGCGTCGTCGACCCCGTTGCCGCGGACTTCGCTCGTCGCGGCCGGCGTCACCTTCCGCCCTCCTCGAGGAACAGGACCGCGTCCCGCCAGAACGGCAGCTGCGGGGAGAGGTCGAGCCCGTTGTGGGTCGCGTCGGGCTGCTCCACGAGCCGCTTCGGCCCGGGGATCGCCTCGAAGAGGAGCCGCCCCTGCTCCGCTGTGACGACCTCGTCGCGCCCGGCGACGAGCAGGACGGCGGGGGTCCGCGACCCGACCAGATCGAGGGCGGGCGCGAACCGATCCCGGAGCAACGCCGCGGGCAGGAACGGGTAGTGATGGCGGGCGACCGCAGAGAGCTCGGCGTAGGGCGTCACGAGGAGGAGGCCGCGGACGACCTTCGGCCGCAGCGCGGCGGCCCGTGCGGCGACGCCGGATCCGAGGCTCTCGCCGACGAGCCAGACCGGTCCGCCCTCGCGCTCGAGCGCGTCCACCGCGTCGAGCGCCGCCCCGGCGAGCGTCGTGAGGCTCGGGGCGCCCGGCCGTGCGCCGTAGCCCGGGAACTCGAGGAGCGCGACGTCGAGGCCCA
>DATIDF010000095.1:0-10802 GCA_035456445.1 Anaeromyxobacter sp.
TTGTCCTCGTCGTCCCCGACGATGAAGCGGGCACCCTCGCGCACCACCGCCGCCGACGCATCGCAGGTTCCGATGAACTCAACGATCGTTTCCGCCGGAGCGAGAGGCTCGCCTGCGCCTGCCGAAGCAGCGACGGCGGAGATGCTCAGGGCGGTTGCAGCGACGTGCGCCAGGAACCACATGATGGTCGCGCATGGTAGCTGCCGGGGCTGGGCGTGGCCAACGGTGCGCCCCTCGACCGAGAGCTCAGATCCGCGGAGCCTGGCAAGTCGCCTGGACCGGGACGGGCGGCGGCCCTAGGAACATCGGGACCATGTGCCGCAACATCCGCGTGCTCTACAACTTCGAGCCGCCCACGACGGAGGACGAGATCCGCGCGGCGGCGGTGCAGTACGTGCGCAAGGTCAGCGGCCTCGCCAGACCGCCGGCCGTCGACGCGGAGACCTTCGAGAGGGCGGTCGAGGAGGTCACCGCGACCACGCGGCGGCTCCTCGGCTCGCTGCGCGCGCGCACCGCCGTGAGGACTCGCGAGCAAGAGCGCGAGAAGGCGCGGGCACGCGGGGAGCGACGGATGGCCCGGCGCTCGCCTGCCTGACCGCTGGGCGCTGCCCGTGCGGCGGGCGTGACCAGCGAGGGTCGATGTCAGGGTGAGCGCCGTCCGCGCTCGCCACCCCGGTTCACGCCGCGAGCGCCGTCGTCGTGCGGAGCGCGCCGATCGCGCGGAGCAGGTCGGCCCCGCCGTACGGCTTCGCGAGGCAGGGGTCCGCTGCGAGCGGGCCCGGATCCGCAGACGAAGCGACGAGGACCGGCAAGCCCGCGAGCGCCGGGTCGCGGAGCAGCTCACGGCGGAGCTCCCAGCCCGTCATGACGGGCATCTCGAGGTCGAGCACGAGGAGGTCGGGCGCGAGTCCGCCGCGGATCCGCGCGAGCGCCTCGCGCCCGTGACTCGCCCCGACCGCCTCGAAGCCCGCATCCCTCAGGAACTGCACGACGAGCTCACGCCAGTCCTCGTCGTCGTCCACGACCATCACGACACCACTCGTCCGCTCGACCATGACGTTCCCCCCGATTCCGCCTCTCGCTGGCCGTTCGCGATGGGCCGAGGTCTCGGCGGCGCGGAGCGGCATCTTCACTGGCTTGACCGGCAGAGAAGCGTCGTCTGACGCCGTCTCGGGCGAGGCACTCGTTCGAGCACCGATGCGCGCGGCGTGATCACGGCGCGACGTGCCGGGGTGGAGTGTGTGGCTCCCGCACGAGGCGGATCGCGCGTGGAGCCCTGCGGCGCGTCAGATCGCGCCCTGGGGGAAGTCGACCTGCCGGAGGAACTGCCCGCGGTCATTCGGCCGTCGGCTCACCCACTCATGAAGACGATGCTGAAGGCAGTGCTGCTGCTCGCTTGCGTGCTGTTCGTGGGTGCGATGGTCCGCATGCAGCACGCGACCTTCGCCGAGCGGGCGACGCGAAGCCTCGTCCACCCCGCCACCACGGTCTCGAACGCCCCTCCAGAGTCGTCAGACTGTCACGATTCGCGCGTCTGCAAGACAGAGCCACGGACGCAGGAGACGAGGACATGATCCCGCCCACATGGATGATCGAGGAGCTGGAGAGGCGCCGGCAGGAGCGCGAGGAGCTGGAACGGCCGCAGCTCTGGATCGAGGTGCCCGCGCCGGAGCCGGTGACCCGCGAGCGTCCGGAACGAGACACTCCGCGCGAGCCGATCGTGATCGAGCTCTGGTAGCCATGAGCGCGAGCCAGGCAAACGAGGATCGTCGACCCCCACGCCACTCGCGCGAGCGGCGCGTCGGGAAGGTCGATCGTCGAGCCGCAACGCCGAGGCGCTCACGTCCCCACTCGGGCGTTGCTTGCGCGTCACGCAGCGCCAACCAGTTCTCCCGTGCCCCCCGGTCCGTCGCCGCCCGCCGTCGATGCGGTCTTGGCGCCGCTGATCGTGCGCGTCGAGGACACGAGCGACCACTCGACCGCCGAGTACGCGTTCGCCTACTCGCCGGTTCGCATCGGGCGGAGCCCACGCAACGAGCTCTCACTCCCTCAGCGGTTCGTGTCCGCGTCCCACGGCCTCGTGGAGTTCACTCCTGACGAGCGCCGCTACACCGATCTTGGCTCCGCGAACGGCAGCGTCCTCGACGGCGTTCAGCTGACGCCACGCGTGGCGGTCTCGCTCGAGCCCGGAGCCGAGCTCGCGATCGGCTCGCTTCGCCTCACGTTCCCGATCTCTCCGCCGGTACGGGCGTCGACGGCGGGCGGCGACGGCGACGCTCCGGGGCCCGTCTCACTCTCCGCCATCCGCCCCGGCGGCATCACGGCGGTGATGCAGCAGCTCGCCCGCGCGCCGGCGACCGTGGAGCACTCGTGGCAGGACGTCCTGTTCGCGGGCTCGGTCATCGGGCGGTTCGAGCTCGTGCGCGAGATCGGACGAGGCAGCTTCGGCGTCGTGTTCGAGGCAGAGGACCGTCAGCTCCGCAGGCGGGTTGCGTTCAAGGCGGTCCGGCCGGGACGCAGCTCGCAGGTGCAGCTCCGGCAGGAGCGGCTCCAGAAGGAGGCGGAGGCGATCGCGCAGCTCACGCACCCGAACATCGTGACCCTGTTCGACGCGGGCACCTGCGAGAGCGGTCCGTACCTCGTGCTCGAGCTGCTGAAGGGCGCCACGCTTCACGAGACGATGCGGCGCGGGCGGATGGAGCTGTCGCACGCGCTCGAGATCGCGATCGAGATCGCCTGGGCGCTCGATCACGCCCACGCGGCCGGGGTGGTCCACCGCGACCTCAAGCCCGCGAACGTGTTCGTCTGCTCGACCGGTGCCATCAAGGTCCTCGACTTCGGCATCGCGAGCGTCCTCGGCGGGGGAGACGTGCGGGCGGTCGGGACGCCCGCGTACATGGCGCCCGAGCAGTGGCGTCTCGGCGAGCAGGACCCGCGCACCGACGTCTACGGGGCCGCAGCGATCCTGTGCGAGCTCGTGACGGGCAGGCTGCCCTACAGGGTGACCCGCGACTGGAGCGCGGTGCTCGAGCCGGGGGCGCGGCCCAGGGTGGAGGCACCCGGGGTACCCGAGGACCTCACGGCCTTGCTCCGGAGGGCGCTGTCCCCCGTCGCCGCGGAGCGGCCGCGCGGCGGCGCGGAGTGGCTCGCCGCCCTCCTCGAGATCCAGGAGCGGCTCGATCGCCCCAAGCGCGTCGAGACGTCGCTCTCGGTGCTCGCGCGCCGGTGGGCGAGCAAGATCGGTCGCTGGCGCGTCGGCCTGGCGGCGGCCGGCGTCGCCGCAGCGGCCAGCGCGCTCATGTACGAGCTGCTCCGCTGAGCGCAACTCATCGAACCACGCCGACGTGGATGCCCCGTCCGTCGTAGGCCTGGGGGTGACCCCATGAGGCAGGGAGACGGCCCCGGCGCACCGCAGCAGATGGAGATCCGTTCCGGAGGGTGACGCTCCCCGCGCCTGGCGCTCCGGCCTTCGATCTGGGGGAACGCATGGGTACCCTGGCTCTTCTCTCCGCGTGTCTGGCCGCCGCGGCACCCCTCACGCTCGACGACGCGCTCGCCGCGGCCACGAGGCGCAACGCGGAGCTCGCGCTGGCCCGCCTCGACAGGGAGACCGCCGCCGTGGACGTGCGCCAGAGCTATCAGGGCGTCCTGCCTCGCCTCGACCTGACCGGCGGCTTCGGTCGCCTGTTCGTGGGAGAGACAGAGGAGGTGACCGTGGTCTCCAACCCGACCCCACCCCCGGACTTCGTCCGCTCCGCCGTGTCAGTTCCCCCGAGCGACTTCGGCGACTACCGGTACAATCTCGCCCTGAGCTGGACGCTCTTCGACGGGCTCGCGAGCTGGAACCTCATCGCCTCCTCGCGCACCCGGTCGGCGGCGGCGAACCGGCAGCTCGACGAGTCCACGCTCCGCGTCGCGTTCGAGGTCACGCGCCGCTTCTACGAGCTGGTGAAGCAGCAACGCGCGCTCGAGGTGCGGCGCGAGACGGCGGCGCTCTCCGAGGAGCTCGTCAAGCGCGCCGACGCCCTCTTCTCGGCGGGCCGTGGCACGAAGGCCGACACCTACGCCGCGAGGGTCAATCTCGGCAACGACCGGATCGCGGTGCGCAACCAGACCGCGGTCCTGGAGGGCGCCCGCGCCGACCTGGCCGTCGTCCTCGGGCTCACCTCGTCCGCCGGGCTGGAGGTCGTTCCACCCGGCACCGTCGCCGGACCGCTCGTTCCGGCGCAGGAGCCCCCTCCGCTTCCGGAGCTGCTGGCGGAGGCTCGGAAGCGGCGCCCCGTCCTCGCGGCGCGGAAGCTGTCGGGCGAGGCGAGCGACAAGGAGATCGCCCGCGCGCGAGGCGCTTACTGGCCGGTGCTCGGTGTCCAGGCGTCCTACGGGAAGACGTCCGCCGAGGTGGACGGGCGATTCGGGCTCTTCGGCGCTCTGTCGGCCCAGTACGCCGCCTCGGCGCAGTTCACCGTGGCGTGGAACCTGTTCGAGGGAGGCGCGACGCGGGCGAACGTGCAGCGCGCCCAGGTCGAGTCGCGCCGTGCGTGGACCCTCCTCGAGCAAGACGAGCAGACGGTCTCCGCCGAGGTGACCGTCGCCCGCGAGCAGTTGGCGGCGCTGATCGACACCGCCAAGACGGTCCAGGAGAACCTCGCCGCCGCCGAGGCAGGCCTCCGCTTCGCGAAAGAGCGGCTCGAGGCAGGGGTCACGAGCCAGCTCGAGGTGCGAGACGCCACGCTCAAGCTCTCGGAGGCGAGGCTCCAGTGGGTCAGCACGGTCGTGGACCTCGTCGTGGCTCGTGCCGACCTGAACCGCGCCGTCGGCGGCTCCCTCTAGGCCGCAGCGTCATGCGACGTGGCGCGCCTCGATGATCGTCGCGGGGAGGGCGTCCAGGACCTTGCGGATGGAACGGGCGCGGATCGGGTCGAGGTTCGACAGCGCCTCGTCGAGCAGCAGCAGCTTCCGCTCGGACGCGATCGCCGCCGTGAGCGCGATGAGCTGACGCTGCCCGCCCGAGATGTTCTTCCCACCGGGCGCGAGCACCGTCTCGTAGCTCATCGGCAAGCTCTCCACGAAGCTGGAGAGGCCGGTGAGCTCGGCGGCCTGGAGCAGGCGCGCCACCGGCGCGCCACCGGACAGGATCCGCAGGTTCTCGACGATCGATCCGCTGAACAGGTTCACGAACTGCGGCAGGTACAGGATGTCGTTCGCCGCGGCCTGGGGGCTCACGCCGCCGATGCTGATCGATCCCTCCTCTGGGGCGTAGAGACCCGCGAGCATGCGGATGATCGTGCTCTTCCCGAAGCCGGAGGGGCCGGTGATGACCTGCTTCGTGCCCGCCTCGAAGCGCATCGTGTGGCCCTTCACGATCCACGGAGCGTCCGCGCCGTGCCGGAACCAGACGCCGTCCATGACCACCGGGACGGAGCGCGCGCCGGGCGCCGCGCGGCGGGAGGTCCGCTTCTCCGGCTCGATCTTCAGGATCTCCTGCGTCTTGGCGAGCTGTGGCCGGAGGACGGCGATCGCCACGTGGACGCGAACGAGCCCGAACACCGCCCCGAGGAATCCGCTGCTGAGCTGGACGAACGCGAGGAGCGTCCCGACGAGCAGCTCGCCGCGCATCATCAGCGCTCCGCCCCAGATGAGCAGCGCCACGTACAAGACCTGCCGCAGCGTCTCCAGGCACACGTCGCTCCACAGGCCGAGGCGCTGGCGCTTCAGCGCATGGGAGAGCTCCGTCCTGAAGCGCTGCAGCCAGCGCTGGAGCGCCTGCTGCTCCGCCCCGGCAGCCTTGATCGTCCCGATACCCGCGACGATCTCGGAGAGGAGGCCGCGCTCGCGCGTCTGCGCCTCGATCTCCTGCGTCTGGTGACGTGCCTGTGCGGAGCCGGCGAGGACGGCGAGCCCGGCCATCACCGCGCCGACGATCACGACGAACAGCGTCGCAGCTGGCATCTTCGCCGCCATCGCGACCACGAACGTGACGGCCATCACGCCGTCGAGCACCGCTGCGAGCGAACGCTCCGCCACGAGCTCGCGCGCGCCGCTGACGCCGTTGATCGCCTGGAGTCGTTCACCCAACGTCATCTTGTCGAGCAGCGGGAACGGCAGCCGGAGCATGTGCTGCAGCACGCCGCGCTCGGCCGAGACCTCCATCCGCGTGACCAGGAACAGGAGCACCCGGTCCCGCAGCCATCCGATGCATGCCTGGAACGCGGCGACGAGGAGGACTCCGGCCGCGACGACGTGGAGCATCGATCGCGCGCGGTCGGGCAGCGCCTTGTCCATGACGAGGCCGGTGATCTCGGGGCCGACGAGCGCCAGGAGCTGCATGAGCAGGCTCGCCAGCGCGAGCAGCGCCAGCGTCCGCCGGTGGTGCAGGAGCAGGCCCCGCAGGCGGGCGAAGAGGCCCTTCCCGGCGGGCAGGGACGGCGAGACGTCCAGCACGTACCCCGAGAGGAAGGGTCCGAGCTCGGCGGCGGCGATCGAGCAGGGGCCGCTCGCCCCATCGAGCTCGAGCCTGTCCCGTCTACGATCCGCGAGCACGACCCACGCGCCGTCGCGGAGCTGGAGGAGCGTCGGGACGTCGAGGTACACGAGCTCGTCCGCGGTGATGATCGCGGGCCTCGCCTGGATCCCCGCCCGCTCGAGCGGCTCGGCGAGCGCCTCCGCCGAGCCGCGCAGGTCATGGGCCTCCCGGAAGGCCTGCAGCCCGCCTTCGTGGCCATGGCGTCGCAGCAGGCGCCAGACGCCTTCTACCGCGTCGAACCCGCGGATGGGGAGGTCGGCGAGGCGCGGCTTCGTGGGCCTCAACTGCAGGGCGGTCTCGGAGACGGCAGCGGCGCTAGGCATTGGCGGCGAACTCCTTTGCTTGGACGAGCGATCGGAAGAGGCCATCGCGCGCGGAGAGCTCCTCGTACGTGCCCTCCTGGACGATCCTCCCGGCCTCCAGCACGAGGATGCGGTCGGCGTCCTGGACCGTTGCGAGGCGATGCGCGATGAGGATCCGCGTGCAGCCGAGGCTGGCCAGGCTCTCGTGCACCTGGCGCTCCGTGTCGAGGTCGAGGGCGCTGGTCGCCTCGTCGAGCAGGAGCATGGCGGGAGCCTTGACGAGCGCCCTCGCCAGGTTCAGGCGCTGACGCTGTCCGCCGGAGAGGACGTTCCCGTTGTCCCCCAGGCGGCTGCCGAACCCGTCGGGCATGGCGTCGATGACGTGGTCCACGCAGGCCACCTTCGCGGCCGCGCGCAGCCGCTCGAGCGGGATCTCCTCGTCCTTGAGGCTCAGGTTCGAGCGGATGGTGTCGTCGAAGAGGAAGGTCTCCTGCAGCACGACTCCCATCTGATCGCGGACCTTCTGCAGGTCGAGCTCGCGCAGGTCCTGCCCGTCGAACGCGATGGTGCCGCTCGACGGCAGGTGCATCCCGAGCAGGAGGCGCGCGAGCGTGGACTTTCCGGCGCCGGACGGACCCACGATGGCGACCTTCTCGCCGGCGCTGATGCGCACGGAGACGTTCTTCAGGGTCGGGGGCTCGGACGGAGAGAACCCGAAGCTCACGTCCGAGAGCTCGACGGCGCCGCGCAGCCGGCCGGGATCGACGCTGCCCGACGGCTCCGGCGGGGTCGTGAGCACGTCGTCCAGCCGCTCGAGGTGGTTCCCGAGGTACTGGAGCTGGCTCACCGTCCCGAGCAGCGACTCGAGCGGCGCCATGAACATGCCCTGCAGCGCCAGGAACGAGGCGAACGTGCCGAGCGTCATGCGCTGGGCCACCACCTGCTCGCCGCCGACGAGGAAGATGAGGGCCGTGCCGAGCCCCTGCAGCAGCACGGTGGCGTGGCTGGCGTGGATCCCCAGCTTCCGGCGCTCGAGCGCGCCGTTGACCCGCCCCGTCATGCGGTGCGCCCAGCGCTGGGTCATGCGGCTCTCTGCGCCGCTCGCCTTCGTGGTCTCGAGACCGCTGAGGGCCTCGAGGAGCGCGCCGTACTCGCGCCCGGACGCGGTGAGCTCCGCGGCCATCGCGAGCTGGCTGCGCTCGCGCACGACGAGGAGCAGGACGACGCGCATCGCTCCGAAGCCGATGATGACGAGGCCGAGCCGCCAGTCGAACGCGAGCATGAGCGCCGCGTATCCGAGGAGCAGCAGGCCGTCGAGCAGGGCGGAGATGGACTGGCTGCTGACCAGGTTCTGGATGGTGGCGTTGCTGTGGACGCGCTGGACCAGATCGCCCGCCTCTCGCTGCATGAAGAAGCCGAGCGGCAGGTGGAGGAGATGGTTCAGGAATCGCGTCATGAGGGTGAAGTCGAGGACCGTCCTGAGCCCCTGCACCACGAAGCTCCGCACGATCGAGAGGAGCGCCTTCGTGAGCACGGCCGCCGCGAGCGCGAACCCCAGGCCCCAGAGCATCGCGGGCTGGTGGGGGACGACCACCGAATCCACCAGGATCTGGGTGGCGACCGGGAACAGGAGGCCCACGACCTGGAGCCCGATCGACGCGAGCAGGATCTGGAGGAGGCTCGGGAGCGACTTCCGGAAGATCTCGCGGTACTTGCCGAGGCTCGGCCGCGTGCGCGCTCGCGGCTTCAGCGACGGCGTCGGCGCGAGCATGAGCGCGACGCCGGTGAAGTGACGCCCCATCTCGTCGAGGGTGATGGTGCGCCGGCCGCTCGCGGGGTCGACGAGAACGGCGTGCGTGGACGTCAGGCGCTCCAGGACGAGGAAGTGATCGAAGTCCCAGTGCAGGATGGCCGGGAGCGTGAGCTGCCCCACCTGCTCCATCTCGACCCGGACTCCCTGGGCGGCGAGCCCGTAGCCTCGGGCCGCACGAGCGATCGCCAGCGCGTCCGCGCCGCTACGGGAGATGCCACAGGCCGTGCGAACCTCCGAGAGCGGCGCATGGTGTCCGTGGTAGGCGAGGATCATGCTGAGGCTGGCAGCCCCGCACTCGGTCATCTCGATCTGCGGCACGAACCGCACGCGTCGACGTCGGAGCATCATCGGAACCACCGCTGGAGGGGCTTGAGGACGAGCGTGACGACCCGCTGGCGACGAAGGGTGAAGCGCACGTTCATGAGGGAGCCGGTGCGGAGCTTCACGTGCGCCGCCTCTGCCGCCGAGGCGTCGGTGATCTCGAGCTCGACCCGATAGCTCGGGCCGATCTTCTGGTCCTCGCCGAGCGCGTCGCGGATCTCGGCCGGCGAGGCGAGGTCGTCGCCGATTCGGGCCACGCGCGCCCGCAGGGTCCCGTACTGAGCGTGGGGGAGCTGATCGAGCTCGAGCTCGACCTCGTCGCCGGGCTTCGCGAACGCTCGATCCCGCTCCGCGAGGAACGACACGACCTGGAGCGGGGAGTCGATCGGAACGAGCTTCCCCACGACCTGGCCGGCCTGGACCACCTCGCCGGCCCGCGCGAGCAGGGACTCGACGGTGCCGTCCTCGGGGGCCTGGACGACGCCCTGCGCCAGGACGAGGGCGAGCGCGTCTCGCTTGTTCTGCGCCGAGGCGAGGAGCTGCTCGCGATTCCAGAGCTCCTCCTCACGACGGCCCTCGAGGGAGGCGAGCTCCTGCCGCGTCTGATCGAGCGCCTGCTCGGCGCCACTCAGCTGACGCTGCGCCTGCGCGAGCGCGTCCCGCGACTCGGCCACCGCCATGTCGCTCACGAGCCCTTTCTTGAGGAGCCCGAGATCGGCCTCGACGCGGCGCTCGAAGTGGCTGGCGGAGCTCCGAAGGCTGGCGATCTGGTCCTCTGCGCGCTTCGCCCGCGCCTTCAGGTTCTCGATCTGCTCGGCGTAGTGCTGGTCCTGCTGCGACGAGACCGCCGAGAACTTCGTGCGGAGCGCCTCGAGCTCGCGGTCCGCCTCGAGGAGCTGCGCCTGCACGCTGGGGGACTCGATGTGCAGGAGCGTCGCCCCGGACTTGACCCGCTCGCCGGAGCGCGCCTCCACGCGGGCGATGGTGCCACCGAGCTGGGTCGTGAGAACGCGCACGCCCGCGGTCGGGCGAGCGATGCCTCGCCCTCGGCCCGTGACCTCGACCTCACCCACGAACGACGCGGCCACCGCCGCGACGACGGCGGACACGACCACCCACAGGAGCGCCCAGGTCCACGGAGGGGACACGCGGACGAGGCCTCTCCCTTCCTCGTACGCGAGGCGGTGCTTCAATGCCTCGTCCCGGAACAGCCTCGGCGCCGTCTTCGGCTGCTCGACGGCGTGGACCGTCTCGCGACGAGGCCGCGCGACCGTCGGCACCGTCTCGCGGCGAGGCTTCGGGACGGTCGGCACCGTCTCTCGGCGAGGCTCCGGCCGGACCTCGACCTCCACCACCGTGGGACGCTTGCGGCGCGGAGCCTCGGTGTGCGTCCTCGCGAGCCCCGCCTGCGACGCCTGGCGGATGTTCGCGAGGAACGCCGCCCGCTTCCGCGCCCTGGCGGACTCGGAATCCGTTGTCTGGATGTTCCTGCCGGTCTTGACCCCGCGCACGCCGACCTCCCGCGGGAATGGACGGGCGAACGACGTCGATCTGACGAGCTCGCCTCGAGGTGCCGGTCCTCGAGACGGCGCGCCCCGCTCGGGGGCGTCAGGCCTTCGGTCGAGGCGAGTCCATCCGACGAACGGGCTGAGCGGGCGGCGAAGACAAGGCTGAGCCGCCTCTCTCCCCACCACGCAGCAACCACTCGAACGAAGAAACAGGAGAACGGCAAGATGGAGATGACGATGCTTGGGGACGAGATGCTGAGCGCGGTTTCCGGCGGCCACAAGGGCCACGGGAAGCACAAGGGCTACTACAAGCGCGTCGAGCAGAGCGCGACGGT
>DATIDF010000096.1:0-11908 GCA_035456445.1 Anaeromyxobacter sp.
CGCTGGGTCTTCAACCGGCTCGCGGAGGACTACCGGCAGCGGCCCGGCTACCCCGCGCCGCTCGTCGCGCGGCTCCTCGCGCTCGCCGGCGGTCCGGGCGCGCGCGTCGCGGACCTCGGCGCCGGGACGGGTCAGCTCGCGCTGCCGCTGGCCGCGCTCGGCGCGGAGGTGCACGCGGTCGAGCCGGCGCGGGCCATGCTCGACGTCCTCGCCTCCCCCTGCCCGCCTCGCCTGACGCCGGTCCACGCCGCCGCCGAGGAGACGGGGCTGGCCGGCGACGCGTTCGATCTCGTGGTCCTCGCCGACGCGCTGCAGTGGATCGATCCCGAGCGCGGCGCGCGCGAGGCGGCGCGGCTCCTCGGCCCAGCGGGCGTCCTCGCGGTGGTGACGCCCCGGCTCGCCGACACCCCGTTCCTCGCCGCGCTGAAGGAGCGGCTCGCCGCAGCGAACTTCAAGGCCCGCCCCGGGGCGGCGCCGGTCGGCCTGCTCTTCTCCGTCGCGGGGCTCGGCGCGCCCGCAGAGGAGCGGTTCGAGACCGAGGAGCGGCTCCTCCCGGAGAGGCTCGAAGCGGTGCTGCGCTCGCTCTCCTACGTCGGCCCAGCGCTCGGGCCCGAGGCCCTCGCGGCGCTCCTCGCCGACGCGCGCGCCCTCGCGGCCGCCCATGGTGGCGCGGTGTGGCGGCGCGACGTCGCGCTCCACTGGGCCCGCGCCTCCCGTTCCTCGTGAGCCGGTCGAAGGACCGCTCCGCGTGAACGGCGCCCGGGGTTCACCCTCCGAGCCGCGGGTGCTCCTCGCGCCAGCGCAGCACGGCGTCGAGCCGGCCCTCGCGCTCCTCCGCCAGGTGGCGGCGCACCGCGGCGTCTAGCCGGGCGTCCAGGTGCAGGTGGGCGCTCCAGGTCTCTGCCGGCTCGAACCCGCGCGCGACCTTGTGCTCGCCGCCCGCGCCGCCCTCGAACACGCGCGTGCCGCGGCGGATGCACTCGTCGATGGAGTGGTACAGCGCGACGTTGAAGTGCAGGAACGGGTGGTCCTCGACGCAGCCCCAGTAGCGGCCGTAGAGCCGGTCCGGGCCGGCGAGGTTGAACGCCATCCCGATGAGTCTCCCCTCGCGGCGCGCCTCGACCACCTCCACCGCGTCCGAGAGCCACGCGATCGCGCGCTCGTAGAACCCGAGGTTCACGAAGCGCATCCCCCACACCATCCGGTCGACGGACGCGCGGTGCAGCCGGTGACAGCTCCGCGCCCACCCGGCGGGATCGCGCGACAGCTCGTCGCCGCGCACGGTCCGGATGGCGATGCCCTGGCGCGCCGGCGCCGCCCGCTCGCGCCGCATCGCGTTCCGCCGCTTCGAGGGGAAGCGCGCGAGGAAGTCCTCGGGCGAGCCGTAGCCCTCGTTGCGCCAGTGGTACTGGAAGTCCACCCGCAGCGCGAGCCCGGCCGCCTCGAGCTCGCGCGCCTCCTCCGCGTCCGCGAAGAGGACGTGGACGCCGTGCGCGCCGTCGTCCTTCGCGACCTGCCGCGCGCCCGCGAGCACCGCCGCCACGAGCGCGCGGCGGTCCTCGCCGGGGGCGACGAGGACGCGCCGCCCGGTCGCCGGCGTGAACGGGACGGCGAGGACGAGCTTCGGGTAGTACGGGATGCCGGCGCGCTCGGCCGCCGCCGCCCACTCCCAGTCGCGCGAGAAGTCGCCGTCGGATCCGGATCTCGAGTAGGCCGGCGCCGCCGCGACGAGCACCCCGCCGCGCCGCAGCGCGAGGTGCCGCGGGCGCCAGCCGCTGCGCGGCGAGGCGGAGCCGCTCTCCTCCATCGCGCGGAGGAACGCGTGGCGCACGAACGGGCTCGCCCGCGCGGGCTCGTGGGCGGCGAGCGCGTCCCACTCCTCCGCGGGGAGCTCGGAGATCGAGGCGTGCGCCGAGAGCGAGAGGCCCGTCACGGGGCCTTTTTCTAGCTCCGCCGCGGCGCGTGGCGCAACGCGGCAACACGCCCGCCCTCGACCGGCGCGCACGCCCTCCCTCGCGCCGTCTCGCCCTCACCGGGACGTCCCGCGCGCCTCGCGTCGCGGGCGGGCGCCCGTTACTACCTTCGCTCCAGGATGCGCCTCGCGACGTTACGTGACGGGAGCCGCGACGGCCGGCTCGTGGTGGTGCGCAGGGATGGCGAGGCGTTCGCCGAAGCGTCCCGCATCGCACCGACGCTGCAGGACGCGCTCGACGGCTGGGAGGCGTGTGAGCCCGGGCTCCGGGCCCTCGCCGAGTCGGTAGAGGCGGGGCGGGTGAGCGTCGAGCCGCTCGACCCGGGGCGCCTGCTCTCGCCGCTGCCCCGCGCCTACGAGTGGGTGGACGGGTCCGCCTACCTGAACCACGTGCGGCTCGTGCGAAGGGCGCGCGGCGCGGAGCCGCCGCCGACGCTCGAGACGGACCCGCTGGTCTACCAGGGCGGCTCCGGCGTGCTGCTCGCACCCTGCGAGGACATCCCGCTCCCAGATCCGGCATGGGGCATGGACTTCGAGGCGGAGGTCTGCGTCGTGCTCGGCGACGTTCCCCGCGGCGCTACCGCGGAGGACGCCGAGCGCCACGTGCGGCTCCTCTGCCTCGCGAACGACGTCACCCACCGGAACCTCGTGCCGGCCGAGCTCGCCAAGGGCTTCGGCTTCTTCCAGTCGAAGCCGGCGACGGCGTTCTCGCCGTTCGCGGTCACGCCCGACGAGCTCGGGGCCGCCTGGCGCGGCGGGCGCCTCCACCTGCGCCTCTCGGTGCGCTGGAACGGAGAGCAGGTCGGCGACGTCGACACCGGCGAGATGCACTTCTCCTTCCACGACCTCGTCCGCCACGTCGCGAAGACGCGCGGCTTCACGGCGGGGACGATCCTCGGCAGCGGCACCGTCTCGAACGCCGATCCCGCGCGCGGCTGGTCCTGCATCGCCGAGCAGCGCGCGAGAGAGATGATCGAGCTCGGCGCGCCGCGGACGCGCTTCCTCGAGCCAGGCGACCGGATCGAGATCTCGGCGCGTGACGCCGGCGGGCGCGACGTGTTCGGCACGATCCGCCAGCGGGTGGTGGCGACATGATGCGGCTCTACTCCTACTGGCGGTCCTCGTCGGCCTGGCGCGTCCGCATCGGCCTCGCGCTGAAGGACCTGCCGTACGAGTACGTCGCCGTGAACCTCCTCGCGCGGGAGCAGTTCGATCCGGAGTACCAGGCGCGCAACCCCATGGGACAGGTGCCGGTGCTCGAGGTCTCGGAGCACGGCTACAGGGTGCGCCTCGCGCAGTCGATGGCGATCCTGGAGTGGCTCGAGGAGCGCCACCCGCAGGCCCCGCTCCTGCCGCGGGATCTCGACGGCCGCGCCCGGGTCCGCACGCTCGGCGAGCACGTGAACTCCGGGATCCAGCCGCTCCAGAACGCGATCGTGCTCCGCACGCTGCGCGAGAAGCTGCCGGGGTACGAGAAGGAGTGGGCGGCGCTCTGGATCCGCCGCGGCCTCGACGCGCTCGAGCGCGCCCTGCAGGACGACGAGACGGGGCGGTTCTGCCACGGCGACGCGCCCGGGCTCGCCGACTGCTACCTCGTGCCGCAGCTGTACAACGCGCGGCGCTTCGGCCTGGACCTCACGCCGTACCCGACGCTCCGGCGGATCGAGGAGGCGTGCGCGGCGCTCCCGCCGTTCCAGGCGGCCCACCCGGACCGCCAGCCGGACGCCCCGCCGCCGGATCGGAGGACGCCATGACGACGAAGCTCGAGCCGCTGGGGATCCGCCGCGTCGAGGCGCTGCACTACTACGTTCACGATCTCGAGCGGAGCCGGCGCTTCTACGTGGAGCGGATGGACTTCGCGGAGACGGGCGCGTCGACCTCCTCGCTCGACCGCGAGGGGCACCAGCACTCCGCCGCGTTCGAGGCCGGCGACGTGCGGATCGTCTGCTCGCAACCGCTCGGCGAGGGCGGGCGCGCCTGGCGCTACCTCCGAAAGCACCCCGACGGCATCGGGACGGTGATCTTCGAGGTGGAGGACGCGGAGCGGTGCTTCCGGCTGCTCGAGGAGCGCGGCGGCACCCCCATCACCGACCTCCAGGTGCACGAGGACGAGGGCGGGACCCTGCGCACGTTCAACATCACGACCCCGCTCGGCGACACCACCTTTCGCTTCGTCGAGCGGCGCGGCTACCGCGGCCTCTACCCGGGCGTCGCGCGCCACCCGGCGCCGCTGGGCGGCAAGAACGCGTTCGGCTTCGGCCACGTCGACCACCTCACCTCCAACTTCCAGACGATGAAGCCGGCGCTCCTGTGGATGGAGCACGTGCTCGGGATGGAGGAGTTCTGGGAGGTCCAGTTCCACACGAAGGACGCGGCCGAGGCGAAGCGCGCGGCGCTCGAGGCGCAGCAGGGCTCGGGGCTCCGCTCCGTCGTGATGAAGGACTTCGCCTCCGGCGTGAAGTTCGCGAACAACGAGCCGTGGCGCCCGGCCTTCAAGTCCTCGCAGATCAACGTGTTCAACGAGGAGCACCGCGGCGACGGCATCCAGCACGCGGCGCTCACCGTGGCGGACATCCTCTCGGCGGTGCGCGGCATGCGCGCGCGCGGCATCGAGTTCATGCCGACGCCCGCGGCGTACTACGAGGCGCTCCCGGAGCGGATCCGGCGCACCGGCATCGCCCGGATCGACGAGGACGTGAAGACGCTCCAGGAGCTCGAGATCCTGGTGGACGGCGCGGGCGCGCACTCGTACCTGCTCCAGATCTTCCTGCGCGACGCGGCGGGCCTCTACCACGAGAAGGAGGCCGGCCCGTTCTTCTTCGAGATCATCCAGCGCAAGGGCGACGAGGGGTTCGGCGCGGGCAACTTCCGCGCGCTCTTCGAGTCGATCGAGCGCGAGCAGCAGCACGAGGGGCGCGGGTAGCCATGCTCGACCGGATGGTGCAGGGGGCGGTACCGCGGAAGCACCACATCGCGTTCCGCGACGCCGAGGGCCGGCTCCTCCACGAGGAGGCGTTCACGCGCGCCGGGTTCGACGGTCCGTACACGCTCGCGTACCACCTCCACCGCCCGCACGCGACGCACGCCGCCGAGGTCCGCCACGGCTGGAGCTTGCCGCAGCCGGCCCCGCCGCGCGGCCTCCTGAAGCGCCACTACCGTACGCAGGATCTCCGGACGCCGGCCGGCCCCTCCGCGAGCGCGCGCGTCCCGCTCCTCTTCAACGGCGACGTGACGATCGGCCTCGCCGCCCCCACCGCGGAGGACCCGGTCTACCTCTCGAACGGCGACGGCGACGACCTCTTCTTCGTGTTCGAGGGGGGTGGCCTCCTTCGCTCGCCGCTCGGCGATCTCCGATTCGCGCGGGACGACTACGTCTACGTCCCGAAGGGCCTCCTCCATCGCTTCGTGCCGGATCCGGGCCCGCAGCGCTGGCTGTCCCTCGAGCTCTCGGGCGGCGTTCACCTTCCGTCGCAGTGGCGGAACGAGACCGGGCAGCTCCGCATGGACGCGCCCTACTCGCACCGCGACTTCCGCCGCGTCGAGTGGAAGGGGCCGATGGACGAGGGGATCCGCGAGCTCCTCGTGAAGCGCGCCGGCGCGTTCCACGCGTTCCGCTACGACACGTCGCCGCTCGACGTGGTGGGCTGGGACGGCGCCGTGTACCCGTTCGCGTTCCCGATCCTGAACTTCCAGCCGCGCGCCGGGCTCGTGCACCTGCCGCCCACCTGGCACGGCACGTTCGCCGCGCGCGGCGCGCTCGTGTGCTCGTTCGTGCCGCGCGTCGTGGACTTCCACCCCGACGCGATCCCCTGCCCTTACCCGCACGCGTCGGTCGACGTGGACGAGATCCTGTTCTACGTCCGCGGCGAGTTCACCTCACGGCGCGGCGTGGGTCCGGGCTCGATCTCCCACCACCCCGCGGGCGTGATGCACGGCCCGCACCCGGGCGCCTACGAGGGATCGATCGGCGTCCGCTCGACGAGCGAGCTCGCGGTCATGCTCGACTGCTACCTCCCGCTCGCCGCGACCCCCGCGGCGCTGGGGGTCGAGGACCCCGGCTACCAGGAGAGCTTCGTCGGCTGACCGCCGCCTTCGAGGGCGGCGCTGCCGCGGACGACTTCGCCCGGGGCGAGGCCGCCGGCTTGGAGCGCGGCGCTGGCGCGGCCTCTTCCGTCCCCTCCATCGCCTCCCCCTCCCCGCCCTCCCCCGTCTCGCCCGCCTCCTCCGGCGCCGCCACCGGCGGCGCGCCCCGGGCGAGCTCGAGCAGCCGGTCCGTCGAGACGGGGATCTTGAGCCCGCGCCCGCCGTTCTCGAGGAACAGGCGCAGCCCGTAGTCGTAGTGGCGCCGCACGGCGTTCAGGATGGACTCGTAGACCGGGTGCAGCTGCTCCGGCGTGGGCGAGGAGACCTCGAAGTCCTCGAAGCCGAAGAGGCTCACGATGTAGCGCGTGTCGAGCTTCTTGAAGCGGACGCGAAGGAGGATCGAGTCGCGGGCGCGCGGCTCCTCGATCGCGAGGCGGAGGCCCACGTGCCAGAACGCGTCCGCGTCGAGGTGCATGGCGTCCTCGATCCGGTGGGTGGGCGCGGCGGGCGCGTCACCGGGGAGGGGTTCGTAGGTCACGAGCTCTCGGGGCCAGCCGGCGTGGTCGATGAGGCCGCGCGACAGCGTCGCGGCGAACAGGACGCACTCGGAGCGGTAGGCGGCGAACTGCGAGCGGGCGTTCTCGAGCGACTGGCAGAGCTGCTGGTAGCGGCTGCTCACGACGATCCCTCCTCGGCGCCCGGCCGGCCCGCCGCAGGTTGCAGGCAATTTCGCGATCTTGCCACGCGGCGCCTCGGCGCGGCCGCGTCACGAGCGGGCGGGCGCCTCCTCGGCCCCGAGAAGGGTGGCGTCGCGGGTATATTGGCGGCCATGTCCACGAACCCCTCCCAGTGGGGCGGCCGTCCGGTCTGGGCCGAGGTCGACCTCGACGCAGTCGCGCACAACGTCCGCCTGCTCGCCGCACGCGCGGCACCCGCAAGGCTGTACGCCGTCGTGAAGGCGAACGCCTATGGGCACGGCGCCGTCGCCGTCGGCCGGGCCGCCCTCGCCGCGGGCGCGTCGGCGCTGTGCGTCGTCTGCGTGGACGAGGCGGAGGAGCTCCGGCGGGCCGGGGTGGACGCGCCGATCCTGGTCATCGGCTACACGCCCCCGACCGACGCGGACCGGGTCGTCGCGCTCGGCGTCCGCCCGACGGTGGGCTCGGCCGACGTCGCCGAGGCGCTCGCCGCAGCCGCCCAGCGGCGCGGGGGGGTGGTCCCCGTCCACCTCGAGCTCGAGTCGGGCCTGAACCGGCACGGCCTGGCGCCCGACGCGCTCGTCGCCCTCGCGACCCGCCTGCGCGCCATCCCGCAGCTCGCGGTGGAGGGGCTCTTCACGCACTTCGCCGCGGCCGAGGAGGGCGATCAGCGCTTCACGCGCCGGCAGTTCGAGGTGCTGCGCGAGGTCTCGGCGAAGGTGCCGTGGATCCCGGAGCGCCACTGCTCGGCGTCGGCGAGCGTGCTCCTCGACCACGAGATGGCGCTCGAGGTCGTGCGAACCGGCCTCTCGATGTACGGCTACCGGCCGGCGCCGTGGTGCGGCACGGACGCGGACCTGCGCCAGGTGCTCTCCCTGCGGAGCCGCGTCGCGCGCGTGCTCGAGGTCGATCGCGGCGCGACGGTCGGCTACGGCCGGACGTGGGCGGCGACGCGACCCTCGAGGATCGCGCTCCTCATGTGCGGGTACGCAGACGGCTACCGCCGCTCGCTCGGGAATCGCGCCCACGTGCTCGTGCGCGGACGCCGCGCGCCGGTCGTGGGGCGCGTCGCGATGGACATGTGCATGGTGGACGTGACGGCGGTCCCCGAGGTGCGCGCGGGGGACGTCGCGACGCTCATCGGCAGGGACGGCGAGGAGCGAGTGGACGCCGACGAGCTGGCGTCGCTCGCCGACACGATCTCGTGGGAGATCCTGGCCGGCATCACCGCGCGGGTGCCGCGCCTGTACCTGCGCGACGGGCGCGTCGACTCGGCCTCGACGCTCGCCGAGCGGGCACCGCAGGCGCGAGACCGCTAGTGTAGCTCGCGCTCGGAGACCTGCCGCATCGTCTCTGCCGCGCGGCGATCGTCCTCCTCCTCGACGACGTCGGAGAGGCTGATGACGCCGACCAGGCGACCGTCCTCGTCGACGATCATCATCCGCGACTTGCGGTAGCGCGCCATGAGCTGCTCGGCGGCCTCGATCGGATCGGTGTCGCGGCAGGTGATGATCTCGCGCGTCATCACCGCCGCGGCGCGCGTCTCGCTCGCGCGGCGATCCTCTCCGCATACGCGCAGCGCGAGGTCCCGGTCGGTCAGCGCGCCGACGGGGTGCCCGTCGCGATCGCAGATGGGGACGAAGCCGATGTTCACCTCGCGCATGCGCCGCGCGATCGCGAGGACCGGGTCACTCTCGCGGAACGACTCGACCTCGCTCTTCATGAGGTCCTGACACTGCATGGCGCACCTCCGTCCGGCGGCGCCCGATCGTGGGCGTTCTGCCCCCTGCATACGTCCCTGCGCGACCGAGTGTCCGGCCCGCGAGGGGGGAACCCGTCGCGGACGATCCTGACGACCCCCAGCCAGGACGTCGACCGGGCAGCCCGGCCCGTCGGGCGCTCCTTCCCGTCTGGACGGGGATTCGCACGACCGGCAGGTATATTTCCTGCCATGCCCGTGACCGTCGAGACCGGCACCACCCTCGCCTTCGACCGCTTCTGGCGCTGGCTGAAGCGCCACCCGAACTGCATCCTGCGGGCGGGCACCTCCGACGCCTACCTGTACGACCACGAGGACCTGCACTGGCATCTGGACGAGGACGAGGATCGCACGCCGACCATCCAGGTCATGCGCGGCAAGCAGCTCCTCGGCGAGATCCTCGTGGAGGCGCGCGAGGTCCTGTTCGTGCAGGCGATGCCCGACCCGGATGGCGATCAGGGGCAGTTCCTGTTCGAGCTCGTGGGCGGCTCGGGCGAGGAGCCGTACGCCGTCTACCACGTGGTGGTCGCCCACGGCTTCGACGAGGAGGCGCAGCACCGGCCTCAGCTGAAGCAATAGCCGCCGGGCGCTTCGGTCTCAGGACGAGCGTGGCACGATCGCTCGCCAGCCGGCGAGCGTGTCCCTCACCCGCTCGTAGCCGTCGAGCTCGCGCGGCACGACAATCCCGCGGCCGTCGCGGGCGCGCACGGTCAGGCCCGCCCCGATCTCCTCGATGGACGCGACGTCGTCGCGAACGATCCGGACGGACGGGAACCCGATGACCGCCCGCCCGATCGCCTCGTCCTCGAGCGCGATCTCGAACGACAGCCATCGGGACCGGAAGCGGCGCATCCTCCGCGCGTACGAGAACGCCGCCAGCACGAGCAGGAGGGCGAAAGGGATCACGAGCGAGTCGACCCCACGCCCCGTGTCGCGCATCCCCGCGGCGTACGCGGCGAAAACGAGGACGACGACCGCGACGAACGTCGCCGCGAAGCGGCGGTTCATCCGCCGGGCGGTGGCGCGCGACGCGTCGGGCCTCAGCCGGAAGCGAGTGACGGTGCGGTGCTCCATGGGGCGCGCATGCTACGTCCCGAGGTCGATCGGCGCCACTCGCGCGTTCGCCTCGGATCGGCGGCTCGCCCGCGCCGCGCCGACGGCTCGGCGGCCATCGCCACGCGGGCTGGCGGCGTCCGGGGCGGCGCCCGTCCGCACGCCGCTGCCCTCGCGCGTGGGATCCCCCGGAGGACAAGCGCGGCACGCTGCCGCGCCGCTTACGGTGCATGCGCAGTAGCACCACGGACAGGAGGAACGTCATGCTCGGTAATCGCCACTTCACGGCCATGCTGCCCGTCACCGACGTCGCCCGCGCGCGCCGCTTCTACGAGCAGCAGCTCGGCCTGCACGCGACGCGCACGCTGCCGAACGGCGACGTGCTGTTCCAGGGAGAAGGGGGGGAGTTCGAGCTCTATCCGCGCGAGTCGCCGCCGAAGTCGGATCACACCGCCATGACCTGGGAGGTGCCCGACGTGCGCGCCGAGATGAACGACCTGCGCGCCCGCGGGGTGCGGTTCGAGGACTACGACTACCCGGCACTCAAGACGAAGGACGGTCTCCTCGAGAAGGACGGCGAAACCTGCGCCTGGTTCAAGGATCCGGACGGCAACATCCTCTGCATCCACCACCAGGCGTAGCGACCCTGCATGGAGCGCGCGGCCCTCGCCACCGCCGAGCACGCGCGCTGACGCCGCACCGTTCCCGCGGCGCGCGCGCGTGCCCCCGTGCTGAGCTGGGACGCCATCGTCGTCGGCGGAGGCCACAACGGCCTCGTCCTCGCGGCCTACCTCGCCCGCGCGGGCGAGCGCGTCCTCGTGCTCGAGGCGCGCGACCGCGTCGGCGGCGCCTGCACGACCGAGGAGACCTGGCCCGGGTTCAAGGTCTCCACCGCCGCCTACGTCGTGAGCCTCTTCCGCCCGGAGATCGTGCGAGACCTCGAGCTCGACCGACACGGCTATGACGTCCTTCGCCGCGATCCGTCGTCGTTCACGCCGCTCCCCGACGGCCGCTCGCTCTTCCTCGGCCCCGACCTCACCCGGAACCAGCGCGAGGTGGCGAAGCTCTCGGAGCGCGACGCCGCGCGGCTACCGGACTACGAGGCGCAGCTCGAGCGCATCGCGCGCGCCGTGGAGCCGATGCTCCTCGAGACGCCGCCCGATCCGTTCTCGGGGCGGCCCCGCGATCTCCTGCGGCTCGCGCGGATGGGCGCGCGCTTCCTTCGCCTCGGCGCCGACGGTCCCGCGGCGGTGGAGATCCTCACCGGCGCGGCGCGCGACGTGCTCGACCGCTGGTTCGAGTCGGACGCGCTCAAGGCGACGCTCGCGACGGACGCCATCATCGGCGCCTGGGCCTCGCCCTCCACTCCTGGCACCGCCTACGTGCTCTTCCACCACGTCATGGGCGAGGTCGACGGCGCGCGAGGGGTATGGGGCTACGTCCGCGGCGGGATGGGCGTCCTCGCCGAGGCGATCGCCGGCGCTGCGCGGGCGGCCGGCGCGGAGATCCGGACGGGCGCGCGCGTCTCCCGGATCCTCGTCCGCGATGGGGGAGCGAAGGGCGTCGTCCTCGAGGACGGCAGCGAGCTCTTCGCCCGGCGCATCGCCTCGAACGCCGACGCGACCCACACCCTCCTCGATCTCGTCGGCGAGCGGCACCTCCCGCCGGAGGTCGCAGCCCGGGCGCGGCGGATCGACTACGCGAGCGGCTCGGTGAAGATCAACGTCGCGCTCGCCGCGCTGCCCCGCTTCCGCGCCCTCCCCGGCGGCGACGCGCCCGGCCCGGAGCACCGCGGGACGATCCACGTCGCGCCCTCGATGGACTACCTCGAGCGCGCCTTCGATGACGCGCGCGCCGGACTGCCCTCGAGCGCGCCGATCCTCGAGTGCACGATCCCCTCCGCGGTCGACCCGAGCGTCGCCCCCGCCGGCAAGCACCTCATGTCGATGTTCGTCCAGTACGCGCCATACCGGCTCGCTCGTGGGAGCTGGGACGAGGAGCGAGAGCGGTTCGCAGACCGCTGCTTCGCGGTGCTCGAGGCGTATGCGCCGGGCTTCACGGCCTCGGTCGTCGCGCGCGAGGTGCTCGCCCCGCCCGACCTCGAGCGTCGCTTCGGCCTCACCGGCGGGAACATCTTCCAGGGCGCGATGACCTTGCCGCAGCTCTTCTCGATGCGCCCGCTTCCGGGCCTCGCCGACTACCGAACGCCCATCGAGAACCTCTACCTCTGCGGCGCCGCCACGCACCCGGGAGGCGGGGTCATGGGCGCTTGTGGCTACAACGCGGCGCGGGAGATGCTCCGCGATCGACGCCGCGGGTGGCCGCGGCGGTGGTGAGCGCCCGGCG
>DATIDF010000097.1:0-5939 GCA_035456445.1 Anaeromyxobacter sp.
GCGGAAGCGCGACGCCGTGATCGGCGAGGAGCGTGCGGTTGCCGATGAGGACGGGGAGCGACTCGGAGCGAGGGGTCGAGGTCTGGGTCGAGGTCTGGGTCGAGGTCGGGGTCGGGGTCGGGGTCGAGGTCGGGGTCGAGGTCGGGGTCGGAGTCGGGGTCGAGGTCGCGGCCGTTCGACGAGTCCGTGCCTGGCGCGGACCAGCGCCCACTCCTTCAGGACGTGTGAGCCCGCGCCGGAGCGACCGGACGATCCGCTCGTCGCGCCACCGCGCGAGCTCGCGGCGCAGCGCCCGCTCCTCGCGGGCGCGCTCCTTCCGGAGCGAGCCGAGGGTCGCGCGCGCGGGCTGCCGCTCGCGGCGCGCGCCCTTGCGGGCGAGCCGCTCGAGCCGCTCGATCCGCACGTCCGTGTCGTGCAGATCGCCGAGACGCTCCTGGAGCGGCACGAGCGCCTCGAGCATCCGCTCCGCCGGCCCCGGAAAGCCGGGGTGCACGAGCTCGGCGAGGTACCGGAGCTTCTTGGCTGCGATGCGGAGCCGGTGCGCCGCGCGCGCCGACGGGTCCTGTCGCACCGCGGCGAGGCGGCGCTTCAGCGTCCGCAGCCGCGCCCGCAGCTCCTTCGCGAGCCGCTTCCCCTGGAGCTTCCCCTTCGCTGCCGCGTTCGGCGCCGCGCGCGCGACCGTAGGCGCGACGGCACCTTGCCACGCGCGGAGCGCGCGCCGGAGCCGTTTGCTCGCCTTCGGCACGCCCGCTCCGGCCCACTCCACGAGCGCGCCGTCCTCGGCGCCCTTCTCGGCGCGCCGCGCGAACCAGCGCCGCTGCACCTGACCGTCGCGGACCTCGCCGAGCGCGTCCTGCAGCGCCTTCACCTCGTCCTCGAGCGCGGCGAGCTCGCCGCGCCCGAAGAGCACGATCGCGGCGCGGAGCCGCCGGGTCGCGATGCGCATGTCGTGCACCGCGTCCATGTCGGGCTCGCCGTCACCCGCCAGGGCGGCCTCGAACCGGCGCACGTCGTCGAGGCGCCCGCGGACGAGGAGCGGCCCGGCCACGGCCAGCGGCGTGTCGGGCCCGAGCCCGGGAATCTCCGTCGGCTTCGCCACCTAGCCTCCGTCGAGGAGCCGCTCCGCGGCGTCGGGACCGTCCCACCCGAGGAGGCGCGGGTTCTTCGGCTCGAAGAACACGGACGACGTGAAGAAGTGCTCGATCTCCTCGAGCACGCGGCGGTCGAGGTCCGCGTGCGTGCGCAGCCCCGCGCCGCGCGGGTGGACGAGCGGGAGCGCCAGGATCCGGTCGTTCCGCTCGCGCCCGCCTCCCTTCGCGTCCTGCTCGAGCCCGAGGACCCCCAGCGCGCGGCAGCGGATCACGACGCCGGGATAGCTCGCCACGTCCCAGTAGACGAGCGCGTCCACGGGATCGCCGTCGGCGGCCCTCGTCCCGGGCACGAACCCCCAGTCGTACGGGTACGCGAACCCGAGCGGCAGCGGACGGTGGCCGATCATCACGTCAAGCTCCGGATCGTGCTTGAGCTTCAGCGTCGCGCCGCGCGGGGCCTCGACGACGACGTGGAACCCGCCCTCCGCGCGCGCGGGAACGGTCGAGAGCGGCATGCCTCGAATCTGCTCCGCGGCGCCCCGGCTCGCCACCGGCGGGCGGGCGATTGGGCGCTCGACGCGACCCGCCGATCACCGCTTCCCCTCGCGCGCTCCGAGCATGCGCAGGAGCTTCGCCGTCGCGAGCCAGCGCAGGCGCGCACCGCCCGGACGCGGCGCGTCGCCGATCTCGAGCAGGCACGCGCCGCCCTTCCGGAACGTGAACAGCGGCGCGGGATCGCCGGCCACGAGCAGCGCAGCGAGGCTGGAGAGGTGCGGCTCGTGCCCGACGAGCGCGACGGTGCCGCCGCCGAGCGTGCGCAAATGATCGAGCGCCTCCTGCGGAGGGCGTCCGGGGGCGAGCGCGGCGATCCCGTCGCCCGGCGTGAGCCCGTAGGCGTCGGCCAGGATACGCGCGGTCTCGACCGCCCGGGCGAGCGGGCTCGGGACGACGGCGTCGAGCTCCGGCACGAGCGCCGTGAGCCCGCGCGCACCGCGGATCATCCGCCGGCGCCCTTCGGGCGTCAGCCTCCGGCGCGCGTCCGCCTGCGCGTCGCGCGCCGAGGTCCGCGCCGCGATGGCGTGCCGGACGAGCAGGAGCTCCATCTGCGGAGCATTCGGCAAGAGTGCTTCGACACACCCGGCGAATTAGGGGCCTGCAGCGCGGACCACCGCCAGAGCGCGCCTCGCGCTCCGGGACCTGCGTCAATGCACCGTCGGGGTCTCGCCGGGCGCCTCGCCCCCCGTGGACGGCCGGCGCGCCTCGGCCGCGCGCGCGAGCTGTCGCAGGATCGCGGCGGAGAACGCGGAGAGATCGCCCGGGTTGCGCGAGGTGATGAGGTTCCCGTCCTCGACCACCTCGCGGTCCACCCAGCGCGCCCCGGCGTTGATGAGGTCGGTCTTGAGCGAGGGCCAGGAGGTCACGGTACGCCCGTCTATCGCGTCCGCCTCGACGAGCATCCAAGGGCCATGGCACACCGCCGCGACCGGCTTGCCGGCGACGAACATGTCGCGCGTGAGCCGCACCATGTCGAGGCTCATCCGAAGGTGATCGGGCGAGTAGCCGCCGGGGACGACCAGCGCGTCGAAGTCGTCGGCGCGGACGTCCTTCGCCGCGCGCTCGATGGTCAGCTTCTCCTTCTTCTGCTTGCCCTCGATCCGCTTTCCCTGCTGCAGCCCGACGAGGATCACCTCGTGCCCCGCCTCGCGGAGCCGATCGTACGGTACGCGGAGCTCCGAGTCCTCGAACATGTCGTCCACGATGAAGGCGATGCGAGCCATACTTCCCCCAATCCACCCCCGACGTTTCGCACGCGCTGGGCGCGCGCCAACCGGCACGTGCGCGGAGATCTCGAGAAGGACCGCGCGGACGGGCGAGGAGGCGGGAGACCGGCGCGCCGCGCGGGACGACGGCGGGCGCGCCGCGTGCTAGGAACGGGCTCGTGCTCTGGCCCTCGCCGCCGTGGGAAGGCGTCACGTACTGGGCGCTCGACCTGGAGACCGGCGGGCTCGACGCCAAGTCGGACCCGATCCTCGCGGTCGGGATGGTGCCAGTCCGAGGCGGCGCGATCCGGCTCGCCGAGACCTATGCCTCCCTCGTGCGCCCCGACGCTCCGGGGGGCATCCGGCCGGACTCCATGCGCGCTCATCACCTCGTACCGCACGACGTGCGCGAAGCGCCGAGGATCGCCTCGGTGCTCGTTGAGATCGACGTACGCATCCGCGAAGGGGCGCTCCTCGTGCACAACGCCGCCGTGGATGTGCGCTTTCTCCGGCGGGCGTACCGCCAGGCGGGGCGGCGCTGGCCAGCCCCCCCCGTCGTGGACACCGTCGCGCTGCTGCTCAAGGCCGCGCGGCGCGCGCGCTTCGTGGATCCCGACGCACCCGCGTTCGAGCCCGAGCTGAACCTCACCGCCGCGCGCCGTCGCATGGCGCTCCCGGAGTATGCGACGCACGACGCGCTCACCGACGCGATCGCGGCCGCCGAGCTGTTCCTCGTCCTGCGCCGGCGGCTTGCCGCGCGCACGCTCCGGGACCTGCGCTAGGCTCGGCGCACGATACCGGGCCTGCGGCGGGCGTCCTCGCTCCTTGCGCCTGCGGCGTACGGAAGCAGTACGCCTCGGCGCGCGTCGCTGCGGGTACCCGCCTCGGCTCCGGTCTCATGCGCCTCGGGTCAGCGCAGCAAGGCCGCGAACAAGATGGCGACTGCGACGAGCGCCACCACCCACTCCTGCCACTCGGTCGTCGCGGGACGCGGGACGGCGAGGGCGAGGGCACGGGAAGCGTTCGGGTGGCGTCGCATGCGGGGCCTCCTGCGGGCGAGCGTGCGCTCGCCACCCCTCAGAGTTAGCCCCGCCGGAGCCGAGCGGCATCGCCCCAACCGGGCCGGGTCAGGCGTCGCCCGCCAGGTCGGCGCGGAGCGCCTCGCGCTGCTCGTCGTCGAGCGGCGCCTCGACCGACAAGCCGGGAAGGTCGGATCCCGCCGCGACGGGGACCTCGCCCCCGACGTCGAACTTGAGGTACTGCACCGACGAGAGTCGGTCGTCGCCGACCTGTCTCGGATCGAAGCGGGCCCGCACCTTCCGGCCGTCGGCGAGCTTCAGGTACAGGTGCCTCGGCAAGGCGAGCCACTCGCGCAGCCTGCGATCGCGCTCGGCGGGATCCGTGACCTCGATGAGCAAGGACACGCCGAGCTCGCCCTTCCCGCCCAGCAGCTCGTTGTACGTCTCGAGCTCGTGCCGGATGTCCTCCTCGCGCGTCATGCGCTCGGCACGGATCATCTCCTGCACCTGGTAGCGCACGGTCGCCGGGTTCTCGAAGAGGAACGTCAGCACGCCGCCCGCGTGCACTCGCCGTCGCCGCTTCGCCTCGAGCACGGCCGGCCGGATCTCGGGCCGCGCGCGCTCGTACGTCGTGAGCTCCAGGAGCTCCTCGCGCCGCACCCGCCTCATCGCGCACCTCCCTCGCCGCCCTCGCCGCCCTCGCCGAAGCCCTCTCCCCGGTAGGCGCGCGCGAGCAGGGAGAGCGGGTGGAGCGGCTTCTTCCCGGCGTGTTGCTCGAACTGGAGCGCCGCGAGCGGGCAGTCCGTCGCCCATGTCCCGGCGTCCGCGGCCTTCATCCCGTCGAACGCCTTCCTCCCGATGCGCTGCGACGGCTCGAAGCCCTCCAGCGTCATCGCGAACGTGCCGTCGTGGCCGCAGCATTCCATGACCGTCGCCGCCACCGTGACGCCCGGGATCTTCCGGAGCAGATCGCGCCCCTTGAACCCGACCGCCTGCGCGCGCAGGTGGCACGGCGCGTGGTAGGCGACCTTGCCTCCCGGGGGCGCGGACTTGAACGCCGTCGAGAACCGCTCCTCGTTCCGGATCGACCACAGGTACTCGGACACGTCCATCACCGCAGGCGCGAGCGTCTCGGCGCGCGCGCGGTCCGCGCCGTCGAGCAGGTGCGGCCACTCTCGGCGCATCATCATCGAGCAGGTCGGGTTCACGACGAGCACCTTCGCGCCCCTGTCGACGTGCGGCATGAGCAGGTCGAGGTCGTGGCGCGCCTGGCGCCGCAGCGCCTCGAGGTCGCCGTGCTCCCACGCGGGCATCCCGCAGCAGAGGAGCCCCTTCACGACGCGCACATCGACGCCGCAGCGGCGCAGGACGAACAGCGCGTCCCTGCCGAGCTCCGGCTCGTTGTGCTGCACGAAGCAGGTCTGGAAGAGCACCGCCTCCCCGCCCGGCTCCGGCCTCACGTAGCCGTTCTGCTCCGCCCATCGGTCGAACGGCTGGGCGGCGAAGTCGGGGAGCTTCTTGTCCCTGTGGATCCCGACCACCTTCTCCATGAGGACCCGCAGCGGCCGCGACCGGTTCGCCGCGTTCGCGGCGCCGAACGACAGGCGCGCCAAGCGCGCGGCGCCGTCCGGATCGTTCAGCACGCGCTGCCGCAGCGTGCGCGGCTTGCCCTTCCTCTGCACGCCGCGGTAGCGGTGGACGAGCGCGGGGAAGTCGAGCCGGAACTCGTGCCCGTCACGCGGCGTGTACGGGCACTGCACCTCGCACAGCTTGCACTGGAAGCACGCGTCCATCACCTGCGCGACGTCGCCCGCGTCGAGCCGGTGGACGTCCCCGTCGTACTTCTGGTCGAGCAGCGTGAACAGGCGCGGGAAGCTGTCGCAGTACTTGAAGCACATCCGGCAGCCGTGACAGATCTCGAACGCCCGCCGGACCTCGCCCTCGAGCGCCGGCGCGTCCCAGTACTTCGGCTCCGAGGGATCGTAGGAGAGCCCCGGAGTCGGCAGGTACGAGATCCTCTTCTGCGGGTCGGGCGTGGTCATGTTCGAAGTGTCTCCCGAGGCGGCCCG
>DATIDF010000098.1:0-3787 GCA_035456445.1 Anaeromyxobacter sp.
CGGAGAAGGTGTCCACCATCGAGGTTCGCCAGCGGATCGGCGACCTGCTCAACCGCGTCGCGCTGCGGCACGACGAGTTCGTCATTGAACGGAAGGGCAAGCCCCTGGCCGCGCTCGTTCCAGTCGAGCGCCTGGAGCAAATGCGCCGCTTCGCACGCCGCCACGCCCTCGACTTCCTCGAGAAGCAGGGAACCGCGGTGAGCGAGGATGAGGCGACGGAGCTTGCCCTCGAGGCGCAGCGCTGGGCCCGCAAGAAGGGCCGAAAGCCGCGGCGCGGGGCCAAGTGACCGTTGATCCGCGCCGTCCTCGACGCGAACGTCTACGCCAGTGCCATCATCCAGCCTGACGGGCCTCCCGGGCGACTCATCGAACGGTTCCTGCGCGACGAAGCCTTCGAGATCGTGGTCTCGCCACCCCAGCGCTCGTTCGCTCCTTGATTTTGTGGTGCCGTGTGACTACATCACTTTCATGAGGACCGTAGGCGTTCGCGAGCTCAAGACGCATCTCAGCGGGTACCTTCGCGACGTCGCACGCGGCGACGTGGTGCTGGTGACCGATCGAGGCCGGGTCGTCGCAGAGCTTCGTCCACCCGGTGCGGCGGAGAGAAGCGCATCGCCTGCGGAGCTCCGCTATCGGCAGCTCGTCGATCGCGGGCTGCTGAGACCTGCTGCGGCCCCCGGCTCCATGGACTGGGCATCGCTGCCGCGCGTCCGACTCCGCCGCGGCTCCTCGCAGGAGCTCCTCGACGCGGAGCGTGAGGAGTGAGTCGTCACCTGTACGTGGAGACGAGCGCGCTCCTGCGGGTGCTCCTGGACGGGGACGAGGCGTTGCGAACGGTGCTCTCGGGCGAGGGACTCTTCACGTCCGCGCTCACCTTCGTCGAGGCGGCGAGGGCGATCGCGCGCGCGAGGCGGGAGCTCCGTCTCGACGCCGCCGAGGCGCGCGAAGCTGAACGGCAGCTCGCTGCGTTCGAGCGCTCATGCGACACGATCGCGCTCGACGACGAGGTGCTCCGGCGGGCGCGTGACGACTTCCCCGAAGAGCCGGTTCGATCGCTCGACGCCATCCACCTCGCGTGCTTGCGCGTGCTGGACGACGCGCTCGGGGGCTTCGACGTAGCTTCCTGCGACGACCGGGTGCGGCGCAATGCGAGGGCGCTGGGGTTCGCCGTGCTCCCCGCGTAGGCGCCGCTCGCCGACCTCCCTTGAGCCCATCCTGCTGACGCACCGCATGTCCGCGCGAGCGCGACGATATCTCCGTGAACCGGACCCGCGAGCTGCGCGCCCTGCTCGAGCTCGCCCGTGCCCTGCTGGCTGCGCGCTCCGCGCAGGTCCGGTTCCGCGACACGGACCGGTCCACCGTCGAGCGCGTTGTCGACGTCCTCGCCCTCGCCTTCGAGCCGCCCCGCTGGATCGTCGCGACCTGGTCGGCGGACCGCGGGTCGCTCCGGGTGCTCGACCTCGCGCGCATCCTCCGGGTTCGGCCGACCCGGCGCCGCGCGGGAGCCGCGCCGGAAGGCTTCGATCCGGTCTATTTCGCGATGCGCCGGTTACTCGACCCTGACGCCGGGCCGCCTCGGCCGGCGACGATACGCGTCGAGCCGCCGTGGAGCACGGTCCCGAGGGCGCTCGTCCCCTGGTGCGACGTGGAACCGGAGCCCGGTGGCGGCGCGCTCCTCCACGTCCACACCACGCGTCCCGAGATCATGGACGCGCTCGCGGAGTCGCTCTCGAGCGGCGGTGCGCTACACTCCGCGCGACGCCCATGGCCAAACCCCGCACGGAGAAGAAGCCTCACGAGGCGCGCCTCCTCCGCCTCGCCGCCTGGATCCTCTCGCAGTCCGAGCCCGTCACCCGCGCCCAGCTCTTCGCGGCGCTCCCCGACGACTATGGCGGGCGACCCGACACGGCCGAGCGGAAGTTCACGCGGGACAAGGACGCGCTGAAGCGGCTCGGGTTCCACCTCGAGACGGAGGAGCTCGGGGGGCGCGACGAGCAGGTGGGCTATTCCATCGACGCGCGCTCGTCGCTCCTGCCCACGATCGACCTCGGCCCGGACGAGGCTGCCGTGGTCTGGACCGCGGGGGTCGCGGCGCTCCGGCTCTCGCAGCACCCGCTCCGCGACGAGCTGGAGAGCGCGCTGCGCAAGCTCGTCGTGGGCACGCGAAGCCTCCCGCCGCGCGCGGCCGCGACGGAGGAGCTGGGGTCCGACGGGAGCCCCGACGAAGGCGCGCTCCTCCCGAAGCTGGTCGAGGCGTGGGAGCGGCGCCGCCGGGTCCGCATGTCGTACTTTCGCGTGTCGGAGGGAGAGATCGTAGAACGCGACGTCGACGTCTACGGCTGGGCGCGCCGCCGCGGCGAGTGGATCTTCGTCGGCCACGATCATCTCCGGGACGGCATCCGCATCTTCTACCTGTCGCGCGTGCGGGCGCTGAAGCAGGTGGCGCTCCCGAAGGACGAAGCCGAGGCTCGCGGCAAGCGCGGGAGGAAGGGCGACTACGACATCCCGGAGTCGTTCGACATCCGCAGGTGGTCGCGCCAGCAGATCTGGGACTACGACGTCCACCCGCCCACGGCCGCGACCGTGCGCTTCCGCGGCTCGCTCGCGCGCATCGCGAAGCAGCTCCTCCCGTCCGCGAAGGTGACCACGGACGAGACCGGCGCCCGCGTCGCGCGGCTCGAGGTCAGGAACCTGCGGGGACTCGTGCGCCAGGCGCTCGCGTGGGGTCCGGAAGCGGAGGTGACCGAGCCCTCCGAGGCACGCACCGTGGCTCGCAAGGTCCTCGCGTCGCTCATGGAGACGCAGGGCTGGGGGAACGCATGACCGCGGCGTACGACGTCCGGCGACTCCGCCGGCTCTTGCTCCTCCTCCCAGCGGCCTCACGCGCCGCGCGCGCGGGTCGGGGGATCCCGCTGGCCGAAGCAGCGCGGCTCACGGGGGCGCGCTCGACGAAGCAGGTCATCGAGGACGTGGATGCGCTCGAATCGCTCTGGGTCGATCCCGGCGAGGGCGAGGAGCCCGTCCACCTGTTCGTCGAGGACGGCGCGGTGCACGCGCTGTACTCGGAGCCGTTCGGCAAGCCGCCGGCGCTGTCGCTCGCGGAGGGTGCCGTGCTCCTCGCCGCGCTCGCGCCGTTCCAGAAGGACGCAGGCAAGCCCGCGCGCGACGCGGCGCGCAAGCTCCGCAGAGCGATCCCCGAGCCGCTGCGCCCGGACGCGGACCGGCTCGCGACCGGCCTCGACGTAGTCTCGGAGCCACCGGGCCCGTGGGCGGGCGCGCTCCGGGAGGCGATCGAGAAGCGCGTCGAGACCACGCTCGAGTACCGCGCCGTCGCAGACGCCACCGCCGAGAAGCGCGTCATCGAGCCGCGCCTCCTCTTCCAGCGCGACGGTCAGTGGTACCTCGCCGCCTGGAACCTCGCGAAGGAGGCCGAGCACCTCTTCCGGCTCGACCGCATCGCGTCCGTCGAGCTCGGCACACGCCTGTTCGGGGAGCACAAGGGTCCGCCGGTCGCGCGCTACGCGAAGCGGAGCCTGTACTTCGAGTCCGGCGCCGAGCGCGAGGTGACGCTCCGGTTCCAGGGCAACGCCTCCCGGGTCGCGCGCGAGCGGTACGGGCCCCGGGCGCGCGCGAACGCGGACGGGACGGTGAGCGTCGCGGTGAAGGTGACGCCCGGGAACTACCTGCTCGGCGTCGTGCTCGGGTACGGCGGCGAGGCGACGATCGAGGCCCCGGAGGACGTGGTCGCGCAGATGCGGGAGCGTGTGGAGGCGTCGCAGCGGCTGTA
>DATIDF010000099.1:0-4559 GCA_035456445.1 Anaeromyxobacter sp.
CCGACGAAGACGGCCAGCAGCACGAGGACCCGGCTCACGCGAGGCCCTTCTCGCGGACCAGCGCCCCGTACACGGCGAGGAGCTTCTCGCGTGCCACCCCCGTCGAGAACGCCTCGGCGCGCTGCCGCGCGGCGTCGCCGAGCTTGCGGCGGAGCGCGGGATCGCGTCCGAGCTCGACGAGCGACGCCGCGAGTGCCTCGACGTCGTCGGGCTCGACCAGTCGGCCGGTTTCGCCATCGGTGACGACGGCTGGGATCCCACCGACGGCCGTCGCGACGACGGGACGGCCGAGCGCCATCGCCTCGACGATGACACGGCCCATGCCCTCGTTCCGGGACGGGACGACCACGACGTCCGCGGCGACGAGATGCGGCGCCACGTCGCGCGTCTCGCCGATCGTCCGCAGGCGGCCGCTCACGCTCAGGGAGGCGGCGAGCGCCTCGAGGCGGGACCGCTCCGGCCCGTCGCCGACGAGCAGTGCGCGCGCCGCGTCGATGTGGGCGCTGACACTCGGAAGCGCGCGTACTAGAAGATCGAAGCCCTTGATCGGAATGAGGCGTCCCAGGCCGACGATCGCGAACGCTCCCGGCTCGAGCCCGAGACGCGCGCGGGCCTCGCCCCGCGACGGTGCAGCGGCGCGCAGCCGCTCGGTCGGGACCCCGCTCGGCACCACGACGTACTGCCCGGGTCGGCCGATCCCACGCGTCAGGTGCTCCTCCGTCCCGCGTTCGGTCAGGGTGATGATCCGGTCGCTCCACCGCGCGGCGCGGCGCTCGAGCGCCGTGAAGAACGCGGTCCGGCGCGATCCGTAGTAGCCATAGAAGATGTGGCCGTGAGGCTGGTGGATGATCGCCGGCACGCGCGTGATCCGGGCGGCCAGGCGGCCGATGAAGCCGGCCTTCGAGGTGTGCGTGTGAACGATCGACGGGCGCTCGGCTCTGATCAGTCTGAGCACCTGGTGGAGCGCGACCAGATCGCCGAGCGGGGCGAACTCCCGGCCCAGTGACGGAAGGTCCACGACTCGGCATCCGCGGTGCCGCGCGTCGTCGAGCGAGGTGGCCTCGGACTCGCGAAAGGACGTGGCCAGCGTGCACGAGTAGCCGGCCTGCGCCAGCGCGACGCATGAGGCGATGGTGTTCTCCGACGAGCCGCCGAGCGTGAGCCGCGTGATCGCGTGGAGGACGTGGACGCTCATCCCGGCCCTTTTCGCGCGAAGAGCTCCACGGACGGACCGACGAGGCAGCGATCGCGCGAGAGCCACGCGAGGGCGGCGGCACTCACCGCGATCACGACCCGGCCCACCTCTCGCGAGGCCACCGCCGAGTTTCCGACCTCGAGCACCCGGAAGCCCGTGCGCTCGGCGAGGCGGCGGAGTCCCGCGGGCGTGAACGCGAAGTGGTGAACGATGGGATAGGTGTCCCACTCCCGCGACCTCGCAAGCGGGCCGAGCGAGATCAGGAGCCGCACCCACGCGCGGTGGAAGCGGGCATTGGGAACGCGGAGCGCGAGCAATCCACCCGCGACGAGCACGCGGTGCGCCTCGCGCATGATCGAGGCGGGCTCGCGCGCCTGGTCGACGACGTTGACCAGCGTGACGGCGTCGACGGTCCCGTCCCGGAACGGGAGCAGGGCGCCGTCGGCTTGGATGGCCGGCACATCCCCGCGCACGGCGGCGCACGCCGGGTGGGCGAGATCGATGCTGACCGTGACCCAGCGCCGGGCGCGTCCGAGCGCCGCCAGATGCCCGCCGCCGCCGCCCACGTCGAGGAGTCGGGGCCGATCCAGGCCACCGAGGCCAAGGGCGGCGAGCCGATCGAGGAGCGTGCGGAAGAGACCCGCCCGCTCCGTGGTGAGCCGCTCGGGTGCGAAGCGACGCGGATAGTCCGTCTCGTACCGGCGCTGGAGCTCCAGCGCGGTCGGCAGCACCCTCGCGAGCGAGCTCCCGCAGCCTTCGCACCGCCGATGACGGACTCCGCGATAGACGAGCTCGCTGAGACGAGTCGGCTCACCACACGCGGGACAGACGGACGCCGTTTCCGACTCGGTGCGCCGCCGGGTCGCCTCCGTGCGCCGCGACGGCGCGTTCTCGCCCTTCTCCGGCGCGTTCGCCTGCCTCTCGGGCGGGTCCCCGCGGTCCGCGGGCGCGTCGGCGCGCCCCGCGGCGACGCGCCGCAGCGCCCGCTCGAGGTCGGTGGTCGCGCGCGCCCATGCGTAGTGCCGCTCGCAGTGCGCGCGACAGGCGTTGCGAAGACGCTCGTAGCTCTCGGGATCACGTGTCTTGTCCGCGAGGAAGCGCTCGAGGCCCTCGGCCATCACCTCGGGTGACGTGCCGTCGAAGACCAGCGAGGCGCACAGCGGCCGGAGGATTTCCGGCGTCGCGCCGATCGGCGTACCGACGACCGGCGTGCCACATGCGAGCGCCTCGACGGTGGCGAGCCCGAAGCCCTCGAGCTCGCGGGTCGGAAGGACGAAGACGTCGGCCGCCTGATAGTAGCGAGGGAGCTCGGCGTCGGGCACGAAGCCCAGAAACGTCACGTGGTGGGCGAGCCCGAGCTCGCGGCTCTGCGCCTCGAGGGCCTTGCGGAGCGAACCGGTGCCCCCGATCAGCAGCATGGCGTCCGGCCATCGCAACGTCACGATCGACATCGCGCGCAGAAGATTGTCGAGGCCCATGCGGGACTCGAGATTTCTGACCGTGAGCAAGAGCGGCCGATCCGTCGACATCCCGAGCGCGCGCCGGACCGCGCCGCGATCGGCGGCCGGCCGGAACAGCTCCGTCGCCGCTGCGCCGGGAATCTTGACGATGCGCTCCTGCGGCACGGCGTAGAGCTTCCACAGCTGGCTGGCCGCGAAGTCGCTGAGCACATGGACCAGCGCGACCCGCCGCAGGCACGCGCGCTCGAAGGCCCACAGCATCGCGGTCCCCGTGGCCCCCGCGAGACCGGCGCGGTGCCGGGCGGTCATGCCTCGGCGCGACCGATACTCGAGCGGCGCCGGCGAGTAGAAGCTGTAGAGTCCCGGAAGCCGCCGTCCGGCGCCGGAGGCGAGCGCCCCGTAACCCGCGAGCGGCTGGTGGAGGTGCAGGACGTCCGCGGGCTGACGCGCCAGCTCGTCCGCCGTCGTGCGCCGC
Source organism: Anaeromyxobacter sp. (assembly GCA_035456445.1). GTDB lineage: Bacteria > Myxococcota > Myxococcia > Myxococcales > Anaeromyxobacteraceae > Anaeromyxobacter. Next base: position 3,131 of record DATIDF010000099.1, read on the forward strand.
GCCCCGAGGATGGAGCTCGTGATGAATCGCCCGACCGATCGGCGGCTCACGGGAAACTGTCGAACCCGGACACCCTCCCGCTCGTGGGAGGCGGGGACGTTGGCGTCCGGCTCGGCACGGCTCGCGATGCGAACATCGTGCCCGCGGGCGGCCAGCCGCCGCGCCTGCTCCCAGAGCATCCGCTCTCCCCCGCCGGCCGGGTGCGATGGCGACACGTCGGAGACCATGAGGACGCGGAGCGAGTCGTTCACGCGGTCCTCATCGGAGCGTCCAGGGCCCGTGCAGGTCGAGGTACTCGCGCATCCACAGCTCGGCCATCATCAGGGTCCAGAGGCGGTCGGCATGAGTCCGTGCGCCGCTCAGGTGCTCTCGCTTGAGCCGCTCCACTTCGTCCACGTCGAACAAGCCCCGCGCACGCACCTGCTGGGAGGCCAGGAGGTCTTCCAGCGTCGCGCGAAGGTCGCGGCGAAGCCAGCTTCCGAGCGGGATCATGAAGCCCTGCTTCGGATGGGCGAGCACCGGGTCCGGCAGCACTCCGGCGAAGGCGGTTTTCAGCAGCCCCTTCAGCCGTGTGCCCGGAATCTTCGTCCGCGGGGGCAGGCGCAGGCACGCCTCGATGACCCGCTGATCGCAGAACGGGGCGCGGACCTCGAGGGAGTGGCTCATGCCCATGCGGTCGGCCATGGCCAGGAGATCGTCGGGAAGATAGGCGGTCAGATCGACGCGGAACGCGCCGTCCACGGGGTCGCGGGGCGCACCGGAGGCGAACACTTCCTGCCGGGACGCGTCCACACCGGGCGTCAGGTGCGCGGCCAGCGCCGGCCCAGCCAGCGCCGCCAGCCCGGCGTCGTCGAACAAGCGCGTCCAGCCGATGTATCGATCGCCCAGGGTCGCGTCGGGTTGCTCGGCGAAGCGCCGGATGCGGTCGCCCCAGTTCCGGCTCGAGCTCGAGTCGGGCAGCCGCCGGGCCACCGCGCGCGACGCGTGGCGGAGCCAGCGCGGGAGACGGTCGTGCAGCCTCGACGCGCGCAGGCCGAGATAGCGCGGATAGCCGCCGAATGTCTCGTCACCGCCGATTCCCGATAGGACGGCCTTGACGTGACGCGCGGTTGACTGCGCCACGACGTAGGTAGGAATCGCGGAGGAATCGGCGAATGGCTCGTCGAACGCCCGGACCATCGCCGGAAGCATCGCGCGCACGTCGGGCTCGAGGATCTCCTCGTGATGGTCGGTCTCGAAGCGCTGCGCGACGAGCCGCGCGTACGGCAGCTCGTCGTACGAGGGCGCGGCGCGGCCGAAGCCCACCGAGAAGGTCGCGATCCGGCCCGACGTGATCTCGCGCATGGTGGCGACCACGGCGCTCGAGTCGAGGCCTCCCGAGAGGAAGACGCCGAGCGGCACGTCGCTTTCGAGACGCAGCCGTACCGCC
>DATIDF010000100.1:0-26317 GCA_035456445.1 Anaeromyxobacter sp.
CCCGGAGGGGTAAACGACGACGTCGCAGTTTCGCGAGCCCCGTATCTCCACGCCGGCCGCGGTCGGCGCGCCGGGGTCCGGCGAGAACGGCCGGCTCTCGCCCCGCTCACGCCGGAACCTGTCCATGTGCTCACGCCCGAACGCGCGCTCCGCGTAAAGCAGGTTGTGGGCCCGACAGGCGAGCCGGAGGCCGTCCACCGTCGACGATCCTCCCAGCGCCTCCGGGTGGATGTGGTCGATCTCGAGCTTCCACCGGCTGTTGCAGCGGCGCCCGTCCGCGGCGATGAAGGCGCACCGCCCGCCGTCGCGCCTCCACACCTCCCGCCGCACCTCCGCCGGGATGGTGGCCGTCGCCTTCGTGCGGTCCGCAGAGGGCGCAGCCCGGTTCACGTTCCTCTCTGGCGCGACCGCGCCCTTGCGCTTGCCATGCTTCTCGATCCCGCAGCGGATCGCCTCGTGGAGCACCGCCGCGAGGTCGCCGTCCGGGATCTTGTGCGCGAGGAGCGACTTGAGTATCTCGAGGTCCTCGTTGCAGGCGCGGTCGATGGTGACGCGCAGGGACCACTGGCTCTCCGAGACGGCGCGCATCTCGGGCGGCCGCTTCGGCTTCCCGCAGGCGGACTCGGGCAAAGGGAGCCCGCTCGCCGCGGCACCGTCGACGATCGATGCCGAAGACTCGGGTGGCGTCTGGGCCGCCTGGTCGACGGCTTCCGGTCGAGCCTCCACCGGCGCGAGCGGGAGCGGAGCGCTCGTCATTCCGGGCTCGCGTTCCGGTAGCTTGCGAACCCCCACGCGCGGCGCGGCGCGCGCCTGCACCGACGCGACGAGGTGATCGACCTGGGCCTTGGTGCGGTAGCCGGCCCGCGCGAGGAGGTCGTCCAGGTTCTCCTCTGTCAGCACCTGGCCGAGGAGCGCGATCGTGGACAGGCAAAGCCGCCCGTCGCGCAGCGCCCCCTCGAGCCTCGGGAAAGGGCGCAGCACCCGCATCGCCTGGATGCGCCGCCCGGCAGAACCTTCGCGGAGGTGGAGCACCTCCAGGCAATAGGACCAGAGCGAGGGATGGCCTGCCTCGACGAACGCGCGCCGGCGATCGAACTCGTCGAGGTGGAGGAGGAAGTCGACCTGGACGTTCCGCTCCTCCCCGGCGAGCTCGCGCAGGCGGAGCGCGAGGACGGTTGAATCGAGCGACGTGACGAGCGCAGACATGGTGCACCTCCTGTGCTGCACCCTTCGTAACATGCGTTTCCCGGGCCTCCGTAAACGCTCCAGGCTCGCGTCTGGACGGCGATCTGCGCCAAGCCCTCGTCGACGCACTCGCCCGCTCCGAGCGTACGCGCCGCGCCGCGTGTGCGCGCGAGAGGAAGGTTCTCGCGGCGGCTCGAACGTCGTGCCGCGATTCGTGCGAAGGAGCGTCAAGCACAATCTGCTCACGCACCGCAACTGGGACGCATCGTTCACCCTCGCTGGCTCGGCATGCGCTATCGCTGGCGACAGCATGTCACTTTTAGTGATTTCCAAGACCGGGCCGAGCGTCGCCCTCGTCGTGCCCGGCCCCCATCGCCGAACACCGATCGAATGCGCGACCGCCACGCGCGGCTCAAGGACGATTCGCCACCGGCGGTGGGCGCAAAATCACCCGCGCCCTGTCGGCGACGCCCGTGAGCTCCAGAGCGCCTCGCAGCCGCGACCGGCTCGCGCCTGGACAGCACCGCGCCCACCCCGTCGATGCCCGAGCAACGCTGCGCGCTCCGACACGCTGGCCGAACCCACCCATCCCGGCGCTCCGTCACCGGCCGGCCGCCTGCCGCAGCGGCTGTCCGCCCAACGGACCGCGCCGGCGGTGCGGCGCCGCGCGGTAGAGACGCCGGCATGGGTGAGCCGCCGAAAGCTCCGCCCCCGGATCGCTGGACCCGGACCCTCTACGCCCTGTTCTTCTTCTCGGGGTTTCCGGCGCTCATCTACCAGCTCGTCTGGCAGCGCGCGCTGTTCCGGATCTTCGGCGTCAACGTCGAGTCGGTCACGGTCATCGTCACCGCGTTCATGCTCGGGCTCGGCCTCGGGAGCCTCGCCGGCGGGTGGCTCTCCCGGATTGAGCCCATACCGCTCCTACCGCTGCTCGCCGGGATCGAGCTCGCGACCGGGGCCTTCGGCCTCGTGTCGCTCAGCGTCTTCGACGAGGTCGCCTCGCTCGTGCTCGGCGCGTCGCTCGCCGTCACCGCCGCCGCGAGCCTCGCGCTCGTGATCGTCCCGACGCTGCTCATGGGCGCGACGCTTCCGGTGCTGGTCGCGCACCTCGTGCGGCGCACCGCGAACGTCGGCAGCTCCGTCGGCGTCCTCTACCACATGAACACGCTGGGGGCCGGCGCGGCCTGCCTCGTCGCGGCGAGCCTGCTGTTCCCGTTCCTCGGGATGCGCGGGTCCCTCCACGCGGCGGTCGCGATGAACGGGGCGGTGGCGATTGGCGCGCTCGTCGCCCACGTGCGCGGCCGCGCTGCGCCGGCTGCGTTCGCGCCCGCCGCCGTGCCCCGGCCGGCGTCGCCGTCGACGCGCGCGCCGCGCTTCGCGGCCGTCCTGGCGATCGGCGCGCTCGGCGGATTCGTGTCGTTGTCGTACGAGATCTTCTTCTTCCGGACGGTCTCCTACGCGACCGGCAGCAGCGCCTCCGCGTTCGCGATCACGCTCTTCGCCTTCCTCGTGGGGCTCGCGTCGGGGGCGCGGCAGGCCGGGCGAACCTGCCACGAGGGGTCCGGGCCCGCGCTGCACGCGGCACTCCGCGCGCTCATCCTCGGAAACGTGCTGGGCTGGGCGTTCCTGCCGGTCGTCGGCATCGTGACCGCGCTGGGCTGGGCCGCGCTCGGCCTCTCGCTCGTCCTCGTGTACCTCGTGGCGCGGAGCTTCGGCGTCCTCCTGCCGACCCTCGCACACCTCGCCGTGAGCGCGGACGGCGACGCCGGCATGCGCACCGCGCAGCTCTACCTCGCCAACATCGCCGGCTCGGCGACAGGGAGCGTCGTCACCGGGTTCGTGCTCATGGAGCGGCTCGGCCTCGCCGGGATCGAGGCCGTGCTGGTCCTCGCCGGCGCCGTCACGGCCGTGGCGCTCGGCGCGGTCGAGTCACGCCCACGGCGCGCCCCCACGCTGTGGACCATCGGCCTCGGCGCGCTCGCCGTGGTGTCGCTCCCTCCCCTCACCGCGCACGCGCTCGAGCGGCTCATGTGGAAGTCCGCGTCCGCGGGTAGGGCCCCGTTCACCCGGGTGATCCAGAACCGCAGCGGGATCCTCACCGTCGACGCGACCGGCGCGGTCTTCGGCCACGGCATGTACGACGGTCGGTTCAACACCGACCTCGTGCGCGACACGAACGGGATCGTCCGGGCCTACGCGCTCAGCCTGTTCCACCCGGCGCCGCGCGACGTCCTCATGATCGGGCTCTCGTCGGGCTCGTGGGCGCAGGTCATCGCGAACCATCCGCAGGTCGCCTCGCTCACCATCGTCGAGATCAACCCCGGCTGCATCGACCTGGTACGCGACACCCCGGGCGTCGCGTCGCTCCTGTCGAACCCGAAGGTCACGATCCACGTCGACGACGGCCGGCGCTGGCTGCGCCTCAACCCGCAGCGCCGCTTCGACGCGATCGTGTCCAACACGACCTACCACTTTCGCGCGAACGTGAGCGCCCTGCTATCCGCCGAGTTCCTCGCGCTCGTCCGGGAGCACCTCGCGCCCGGCGGGCTCCTCCTCTACAACACCACCGGCTCTGCGCGTGTGCAGCGCACCGGCTGCCTCGCCTTTCCGCACGGCACCCGCTTCAGCAACCAGCTCGTCGTGTCGACCGCGCCGCTCGACCTCGACTTCGAGCGCTGGCGCCGGACGCTCGAGCGGTACCGGATCGACGGCCGGCGCGTCCTCGATCCGGCTCGCCCGGAGGACCGGCGCGCGCTCGAGGGGCTCGTCGCGATGCAGCGCGAGCTGCGGCCGGAGCGCGCGGGCCATCCGGAGCGCCAGCTCGAGCCCTGCCCGGAGATCGTCGCGCGGACCTCGGGCAAGGAGCCGATCACGGACGACAACATGGGGAGCGAGTGGCGGGCGGTGTTCGGGCTCGAGTGACGCGAGCGGCGCCGTGCCGGGGGACCCGGAGATGCTCGCGGCGCCCTGCCTCCAGACCCGGGGCGCTCCGGCCGCTCTTCCACGGCGCTTGCGCGCGGGTGGCCGGGTGAGATATCCGCCCGTTCGGGGGCGTGAGGGACGCCGAACCGCGCCGAGAGGAATCCATGGGACGCATCTTCGAGACTCGCAAGGCCACGATGTTCGCCCGCTGGAACCGGATGGCGAAGGTGTTCACCCGGATCAGCAAGGACATCGCCATCGCGGTGAAGACGGGCGGGCCCAGCCCCGACAACAACTCGGCGCTCCGGCGCGCGCTGCAGAACGCGCGCGGCGCGAACATGCCGAAGGACAAGGTCGAGGCCGCGATCAAGCGCGCGAGCGGCCAGGACCAGCAGGCTTACGAGGTCGTCCTGTACGAGGGCTACGCGCCGCATGGCGTCGCCATGGTGGTCGAGACCGCGACGGACAACGTCGTCCGCACGGTCGCGAACGTGCGGATGCACTTCAAGAACCACGGCGGCAACCTCGGCACGACCGGCAGCGTAGCCTTCCAGTTCCGCAAGATGGGCGTCTTCCGCCTCGCGCCGGACGGGCTCGACCTCGACGCGCTCGAGCTCGACCTCATCGATCACGGGCTCGAGGAGATGGGCGAAGGGACCGGCGAGAAGGGCGAGAAGCAGATCGTGATCCGCTGCGCGTTCGAGAGCTTCGGCCTGCTCCAGGCAGCCATCGAGGAGCGGAAGCTGCCGCTCCTCTCCGCCGAGTCGGAGTTCGTCGCGCAGACGCCGGTCGAGCTCTCGGAGGATCAGGCGAAGGAGGTCCTCGAGCTCGTGGACGCGCTCGAGCAGGATGACGACGTACAGCGCGTGTTCCACAACCTGGCCTGAGGCTGCGGCGCACGATACCGGGCCTGCGACGGGCGTCCTCGCTCGTCGCGCCTGCGGCGTACGGAAGCAGTACGCCTCGGCGCTCCTCGCTGCGGGTGCCCGCCTCGGCTCCGGTCTCGTGCGCCTCGCGAGCCTGCTCGGCAGCGATCGGCGGGCCCGCGGCTAGTGCGCCGTCCGCTCCGGGATGATCCAGAGCAGCACCCGGGCGCCGCCGACGACGGCGGTCCGCTGCGGCGTCCAGTCCCCCATGTCGTGCGCGTGGGAGACGATCCGCGTGCCCGGGCGTAGCTCCGCGAGCAGCTTCGGCCGAAGCCGCAGGTTCACCTCGGGCCACAGGTACAGCATGACGACGGTGGCCGGCCTCACGTCGGTCTCGAACAGGTCTCCCACGCGGAGCTCGACCCGGTCCTCGACGCCAGCCGAGCGCGCGTTCGCGCGCGCCTCCCGGATCCGCTGGGGATCGATGTCCACTCCCACCGCGCGGGCGCCGCGCTTCGCGGCCGCGATCACGATCCGGCCGTCGCCGCAGCCGAGGTCGTACACCACGTCGTCCCGCCCGACTCCCGCGAGTCGCAACATGGCCTCCACGACCTCGGGCGCGCTCGGCTCGTAGGGCACGTCGAGCGCCCGGGCGGGCGCTTCGGCTCCTGCGCTCGCGGCCGCGGGCGGAGGCGACGCGCCTGCGGAAGGCGCGGAGGCGACGGCCGCGAGCACCGCGAGCGCGCGGAGAACGCCCCTCGCACGCGCGGAGCGCCGTGGCCGTCCGCGCCCGTTCGCCGCCCTCGGCATGCGTCACCGGGCGCTGGCGTCGCCGCGCGAGAGCCGCTCCTCCGGCTCCACGACACCGCGGCGCGCGCGGATCTCGCGCACGATCCGTTCGTCCACCGAGCGATCCAGGAGCCGGCGCATCGCGGGGAAGATGATCTTCTCCTCGCGCTCGAGGTGCGCCTCGAAGTGGCGCTCGAGCTCCGCGGTGGCCCGGCCGACGACCGGCGCCAGCGCCGAGAGCCGCCCGGGCTCGCGCGCGAGCTCCTCGCAGGCGCCGACGAGCTCCGCGAGCGGGGGCTCGTGCTCGGCGTGCTCGCGCGCCATGTCCTCGAGCGCCGCGTCCACGGCGGAATCGAGCCCGCGGAGGCGCGGCAGGATCGAGTCCTCCTCGTCGCGGGCGTGCAGCGGAAGCGCCTGCGTGAAGTAGCGGCGCACGCGGGCGGCGGCCTCGGGGACGGCGGCGACGTCCGCCGGCCCGGCCTCGGCGATCCGGCGCGAGAGCGCGAGGAACGACCGGATGCGCTCGTGACACTCGAGCAGCAGGTCGACGGCGTCGCCGGGAGCTGCGGTCCCTCCGATGCGGGTGAGCATTGCCTCGCCTCCTCGTCCGCCGCTGGGCGGTGACGCGGCGACGCGCCGCGCTCGAACCCGGTTCTCTATTGCCAGGAGCCTGCCAGCGCCGGATCCGCCGAATTCGTGCCGTGTTCGCGAGTCGCAGCGGGCGGCGCACCGAGGCGACGGTGCCGAGACCACCAATCTTCGGTGCTGGAACGGCGTCTATCCCGCCGGTCGGATGTTCTGGTTGAGCTGGAAGAGGTTCTCGGGATCGTACCTGGCCTTGAGCCTCGCGAGCCGCTCGTAGTTCTTGCCGTAGGCGCCCTGCTTCACGCGCTGCGCCTCGTCACCCGGCATGAAGTTCACGTACACGCCGCCCGTGGCGTGAGGCGCCAGCGCGTCGAACAGCCCTCGCGCCCAGCCGATGCACGCGCCGTCCTCGGCCGGGTCCCTCCAGCGCGTGTGTACGTTGATGACGAACTGCACGTCGCGGTGAGGATAGGGGGTCGCGTCCGCGGGCACCCGATTGACGGCGCCGCCCAGGTTGCCGATGAACACCTCGCACTCGGGAGTCGGCAGCCGGCCGACGTGACCCAGCATCACCTCGATCGCGGCGTCGCCGAGCTCCAGGAGGTTCTGCGACTTCCAGTAATTGCGAGCCCCCGGGGTGAGCAGCGGATCGAACGCTGCCTGCCAGGCGACGAACGGGGTCGGCCCGATGACGTCGGCGATCGGCTTGCCCAGCGCGCGGAGCGGAGCGACCGCCTTCAGGCCCTCCTCCACCTCGCCCGCGTAGCAGGCAGCGAACACGAGGACCTCCGTCCCGTGGACCTCGGGCGGAAGGAACGGCAGCGGCGGCGCCTTCCGCAGCACCACCCAGCAGGTCAGCTCGTCGGGTGCGCCGGCGACGAGCCGCCTGTAGCCCGAGAGGAGCTCGCGGGCGTTCGCGAACGGGTGGACGATGAGTCCGGAGAGCACCACCGGGCCTACGGGGTGCAGGCGGTACTCGAACGACGTCACGACGCCGAAGTTGCCCCCGCCGCCGCGGATCGCCCAGAAGAGGTCGGGGTTCTCCTCCTCGCTGGCGTGGACGAGCTGCCCGGCGGCCGTCACGACATCGGCGGAGAGCAGGTTGTCGACGGTGAGGCCGTGCTTGCGGCTCAGCCAGCCGAACCCGCCGCCCAGGGTGAGCCCGGCCACGCCCGTCGTAGAGTTGATGCCGAGCGGGGTTGCAAGCCCGAACGCCTGCGCCTCGCGGTCGAGCTCACCCAGCGTCACGCCGGGCTCGACCCGCGCGGTCCGGCGGACAGGATCGACGCGCACCGACCTCATGAGAGAGAGGTCGATCAGGAGGCCGCCCTCGCCGACCGCGTTCCCGGCGATGTTGTGTCCGCCGCCCCGCACCGCGAGCGACAGGCCGTGGTCGCGCGCGAAGCCCACCGCCGCGATGACGTCGGCGGCGCCATGGGCGCGCACGACGGCGCCGGGGTGCCTGTCGATCATCGCGTTCCAGAGGGTGCGCGCCTGCTCGTACCCGGGGTCACCCGGGAAGCACAGCGCACCGCGCAGCTTCTCGCGGAGAGGCGCCAACGACTCCGCGCTCAGCGCGGCCGGCGCGGCGGGATCGGTCTTCGGCATCACGTTCGCCATGTTCGCCCTCCCGTGTACGCACGGTGAGGTGCGAGCGGAGGCTCGCGATGGATTCTCACCGCACGATGGCCCCACGCATTACCCGCGCTCGGCGCCGCCACCACCGCGGCGTCGCCAGCGCCCTTGGGTCGTAAGCGGATGCTGGGTGTCGAACGGGGGAGCCCCCGGAAGTCGGAACGTCCCCCCCGTTGGTTGTCCTGGCCTCCGCCCCGGCGCGACCACGCGTCCGGTTCAGGCTGCGACGCCTACGAAGCGTGCGGGGTCCCCCGCGGCGGCGGCCGGACCCGCTCGGTCCGGCTCTTCGCCACCATCTTCATGTCCGTCCGCTGCCGGTTGACGGCCTTGCGGGTGGACTTGCGCGACGGCTTTCCGGCCGAGGTCTCCAACGTGTACGCCGCCTTCTTCCCCGCCCTGCCCGACGCCTTCCGCGGTACGCCCGCCTTGCGGTCCGTTGCGCTCACGCCGGCGAGCGACGTGTCTACCGGGGCGTCACGGCGGGCGGGGGGAGGGCTCTTCGGCTTCTTCGGCCCAGAGCGCTCGGTCCAATAGCGGAACTGCTCGGCCTTCGTCGCCATCGGCTTCCTCCTGTGGGCGCTCGCTGATGGCGGCGCCGTCATCACCGACCCGCGTCAATCCCCCGAGACGAGCCGCGAGAGCTCGCGCTCGAGGAGATCCGGGCGGAAGGGCTTCGCGAAGGTGCGCTCCGCGTCGAGGGGCGGCTCATCCTCGAGGTATGCGCTCGCGACGATCACCGGGCGGTTCTGGTGCTTGGGATCCGACCGGAGCCACTCCAGGAACGCCCGACCGTCCATCCGGGGCATCGTCAGGTCGAGCAGGATCACGTCGGGCTCGAGGCCCGCCTGGAGAAGCTCGACCGCGTCGCGGCCATCCGCCGCCTCGACCACGCGGTAGCTCCTCGACTCGAGCCAACGCGCGATGAGCTCGCGTAGCTCGTGCTCGTCCTCCACGACCAGCACGCTCGCGCGTGGATCGAGGCGCCGCTCTCCCTGAATCGACGTCTCCTCCGCGCGGCGCCCCTGCTGGGCCCCCGGCTGCACTTCCTCGGTCAAGGCTGGCTCCCTCCGCCGAACCGTGGGAACGCGACGCGCGCGGCGCAAGGGTGGCGAGAATTCGTCCGGGCCCTCTCCGCCCCGCTCGGCGAGGATCCAGGCGAAAGGAACGCCTTACGTTGCGAACGTCCCAGGTGGGCCGCGCGGATCGTGGGCTAGCGCAAACGTCCCGAGCTCTCGCTCCCCCGCGGCATCGACGGAGAGGAGCCGGAGCCGAACGACGTGGGCGGTCCGCACGCGGGGGTCGTCGACCCGCTCTGCCATCACCACCTCGCTCCGCGCGCGATCGAACGGGACGTCCACGAGCCGCTCGCGCTCGCTCCACCACTCGTCGCAGAACGCGATGTCCACCCGCGCGACGCCGCGGAGGTCGGCGGGGATGCGCCCGACGAGGAGCTCGTCCTCGGGCGCCGCGCCACAGGGGATGCTCTCGCCGCGCCGCGGCCGGTACGTCCGGATCCTCAGGCCGCGCGCGGCGAGGAGATCGACGACGGAGGGAGCGACCACGGCCCGGAACCGGCCCGCCGCGGTGAGCCGCCGGACCGACGCCGCGAGCGCCGCGATCTCCCCGAGGCGCTCGGCGCACGCCTCGCAGCCGAACACGTGCTCCTCCACGGCGCCCGCGGGCGCTCCGGTCAGGTCGCCGGTCCAGTAGTCGAGGAGCGTGTCGAGACCGATCGACGTGGCGCAGCTCACGACGAGACCTCCTCTACCCCCATGCAGGCGCGCAGGTGCAGGAGGCCGCGATGCCGGACGACCCGGACGTTGCCGGGCGTCGTCTCGAGCTCGCCGGCGATCTGGTCGCTCGATCGATCGGCGTAGAACGTCAGCTGGAGGACCGCCCGCTCCCGCGGCGGGAGCCCCTCGAGGCAGCGATCGAGCCGGTCGACGTCGAGGCGCGGCCGCTCCGCCTCGCCCACCGCGAGGTCCGGCCCGTACCTCGCCAGGAGCGCCTCCCGGCGTGACGCGCCGCGGCGGCGGTCCGAGACGGCGAGCCGGCACGCGCCCAGCACGAAGGAGGCCAGGCGGTCGGGCTCGCGGAGCGCGCCGGATCGGAGCCGGTCGAGCACCACGAGCAGCACCTCCTGCACGAGATCGGCGGCGGCGGTGTCGTCCCGGAGGTGTCTCAGGCCATACAGCCGGATGCGCGGGGCGAAGCGCCGGCAGACCTCCCCCTCGGCAGCGCGGTCTCGGCCAGGATCGGCGGAGATGCGAGCGGCGAGTCCCCCGTCGGAGAGGGAACGCGGCGTCGAGCTGGGCTCCGGCTCCACCACGTCGAGCGAATAAGGCGCGTCGAACATGCTCGCCAGGGAGCGTAACGAGGCTTCTCGTCGTTACGCGTCCATGGTGTCACCCGCCGCGAGCGCGGCCAGCGAGGAGCGCAAGATGAACGAGACCGGAACCACGATCGACGAGATCGCCGACGGCATCCACCGGATCAGCACGCCCATCCCGCCGGGCACGGTTCCCGGCGGCTTCACCTTCAACCAGTACCTGGTGGTGGACGACGAGCCGCTCCTGTTCCACACCGGGCTTCGCCAGCTCTTCCCTGCCGTCCGCGACGCGATCGCCCGGGTCATGCCGGTCGAGCGGCTGCGCTGGGTCGCGTTCTCGCACGTGGAGCAGGACGAGTGCGGCGCGCTGAACGAGCTCCTCGCCGCGGCGCCGCGCGCCGAGGCCGCCTGCAGCAGGATCGGCGCGATGGTCTCGGTGGGCGACCTCGCGATCCGTCCGCCGCGCGCGCTCGCGGATGGCGAGCGCCTCCGCCTCGGGCGGCACGAGGTGGTCTGGCACGACGCGCCTCACGTACCTCACGGCTGGGACTGCGGCTTCCTCTCCGAGACGACGACGCGGACGCTCTTCTGCGGCGACCTCTTCACCCAGCCCGGCGCGAGCCACCCGCCGCTCACCGAGGCGGACGTCCTCGGCCCCTCGGAGGCGATGCGCGGCGCGCTCGACTACTACGCCCACGCGCCCGCGACGCGCGCCACGCTCGAGAGGCTCGCGAGCACCGGACCCGGCACGCTCGCCTGCATGCACGGCGCGGCCTGGCGCGGGGACGGGTCGAAGCTCCTGCGCGCGCTCGCGGACGCGCTGCACGCGTGAGCGCGGCGGGCGCGCCCGGGATCGATGCCGGGCGCGCTCCCCACGCATCTCACTTACCGCCCACGAGCGACCTCACATCGGCATCCCCGACCCCATGATGTGCCACATGGCCATCATGCCGATGTCCTCGTGCTCGAGGATGTGGCAGTGACACATCGTCATCCCCTCGTAATCGAGGATGGGGAGGCGCAGCGTGATGCTGCCGCCCTTGGGGACGATGATCGTGTCCTTCCACGCCGGGGCGAGGGTCATGAGCTTCGCGTAGCCGGCGAACACCGCGTCGCCTCCCGACGCCGCGATCACCTGCCCGTCGTTCACGTGCTGGTGCCACGGGTGGTCCATGCCGCTCTCGTTCACGATCTCCCAGATCTCGTGCGTACCGAGGGTCGACATGTGCATGTACGCCTGCTCCATTCCCTGGAATGAGACGCCGTTCACGTACCCTCTCCCCTGCCCCATGCTGAGCACGAAGCGCGCGCGCGCGAGGCCGGTGGTGTCCGCCGGGAGCCGCACCGCGCCGGCGTTGACGGCCGGCGGGATCGCGCCGCTCGCGCGCGAGCCGGACACCTGGAGCGTCATGAGCGTCGCCTGCGCCGACGCCATGTTCCCCATCCGTGCATACGGGAGCGCGAGCAGCTTGTAGTTGCCCTTCGTGGCGCTCCCCTTCACGAGCACGTCGAGCCGCTCGCCCGGGGAGACCAGCATCTCGCTCACGGCGTACGGCTTGTCGAGGAGCCCGCCGTCGGTCCCCACGACGTGCAGCGTGTGCCCCTGCAGCGAGAGCCGGTAGAAGCGGGCGTTCGAGGCGTTGAGGATGCGCAGCCGCTTCACCTCGCCGGGCCGGAACGGCAGGTACGGGTTCACCTGTCCGTTCACGGTGACGACCTCGCCCTCCTTGCCCTGCATGTAATCCCGTAGCGATTCGTACGGCGCGGGCGCGCCGCCCGCGATCGTGAGGTCCTTCAGCACGACCAGGTGAGTCTCGATCCCGGCCAGCGTCGAGCTCGGATCGTCGGCTACGTCGAGGCAGCCGACGAGGCCGCCCCAGAACTGCTCGGCGACGGTCCCGTGGACGTGCGGATGATAGAGCGCGAGCGTCCCCGGACGCTGCAGGGCGAGGTCGTACTCGTAGTCCTGAGAGCCGCCCCCGGCCGGCACGAGCACGTGCACGTTGTCGGCGGGGATGCCTTCCATGTTGTCGCCCGGCGAGACGTGCCAGCCGTGGACGTGCACGTTCGTGACGTTCTTCTGGTGGCCGAGGAGGTTCGTCGCCGTCGTGTAGGGCAGCGAGTTCCGGAAGTGGAGGCGGACGACGTCCCCGCGCCGGGCACGGATGGTCGGCGCGATGAAGCTGCCGTCGTACGTGAGCAGGCTCGCCGGCGTGCCGTTCACGTCCACCGTAGCGATGCACGCCTCGATGCTCACGTCGACGACTCCCGCGGTCCCGGACGCGTTCGGGGCGACGGGCGGATCCGCGAGCTTCGGCCCAACGGGCGGATCGATGACGCCCCCGCCGCCCATACCGCCGCCGCCCATACCGCCGCCGCCCATCCCCCCGCCGCGCATCTGCGCAAGCGCGCTGCCGCTCGCGGCCGCAGCAGCGATCCCGAGCGACGCGCGCGCGATGAACGCGCGCCGGCCGATGTGCCGTGCTTTCATGGCTTCCCCCTCCACGCGGAGACCGGGAGTGTTCCCGGCACGCGCCGCGTCTGGTGCGGATCGAGGCTACGGTCCGACATCGGCCGCGTCGCGAGTGCGGATTGGGGTTGCCCCGCAGGGGAGCTGCGCGCGGACGCGCAGGACGAGCGTCACCCCGCGTGAGTGAGGTTCAGGGGCCGCACCTCGCGTCCGGCGCCGGTCGCCTCCGGATCGGGTGCGGCGGCGGCGCTCGGGTCGAGACGAGGGTCAGGGCGTCGCGAGGAACCAGACGTCCTTCACCCCGTGACCCGTCGCGTCACCCGGCTTCGCGTCCTTGACGAAGTAGTAGAGCGGCATGCCCTTGTACGTCGTCTGCTTCTTGCCGTCCTCCCGCGTGATGGTCCCGAAGTCCTCGGCCTTCAGCCCACCCGAGACACTGACCTTCTCGCTGTAGAAGAGCGGCCACGCCTCGACGCAGGGACCGGCGCAGGCGCTCTTGCCAGGCGTGTCCTTCTTGAAGACGTAGAGCGTCATCCCCTTCTCGTCGGTGAGGAAGCTCCCGGCCTTCTGGTCCTTCGCGACCTTGACGCCCTGATCCGCCCGGACGGCGCCGGCGAATGACGCGACGAAGACGAAACCGACGACGGCGAGCAACCTCCCGAACCCGATCCGTGCGCGCATGCGATCCCCCTCTGCGATTTCCGCCACCACCAGCCGTGGCGGGAACGTACAGATAGGGGTGGAGTCGCCGACGGCCGCGGCCCACGCGGGGAGGCGAGCAGGCGGCCGCGGCGCGAGAAAGGCGCCCCGAGCACCTCGCGGCGCCGGGGCGTTCATCGTGATCGCAGCCGATGCCTCGGGGCTACGCGACCTTCGCGTACCTCGCGCCCGCAGCGCCGCACACCGGGCACTTCTCCGGCGGAACGCCGAACTCGACGTCGCCGCAGACCGGGCACAGGTAGACGTCCATCCGGGAGAGATCCTGCCCGGACTCGAGCGCCGTGAGCGCCTGCTCGAACAGGCTCGCGTGGACCCGCTCGACCCCGTTCGCCCACTCGAGCATCGTCTTCGCCTTGTGCTGCTCGGCGACCGCCTGCGCCACCATCGGCGGGTACATCCGGGTGAACTCGTACGTCTCGCCGCCGATCGCCTCGCGGAGGTTCTCGAGCGTCGAGCCGATGCCGCCCATGTTCTGGAGGTGCGCGAGCGCGTGGATCGTCTCGGCCTCGGCGGCCGCGCGGAAGAGCTTCGCGATCTGCCCGTAGCCCTCCTTCTCGGCCTTCTTCGCGAAGGCGAGGTACTTCCGGTTCGCCTGGCTCTCTCCGGCGAACGCGACCTTCAGGTTCTCCACGGTGCTCGGCATCAGGTCTCCCTCTCGAAAGGAGACCCGTTCTACCAGGAGGCCCGGCCTCGCCGCCACGACGTCGCTCGACTCTCAGGGACGGCTGACCTTCAGGTACACCGGCCAGCGGAGGGTATGGACGCGTTCCGGCGGTCCCCAGCGCCGCGCGATGTCCTCTCGGATGAGGTCGACCGGGTCCTGACCCGTTCGCCGCTGGTACGCGTGCGATCCGCTCCAGCTCCTGATGAACTCCAGCATCTGATGGAAGCTCCACTCGGCGGTCGCCTCGAACTGCGGCACCGGCGACACGGGAGCGGGCAGCTGGAGAGTCTCGTACCTGGCGTCTACGAGCCTCGCACCCGCGGCGAAATCGGCGAAGAGGTGGTCCTGGTACAGCCGCCACAGCAAGTCCGTGAACGGCGCCCCGCCGTGAGCGACGTGATACGTCCAGACGGCGAGCGCGCCTCCCGGCCGAAGCACGCGGCGCACCTCGGCGAGGAAGAGAGGCAGATCGAACCAGTGCACTGCGGCTGCGACCGCCACGAGGTCGACCGATGACGCATCGAGCCCGCTCTGCTCCGCCGGTGCCTGCCGGTACTCGATGCGCGGGTGAGGCGTCGCGAGGCGCAGCTGCTCCGCGCTCACGTCCGTCCCGACGACTCGGTCGAAGTGCTCGACGAGCTCGACCGCGGCTTGCCCGGTCCCGGTCGCACAGTCCCAGGCGAGACCACCGCGCGCGACGAGCGAGCGCAGGAACGAGAAGAGCGGCCCGGGATAACGCGGCCGCGCTCTCGCGTAGTGTCGAGCCACAGTCGAGAAGTCGGGGACCGCCTCCAGGGCCGAGCGCTCGGCCCCAGGAGACGGCCCGGCGCGCCGCGAGCGGTCGCTCATCCAGCCGGAGCCGGCGACGGGGGGACGCGCTCGCCCGGTGAGACCGGGGGCCGCACGTCGTAGTCCGGCGGGAACACGAGATCGCCGTCCTCCACGTACGCGCAGACCTCGGCCCGCTCGATGTGTGGCTCCCCATACAGGGACACGGCGGCCCGCCACGCGGCGGAGCGCAGGAACGCCTCGGCATGGTCCTGCGTCTCCCAGACGTAGTTCCCGCCGAACTCGCTGCGCTCAGGGGCGAACACGAACGCCTTCGCGCGGAGACCCGGGACCGTCCGGTAGACCTCGAATGCCCGGCGGATCGCCAGCTGCCGGAGCCCTTCCCAGTTCGTGTCCGCCGGCATCGTGAATCGAATGGTCGTCGCAAACATCGCGTGTTCCTCCTCTCACGCGGTCTTAGCCGCGCTCGGCGCCGCAGGCCACGCGACGTCTGCATGACCGTCAAGACGGACAAGTACGTCGCCGCGGGCACCTCGCGCGCCCGCAGCGGCCGCTACGACGTGAAGGGCCGACGGTTGCAGCGCCAGGCCACCCACGTGAGCACCGCCGCGACGAGCGGGGCGAGCAGGACGACCGCGGTCATGGCGAACAGCATCAGCACCGCTCCGGCCGCGACCAGCGCCGGGACGCCCACGACCCCTGCCACGATCGCCGCCGCCTCCAGGGCGTCGCGGCGCGTGGCCCACGCCGGCGCCGCCGGGCCGGGCGACGGCCTCCCGGGGAGCGAGAGCTCGAGAAGCTGCCCTGCCGTCGTGACGAGGACCGGATCGTTCGCGTTCATCGCGCCCTCCCATGCCCAGCGCGGCGACGTCCCGGATCTCTTACTACTCGCCATCCGCTCCTGTGAGCCCCACGCAGGCGAACATGGAAGGGCACGCCGAGATGCATCGTCCCTCCGCCTCGCGTGTGAGGCGGCCTCGAACCCCTAAGGTGGCGTGCGTCCTCTTGCCCCAACCTTCGAGGAGCGGCCGCCGAGCGCGCCGCCCGGAAGCACCCGCGCGGGCCTTCGCGGCTCGCGCGGTGCCTCTGCGATGAACGCCGTCACGAGCGGATGGTCCGAGGACTGACGGCGCCACGCCGCGAGGACCGGGAAGTCCGTGGCGGGCTCTCCGAGCGGCCAGGAAGCGACGCCGAGGTGATCGGGGCCGTCCGGCAGCGACGGGACGATCGAGAACCCCAACCCCGCGGCGACGAGCGCCAGGATGGTGTCGGAGGAGCTCGCGCCGACGAGGCGTGACGGGCGAACGTCGTGAACGGCGAGCGCGCGGAGCTGCAGGTCGCGGGCGCGGCGGTCGCCCGAGTAGGCGACGAACGCCTCGCCCTCGAGCTCGCGCAGCTGGAGCGAGCGCGCGCGCGCCAGGCGGTGACGCGCGGGCAGCACCACGAAGGCCCGCAGCGTGCCGATCCGCAGCGTCGCGACGTCTGGCGGAACGAGCTCGAGGTGATCGATGTACACGTCGGCCTCGCCGCGCTGAAGGACCCCGAGGTCGCCTTCGCCGATGTCGTCGAGGTCCACCTGCAGGCGCGGGTGCGCGCGCTCGAGCCGCCCGAGCCACGGCGGCAAGAGCGTGCGCAGCACGAGCGCCGGGGCGCGCACGCGGATGCGCCCGCCCAGCTCGCCGCCCGCTATCTGCCCGAGCAGCACGGGGAGCTTCTCCATGAAAGGCGCGAGGAGCTCGAACAGCTGCGCTCCAGCGGGGGTGCGGGTGAGACGCTCCCTGCCGGTGCGCTCGAACAATCGCACGCCGAGCTCCGCCTCGAGCTTCTTCACCTGCTGGTGAACCCCGGGCGCGGTGATCGGATAGGGGAAGGCGCGAGCGGCGCGCGCGTACCCGCCGCAGCGCGCCACCCAGTAGAAGCCCTCGAGACGCTGCAGATTCATCGTTCACTCCCGCTTTACGTCAGCGTAGCTGTTATTGACTTGTAGAGCGAGCGCGTGGCGCCCTAGCCTCTGCCGGTGAAGCCCAGAGAAGGAGGCCGCCCATGCCCGCAGCTCCCCCGCCCTCTCCCGCCGTCGACACCTCGGCGCTCTACCGCATGCCCTGGACGATGGCGGACAACGGCTTCTCGTGGCTCGAGCCGACGCGGCGCTGCAACCTGAGCTGCGAGTATTGCTACCAGCGCAACGATCCCACGAGCGTGAAGGACCTCGGGGAGATCGCGCGCGAGCTCGAGGCGCTCCAGCGGCTCCGCCGCTGCGACGTCATGATCATCGCAGGGGGCGAGCCGCTCACCCACCCCGACCTCGCGGGGGTCGTGCGGCTCGTCCGAGCGCGCGGGCTGAAACCGGTCGTGCTCACGAACGGCCACGGCCTCGACGTGCCGCGCGTTGCCGAGCTGAAGGCCTCGGGCGCCTTCGGCTTCTTCTTCCACGTGGACGCGGGCCAGTGCCGCCCGGGCTGGGTGGGCAAGAACGAGCGCGAGCTGAACGCGCTGCGCCAGGAGCTCGCGGACCTCGTTCATGGCGCCGGCGGCCTGGTCTGCGGCTACAACACCACCGTCCTCCCCGAGCAGCTTCCCTTCGTCCCCGACGTCGTCCGCTGGACGGTGGCGAACGCCGATCGGGTCGCCGCGAACGTGCTCATCACTGTGCGTGGAGCCCACGCCGACGACGGCTGGGACTACTTCGCCGGCGGGAAGCGCATCGACGTCGCCGCGACGCCCTACGCGCTCGAGCGCCGGTATCGCGAACTCACCGCCGCCGACCTCTGCGCCGCCATCGAGGAGGCAGTGCCCGGCTATCGCTTCCACTCATTCCTGGGCGGCACCGTGCGCGCCGAGGTGCCGAAGTGGCTCTTCGGCACGCACCTCGCCGACGGCGAGGCGGTGCACGGCAACATCGGCGCGCGCGCCTCGGAGCTGTTGCAGTCGACGCACCACGCCCTCTTCCGGCGCTTCCTCGCCATGCCCGCTCCCGGCCTCGCGCGCCGCGGCGCGCTCGCCCTCGCGCTCGCGCCGCTCGATTCCGAGACGCGCGCGACGCTGGCGCGCCTCGTCGCGGCTCGGCTCCGCCGCCCGTCCGGCTTGGCGCGCCGCCGCCTTCACCTGCAGAGCCTCATCGTCATGCAGCCACACGACGTGCTGCCGAACGGCGAGCAGGACGAGTGCGACGGGTGCCCGAACAAGACCTACTGGGAGGGGCGCCTCGTCTCCGAATGCCGCAAGGAGGACTATCTGCTCTATGGCCGGCCCGTCGTGGCGGCGCCGCGCGGCCAGGAGCCGCGCCGGGGCGCGGGGTGTCCTCGCGACTGAACCGGGAGAAGACGCCGGGCGTACGCGCGGCGTGATCCGAGGGTCCCCAGGGGGGCCGCGACGCGCCTCATCGGCGTTAGGAACGGGGCGTGACGGGCGCCGCGCTTGCGGCCGCAGCTCGCGGAGACCTCTGGACGGTGCCGGACGATCCCGCGCGCCGGCGTGCGCTCGGAGCGGCCGAGCGATAGCGCGGTTCGGCCTGCGCCGCTCAGGGCCTCGCCGGCGGATTGCGGCGCGCCCACGCGAGGAAGCTGCCGGCGGCCCCGTGGAGTTGCCGCGAGGTCGTCGCCCACGAGAAGGACCGGGCGATGCGCAGATCGCGGAGCGGCAAGACGCGGAGCGACCCCGTGGAGACCTCGAGCTGCACGCTCCAGCGTGAGACGAACGCGACGCCGAGCCCGGCGACCGCCGCCATCTTCAGCGACTGGTTCGAGCCGAACAGGAGCTCGGACTTCCGCACCTGCCGCGAGCCGAGCACGGGCGCCAGCGCCTCCTCGACTACCGCGCGCGTGTTGGACCCCGGCTCGCGCAAGAGCAGCGGGACCTTCGCGAGATCCACGGCGCGCGCGATGCCCCAGAGATCACGCGCCGAGCTGGCCGCGACGGCCACGAGCTCGTCCTCGAGGTACCGCTCGAGGTGAACGCGGGCCGAGCGCATGTGCCCCTCGACGATCCCGAGCGGCACCCGGCCGTCGGCGATCCACTCGAGCACCCGCGCCGTGTTGCTGACCTGCAGGCGGAACGGCACGCGCCCGTGGAGGGCGCGGTACCCCGCGACGAGCGGCGGCACGACGTAGGCCGCCGTGGTCATGCTCGCGGCGAGGACGATCTCCTCGCCGATCGCGGGCTCCCCCTGGAACGCCGTCTCCACCTCGCCGAGGACCTCGTGCACCTGCTTCGCCGCCTCGAGGAGGCGCAGGCCCCAGTCCGTCGGCGTCACCCCCTTCGACGACCGCAGGAGCAGCGCCCGCCCACACTCCTCCTCGAGCGCGCGGATCTGCGCGGTCACCGCGGGCTGGGAGAGGTGAAGGAGCTTGGCCGCGCTGGAAATCTTCCGCGTCTGCGCCACGACGCGAAAGGTCTCGAGCTTTCGCGGATCGACCCTGGCCATGGGCGGCAGGATATCAGAAGGCTTCCCGGCGGTCCCACCATCCATCAGCACAGGTTATGGTCCATCCGTTCTTGCGACGACGCGCCGGCGGCGCCGCGGCCCATGATGCCGTCTGTCCGCTCCGGGGCTCGGAACCCGGGCGCACCCGCGGAGGAGTCCAGTCCATGGCCTGCATCCAGAACCGTGTCGTTCGCAACCTCGTCACCCTCGAGGAGTCCGCCAGCTTCGCCGACGCCGCGCGCCTCATGGCCGAGCGCCACATCGGCTCGGTCGGCGTGCGCCGCGGCGGAAAGCTCATCGGGCTCGTCACCGAGCGCGAGCTCCTCGCCGCAATGGTGAGCAGCGCCGATCCGGGCCGGACGCCACTCGCCAAGGCGATGCGAGCGGATGCCCCGGTCGTCTCCGTCCGGGCGACCGATGGCGAGTGCGCCCAGCTCATGCGGTGCCGCAACACTCGCCACCTCGCGGTGAGGGACGGCGACGAGATCGTCGGGGTCATCTCGATGCTGGACCTCGTCGATCTCGTGGTCGAGGACAAGCAGTGGAGCATCGACCAGCTCGAGAGCTACATCCGCGGCGGGCGCTCCTGGCAGCTGAGCGAGCCCATCCTGACGATGTTCAGCCACGAGCGAGCCGCGAGCTGAAGCAGAGACCCCAGGCGCGCCGCGGATCGAGACGGACGAAATCCCGATCCCGGCGCGCCGCTGGAGGTCAGTGCCGCGCCGGCGACGACGTCGTCGCACCCGCCGTGGACGCGCCCATCTCGGGTGCGCCCAGGCCGAGCTGCTTGAAGAAGGAGAACGCATCGAAGTAGCAGCGGCCCTCCACGATCTTGCCGCCGCGGAATCGATAGACCTCGACCATCGGGATCTCGAGGCGACGTCCCGTCGCCTGGACGTCGCCGGTCGGCCCCTTCAACGTACCGGTGTGCGTTCCGCGCCCGACCACCTCCGCGAAGGCGTAGTCGCCCTGCGCGATCAGGTTCTTCACCTCGATCTTGCCGTCCGGGAAGGCCTGCGCCCAGACCTCCCAGGATTCACGGAAGCCCTGCTTCTCGTCGAAAGGTACGAGCGTCTCCATCGCGTCGGCAGTGGCACACGAGGCCAGCTTGTCCACGTCTCTCGCGTTGAAGGCCTCGTAGGCGGTCCTGAGAACGCTCGCATTGTCGATGGTCGCCATGGCGGTTCCTCCTGGCGAGACTCTACTCCGCGCTCGCGTCCGGGATCGAAGCTCGATTGAGCGAGTCTCCGGGGCTGGCCTCGCGCGCGCGCTCGATGGGCGCGGGTCCCGACTGCCGACCGTCACGACCACGCGAAGAATCGTCGGGCGGCCTTCACGGGGACCTCATTCCCCCTGCGTGGAACTTGGTCTCGGTGCCCGGAGCGAGCCGCCGCTCCGCGGGACGGCCCTCGGCCGCAGCGCTGCTGCGATTCCGGGGCTATCACTATGCGTGCGACCCCGCGCCGCATCCAATCCGTCGCCTGGGGGCGGGATGCTTCCTCAGGCGCGTCGCGGGGGGCGACTCATGCGGAACCGACTCGGATATGCGGTGGCGGTGTTCGCGATCTTTGCTGGCGGGTGCTCGGGCGACGGCGACAGCCGGGGCGACGGCGACTGCGCCCCCGCCGCCGAGGTGTGCAACGGCGCAGACGACGACTGCGACGGCTCGGTGGACGAGGGCTGCGACTGCTCCGCCGACGCGGAGCGCGCCTGCTACGAGGGACCTCCAGCGACCGCAGGCGTCGGCGCGTGCCACGCCGGGGCCCAGCGTTGCGCTTCGGGCCGCTGGGGCGAGTGCACCGGCGCGCAGTCGCCGTCGGAGGAGGTGTGCAACGCGATCGACGACGACTGCGACGGCGCCGTCGACGAGAGCGCCTGCCGCTGGTCCGGCGTGAAGCGGATCGGGACGCCGGCTCGCGAATCACTGATCGATCTCGCGATCGACCCGGAGGGCAATGTCCGGGCGACGGTCTCTTCGGCCGATTACTCAATCCCTTACCAGACCCCCGAACTGGACCTGCTCCTGGCAGGGTTCGACTCCGCCGGCGCTCCCCTTCCCGTCCAGACGTTCGCGACCGATCGCAGCGCGAGGATGGAGCGAATCGCCGCGGCCCGCGACGGCGACGGCAACACCTACCTGTCGCTGTCGAGCTGGAAGTGGGCGCCCGCGGAGCTCTTCAAGCTCGACTCGACGGGAGCGCTGCTGTGGAGCGTCACGCTGGTGCCGTCGAACATGCCGGAGGCGCCTAGCCTCGCGCTCGATCCTGCCGGCGTGGCTCACGTGACGGTGTTCACCGATAGTGGATGGGTGATCCGGAAGTACGACGGCGACGGCGGAGTGCTCGCGAGCTTGCCGCTTCCCCCACGCCGCACGCCGCTCTCGATGGCGATCGGCCTGGACGGCGCGATCCACGTCACCGGCGAGGCGCGCGCGTCCGACGGAGGGTCCGATGCGTTCGTGGCCAAGCTCACACCCGACGGAACGCCGTCGTGGGAGGTGCTCATCGCGACGGACGGCGTCTACCCGGGCGGCTTCGGCCCACCGAGCGGTTCCGGACGCCGCGTGGTGGTCGGATCGACGGGCGTGGTCTCCGTGGTGGGCTGGATCTTCACCTACACGAATCCCTCGACGGACGTGACGTTCCTCGCGCGCTACACCGCCTCCGGCGAGCCGGTCTGGATCCACCGATTTCCGTCGAGCTCGGGAGACGCGCCGGGAACGGTCATGGCCACCGGCCCGGGCGATCATCTCTGGGCCGCGTCCGTGGTCGGCGGGTACCCGAGTACCGCCCGAGGGCGTTTGAAGCGCTACGACGCGAGCGGGGCGCCCGTCTGGAGCCTCGAGTTCGGCGAGCCGTCCACGACGTTCCTCGTCGAGGACCTCGTCGTCGATGCCGCGGGTGATGCCTACGTGGGCGGATACGAGATGTTCCCCGGCGCCGGCGCGAACGACGACGACGTGTTCGTCGCGAAGATCTCGCCGGACGGCGTGTTGCAGTGACGGTGACGCAGCCCGCCCGTCCGCGCTCCACCGTCGCCGCATGGCACGCCCGGGCCTCGGCGCGCGCGGCGCATCGATCCCTGGACGCCAGTCGCCAACCCGGATAGTCAACCCGCGCGTGGGTGACGCGATGGCGATCGGGCTCGACGGGGTCCGCCTGTTCCACAGAACCTCCGGCACGGGCGCCCCCATCGTCCTCGTCCACGGGTCCTGGGGTGACCACCACGACTGGGACGTCGTCGCCCCCGCGCTCTCCGAGCGACACACCGTCATCGTCTACGACAGACGCGGTCACGGCCTGAGCGTGGCGCAACGCCCGGCGACGGTCCACGATCACGTCGCAGACCTCTGCGCGCTCGTCGAGGCGCTCGGGCGGGGCCCGGTCCACCTGGTGGCGCACTCGTACGGTGCGTCGATCGCGCTCCGGGCGGCGGCGCTCCACCCTCACCTGTTCCGATCGCTCGCTGCGCACGAGCCGCCTCTCGTGCGGCTCCTCGACCAGGGCGGGCCGCTCGGCCCCGCCCTGCGGGCCTTCGGCGACGCGTACGCGCGTATCGAGCCGCTCCTCCGGTCCGGCCGCATGTCCGACGCAGCGCAGACGTTCGTCGACGAGGTCGGCATCGGCCCGGGCACCTGGGACCGGCTCGGGCGAGCGGCACGCGACAGCTTCGTGCGGGCCGCGCCCACGTTCCTCGCCGAGATCGAGGACCCCGACGCGCTCGACCTCGACCTCTCCACGCTCCGGGCGTTCCGAGGGCCGGTGCTGCTCTCGCAGGGTGATCGGAGCCCACCGCTGTTCGTCCCGGTCCTGGACCGCATCGCGACGGCGCTGCCGCAGGCGACGCGCCACACGTTCGTGCGCGCTGGCCACGTCCCTCAGGTGAGCCACCCGCGCGCCTACGTGAAGCGCGTCCTGGCGTTCGTCGCGGCGGCCGGCGCGGACGCCTCGCGACGGTGAGGCGCGCTTCTCCAAGGTCGACGATCGACGCTCACTGGCCTGGTCGGCGGCGCGGTCGTCGTCGTGCCCCGCGCCGACGCGGCCAGTCTCACTCCCCCTTCACCTCGAACCGACGCGACTGCGTTCGAACGGATGTTGACGAGCGATCACGCAGCACCGGCGAGCCGCGGGGCGGGCGCGAACGCGGCGCGCGCGACGACGAGGACGCCGCGCACCGCAGGGTGCAACGGGGCTGGCCGGGGCGGCTCCGCGCGAGCGCGCCTAGCCGCCACCGCCGCGACGGCATCCGCCGCCGCGGCGTGTCCGAGCGCGCGGTCGACCACCGCGTCCGCGCCGAGGGCGAAGAGCTGCTCGCGGAACCCGCGCCCGGCGCCGCTGGCGAGGACGACGAGGCCGAGGTCGCGCTCTCCGCCGGCGTGGCGGATGAGGTGGACGAGCGACACGGCGTCGCGGCCGGGGAGCTCCGCGTCGGCGACGAGCACGTCGAGATCGAGCAGCTCGTCGAAGAGCAGGTCGAGGCCCGAGTCCGCATCCGTCGCGGCGCGCACCTCGAAGCCACGCGCCTCGAGGGCCGTGCCGAGGAGGCGGAGCACGGTGGGATCGTCGTCGAGGAGGAGCGCCCTGGGCCGCCGGATGTTCGTCGCGTTCATGCCCTGCAGACGCCGCTCCGCGAGGGGCTATTCAGCCTGTGAAATCGTGCTGGAAACCCCTTAATGGCGCGGGTTTCTGGTGCGTGAATGGCAGCCACACCGTGAAAACTCGGATGAGCCGCGCGGCGCGCCGGTGGCGAGCGGAGCCGGTCGTGGGCCCTGCGCGTGCTCGGAAGCTACATTGGAGCCGTTCAGCGAAGGGCGCCCGCGCGTTACGATCGTCACGAGGTCCCTCCACCGGAGCTGCCGATGCTGGTCAACTGCGTGGCGTACCAGAACGGGAAGAAGCTCGCCGACATCCCGGTGGAGGAGATCGGCCAGTACGTGAGCAGGCCCGAGTGCTTCGTCTGGGTTGCCCTCAAGGACCCCGAGCCCGCCGAGCTGCTGGCGATGCAGCGGGAGTTCGGGCTCCACGAGCTCGCGGTCGAGGACGCGCGGCATGGGCACCAGCGGCCCAAGCTGGAGGAGTACGGCGGCTCGCTCTTCTTCGTGCTGCACACCGTCGAGCTCGAGCGCGGGGCGATCTCCCTCGGCGAGATCGACGTGTTCGTGGGGACGAACTACGTGCTCTCGGTGCGCAGCCGCGCGAAGCAAGGGTTCGCCGACGTGCGCGCCCGCTGCGAGCGCGAGCCGGACCTCCTGAAGCACGGATCCGGGTTCGTGCTGTACGCGCTCATGGACGCGGTCGTCGACCGCTACTTCCCGGTCGTCGAGGAGATCGAGTCCGAGCTCGAGCGCGTCGAGCAGCAGATCTTCGCGGGTGCCCCGGTGCGCGCGAGCGTCGAGGCGCTCTACGGCCTCAAGCAGAAGCTCACGGCCCTGCAGCACGCGACGCGCCCGATGCTCGAGGCCACCGGCAAGCTCTTCGGCGCGCGCGTGCCGTCCGTCTGCGCGCGCACCCAGGAGTACTACCGCGACGTCTACGACCACCTGCAGCGCATCAACCAGTCGATCGACAGCCTGCGTGAGATGGTCAACACGGCGACGAGCGTGAACCTGTCGCTCATCTCGCTCCAGGAGAACGAGACGACGAAGCGTCTCGCGGCCTACGCCGCCCTCGTCGCCGTCCCCACGCTCGTCGCGGGGCTGTACGGGATGAACTTCGAGCAGATGCCGGAGCTGCACTGGGAGCTCGGCTATCCCGTCACGATCTTCGTGATGGTGGCGATCGACGTCTACCTGTTCTTCCGCTTCCGGCGCGCGGGGTGGCTGTGAACGGACGACGCGTGGACGATGGCTGACCCGAACGCGGGGCACGACGCGAGAGGCACATGCTCTTCCGCTCTCCGCCATGGGACTCGCTCGTGTACTGGGCGATGGACGTCGAGACCGGGGGGCTCGACGCCAAGCGTGACCCGATCATCGCGGTCGGGATGGTCCCCGTGCGCGTCGGGAGAATCCGCCTCGGCGAGTGCTATCGCACGCTCGTCCGCCCGGAGGACGGGAGCCGCATCACCTTCGCATCCGTGGCGGCGCACCAGCTCGTCACACGAGACGTGAGCGGGGCGCCATCGCTCGCCGAGGTGTTGCCCGAGATCGATCGCCGCGTGCGGGAGGGCGTCCTGCTCGTCCACCACGCCTCCATCGACGTCGCGTTCCTGAAGCGCGACTTCGCGCGGCTGGGCGTCGCCTGGCCGTCGCCCAAGGTGGTCGACACGATGCGCCTCCTCATCCGCAACGCGCAGCTCCGCGACCCGGCACGGTCGCGCGACCTCGTCGCGCTGAACCTCTCTCGCGCTCGCGCGGAGTACGGGCTGCCGGACTACCAGGCGCACGACGCTCTGACCGACGCCATCGCGACGGCGGAGCTGTTCCTCGCGGTGCGTATCGCGCTCGGCGCACGCACTCTGCGAGACCTGCGCTGACCTGCTGCGGCATGACGGCGACGACAATCGAGGAGCGCACCCGACCGGGAGTGGCGGTCGAGCAGGAACTCACGTTTGCATCTCCGTGCAGCATTGTGTCGCGCGCCCGAATGCCTCACCAGATCAGCGGGCGTCCGAGGCGCGTCACGGGGGGTGCACGATGGTGTCTCAACTCACTCCGGAGCAGCGCGAACGTTACTGGAAGTACAACATCCGGCTGACGGTCATCCTGCTCGTCATCTGGTTCCTCGTGGCCTACGTCTTCGGCGGCCTCCTCGCCGGACAGCTGAACAGGTTCGTCATCCTGGGCTTCCCGCTCGGCTACTACATCGCCGCGCAGGGCTCGCTCGCCGTGTTCGTCGTCGAGATCGCGGTGTACGCGAGGCTGATGAACAAGAAGGATCTCGAGTTCGGGATCCGAGAGGAGGCCACGCCGTGAACCTCAGGAAGATCTTCGGGCTGTACA
>DATIDF010000101.1:0-8988 GCA_035456445.1 Anaeromyxobacter sp.
CGTCGACGCCCGCCTTGCAGAGCGCCTCGGCGGCCTCGGCCGTCGCGACGTTGCCCGCGACGAGCTCGACGTTCTTGAAGTTCGCCTTCGTCGCCTTGGCCGCGTCGACCACGCCCTTCGAGTGGCCGTGGGCGGTGTCGATGGCGATCACGTCCGCGCCCGCCTTGAGGAGCGCCGCGATGCGCTGCTCGGAATCCGGGCCGATGCCGACCGCGGCGCCGCAGAGCAGGCGTCCCAGCCTGTCCTTCGCGGCGTTCGGGTGCTTCTGGACCTTCTCGATGTCCTTGATGGTGATGAGGCCGCGCAGCTCGTACGCCTCGTTCACCACGAGGAGCTTCTCGATCCGGTGCCGGTGCAGGAGCTCCTTCGCCTGCTCGATCGTCACGCCCTCGCGCGCGGTGACGAGCTCGCGTGTCATCACCTGCTCGACGCGCTGCTCGAGGTTCTTCTCGAAGCGGAGGTCGCGGTTCGTGAGGATGCCGACGAGGCGCCCCTTCTGCACGACCGGGATGCCGCTGATGCCGTTCTCGCGCATGAGCGCGACGGCGCTGTGGATCGGGGCCTCGGGCTCGATGGTGATCGGGTCGCCGACGACCGCCGACTCGTACTTCTTGACCTTGTGGACCTCGGCCGCCTGCTGCTCGACGGTGAGGTTCTTGTGGACGAACCCGAGCCCGCCCACCGACGCCATGGCGATCGCCATCCGCGCCTCGGTCACGGTGTCCATCGCCGACGAGACGATGGGGATGTTCACCTGGATGTTGCGGGTGAGGCGCGTCGACGTCTCGACCGACTTCGGGAGGACGTCCGACTCGGCGGGGAGCAGCAGGACGTCGTCGAACGTCAGCGCGAGGCGGAGGTCGTCGCGGTTGAGCATGCGGACGTATAATCGAGCGCGCTCGAACCGGTCAAGGCGCCCGTTCCTCCTCCGGATTTACGTGGGGATCGGCCGCCCGGGGAGCGGCGGTGGCGCTCGACTCCCACATGCGAGGGCGGCCGCCCGCGCGACAGCGCACGCTTGCCCGTCCGTCCGCCGCGAAGTGATAATCGCGCGCAGTGGAGGGCCCAAACGACAAGCGCGGCGGCGCGCGGACGCCGGTGGGTCTCGCCGTGCGGCTCTCCTACGGCACCATCGACGAGCTCGTGGAGCGCTTCGCGGTGAACATCTCGCGCGGCGGCGTGTTCATCCGCACCCGCGATCCCAGGCCCGTCGGCACGCGGCTCCTCCTCGAGCTCCGGCTCTCCGGCGGCGAGGCGGCGATCCGCGGCGAGGGCGTCGTCCGCTGGATTCAGGCGGAGGACCCGGCCGCCCACCCGCGCCGCGCGCCGGGGATGGGCATCCAGTTCACGAAGCTCGACGACGCCTCGCGCGCGCTCGTCGAGCGGATGGCAGAGCTGAAGGAGCGCCGCGGCGTCGCGCCCGGCGTCGTGGCGCCGGCGCCGATCGCGGCGCGCCCGGACGGCTGGCCCGCCCCGACGCGCGCCCCTGCGCCGGTCATGCCCGCCGCGGCGGCCGCGCCATCCGGACCGACCCCGGCGCCCAGCGAGGCCGCTCATCCCGAGCCCTTCGACTCCGCGGCCTCCGGCCGCTACGCTCAGGACAGGCTGCGCGACGCCGCATCAGCGGCGGAGCGAAGTCGAGGGACCGGCCCCGCGCAGGCGGATCTCCTCGCGCCGCACCGCGTCGAGCAGGTCTCCGCCGGCCCGGTGCGCGTCGAGCTCGGTCTGCCTGCGTCGCCGCACCGCGTCGCCCGCCCCTCGCGAGCGATCATCGGCATCGATCTCGGCACGACGAACTCGTGCGCGGCGGTCGTGAGGGACGGACGACCGTACGTGATCCCGTCGCGCGAGGGCCACGCCACCGTCCCCTCGATCGTCGCCCTGAACGCCCGCAACCGGATCGTCGTGGGGCACCTCGCCAAGGCGCAGCTCCTCACGAACCCCAAGGCGACGGTCTCCGGCGCGAAGCGGCTCATCGGGCGCGCCTACGACGCTCCGGTGGTCCAGGAGATGCGCGCCAAGTTCCCGTACGAGATCGTGCCGGACGACGGCGGGGGCGCGGCGGTGCGGCTCGGTTCGGAGACGGTCTCGCTCGAGCAGATCTCCGCGCTCATCCTGCGCGAGGTCCGCGACGTCGCGCAGAACCACCTCCGCGAGGAGGTGAACCGCGCGGTCATCACGGTGCCCGCTTACTACAACGAGCGGCAGCGCGCGGCCGTGCGCCAGGCGGCGGGGCTCGCCGGGATCGAGGTCGAGCGCATCCTGAACGAGCCGACCGCGGCGGCGCTCGCGTACGCCTACGGGCGCCACCTCAACCAGCGCGTGCTCGTCTACGATCTCGGCGGTGGCACGTTCGACGCCTCCGTGCTCGAGCTCTCCGACAACGTCTACGAGGTCGTCTCCACCGGCGGCGACGCGTTCCTCGGCGGCGTGGACTTCGACAACCGCATCGTCGACCGGCTCCTCGTGAGCTGGGAGGAGCGGACGGGCGCGCCGTTCCCGGAAGACCGCGGCGCGCTCTCGCGCCTCGTGGACGCGGCCGAGCGCGCCAAGTGCGCGCTCTCCGAGCGGGCCGAGTTCCCGGTGAGCCTGCCCTACCTCGCCCTGCGCGACGGCGCGCCCATCGCGCTCGAGGCGGTGCTCACGCGCGACGAGATCGTCGGGCTCGTCGCGCCGCTCGTCGATCGGACGCTCGACGTATGTCGCGAGGTGCTGCTCGCGAAGGGGCTCGGGACGAAGGACATCGACGAGGTGCTGCTCGTGGGCGGCCAGTCGCGGATGCCGCTCGTGCACGACAGGGTGGCCGCGTTTTTCGGCCGGGCCCCGTCGCACGCGGTCCATCCCGACGAGGCCGTCGCGATCGGCGCGGCGCTCCTCGCCCACTCGCTCGGCAGCGCCGAGGGGGTGGTGCTCATCGACGTCCTGCCCATGTCGATCGGGATCGGGCTCCCCGGCGGGCGCGTGAAGACGATCATCGAGCGGAACACGCCGCTCCCCACCCGCAAGCAGTACGGCCTCGCGACGACGCGCGACGGCCAGACCGAGTTCGAGCTCGCGGTGTTCCAGGGCGAGAGCCGCGTCGCGGCGGAGTGCGAGTATCTGGGAACGCTCCGGCTCGCGGGCCTGCCGCCGGGGCCGCGCGGGATGGTCAAGATCGCGGTTGCGTTCGAGCTCGGGGCGGAGTGCCTCCTCACCGTGACCGCGCGCGAGCTCAACACCGGCCGCGAGGTCCAGGCGGTGATGTCGGCACGCGAGGGCGCCGAGGCGGCGCGGCGCAAGCTCGAGCAGGGCGGCGGCGCGGACGCGGCGCGGGCGCAGACCGGGGACTTCCCCGCCCCCGACCCGGCCGCGCGCCTCGCGGGGGCAGCCGTGGCTGGCGGAGACGTCGCGGAGACGGCCGGCGGCGCGGACGCGACCGGAGCGATCGCAGGGTTCTTCCGGAAGATCTTCGGGCGGCGCCCCGAGGCGCGGTGAACGCGTCTCGTCGGCTCCGCTGATCCGCTCCGCCTCGCCCGCCTTCGGGCCCCGAGCGGCGTCGCGTCCTGGTCCCCGCTACTCCCGCTCCGCCTCGGACGCGAGGGCGGGCGGGGCGGCGCGACGGGCCTGCGCCCATCTGAAGATGACCGCGAGGAGCACGACCCCGACGCCGAGCAGGATGTAGCTCGAGAACCGTCCCGCGGCGTGGGCCGCCGCCTGCAGGTCGGAGCCGAACCAGAAGCCGACGCACACCCAGAGCGGCGCGGATACGAGCGCGGCGACGCCGTCGAAGAGCAGGAACTCCCAGTACGGCATGCGGGCGTGGCCGACGGTGAAGAAGGTGGGCGCGCGCAGGCCCGGCAGGAACCGCGCGAACAGCACCACCACGTTCCCGCGAGTCCTGATCTTCCGCTCGACGGTCTGCAGCTTCTCCGGCGTGATGATCCGGCGCAGCGGCCGAAAGTCGGCGACCCGCGCGCCGTAGCGCCGGCCGGCGAGGAAGATGACGGAATCGCCGGCGAGGATCCCGGCGAGTCCCATCGCGATCATGGTGAGCAGGCCATCGTCGCGGATCATCCCGGAGACGGTCGCGTGCGTCAGGTCGGAGGCGAGCCAGGCGAGCACTCCGCCGGTGACGAGGACGACGTCCTCGGGCATCGGCAGCCCGAACCCGCAGAGCAGGAGGACGACGAAGACGAAACCGCAGCCAAAATGGAGGGAGTGGCCTCCCAGGATCGCGACCAGGCGTTCGAGCATCCGGCTTCCCGTTCCCCTCGAATTACCCCGAAACCGCCCGCCACGTCACGCAATCGCGCATCAAGCCGCGTCAAGAAGTCGCGCGGCCTTCGACGAGTAACGGTGGACGCGCGCGCTCGCTTCCCACTTGCCCGCCAGAGGAGCGGGCGAGGGAGCGGGCGGGCGAGGGAGCAGGCACTTCTGGACCTAGGACCGGGCTCGCGCGGCGAGCTCCCTGAGCGCGTCCCGGTTCTCGGTGACCTTCGCGGCGAGGTCGCCGGCGATCGCGAGCGCGAGCTTCAGGCAGGCCTGCGGCTTCTGCGGCTGGAGCCGGATGAAGTCGCGCTGCGTGATCTCCACGACCTCGCAGGCGGTCGCGGCGATCGCGGACACGAGCCGGACGCTCCGGCCCAGGAGCGCCACCGCCCCGAGGTGCTCGCCGGCGCCCACGACCGCTAGCTCGGTCTCGCCCTCCGGCGTTCGCTGCGTCAACCGGACCGTCCCCGACTTCACGATGAAGAGCGACTCGCCGACCATGTTCTCGACGAACAGCGGCGTGCCCGCCGGGATCGACTTCTCGACCGCGATGCCCGCGAAGATCCTGAGCCCCGTCTCGGTGAAGTCGCTGAAGAGGTCCGCGCGCTTGAGCGCCTCGAACGCAGTCATCCCCCGACCCCCTCGCCGCGGTAACGCGCGGCGTACCCGGCATACCGCTCCGCCGACGTCCGGAGGAAGTCCCGCTCCTCCGGCGTGAGCTCTCGCCGCGGCTTCGCGGGCGATCCCAGCACGAGGGTGCCGGGCGGGACGACCGTGCCGGGCGCCACCAGCGCGCCGGCGCCGACCATCGCGTCGGGCCCCACCACCGCGCCGTCCATCACGATCGCGCCGATGCCGACGAGGCACCGGTCACGGATGGTGCAACCGTGCAGCACGGCGTGGTGACCGACGGTCACGTCGTCGCCGATGACGGTCGGGTGCTTGCCCGAGGTGACGTGGACGACCGTGAGATCCTGGAGGTTCGTGCGCGCGCCGATGCGGACGTGGTTCACGTCGCCGCGGACCACCGTGCCGAACCAGATCGACGAGCCCTCGCCGATCTCCACGTCGCCGACGACGACCGCGTTCTCCGCCACGAACACGGACGCGTGCAGGCGAGGGGCTCGCCCGCCGTACGGCGAGATGATCGGCATCAGGCGCGGATGCTAGCCCGCGCCCTCTGGCGTCGCAAGATGAGGGCCACCACGGCCGCGCCCGCCGCGACGCCCACTGCGTCGGCGGCGAGGTCCCCCGGATCGGACGAGCGGTTGGGGACGAAGGACTGGTGCCACTCGTCGGACGCCCCGTAGGCGGTGCCCACCGCGATCGTGAGCGAGAGCGCCACCCAGGGACGGAGCGGCACGCCGCCGAGCGCGGCGAGCACGAGCGCGCCGAGCACCGCGTAGGCGGCGGCGTGCAGGAGCTTGTCGTGATCGAAGAGGCCGCGCGGCAGCTGGGGGAACGGGTTCGGCTGCGACGAGGCCCAGAAGATGAGCGCCCCCCAGACCAGCGCACCGAGCACCGAGACCACCGTTCGCGCGCGGACGCTCACGCGAGCGTTCCGGACAGGGAGCTCCCGCCGGCGCGCGTGACGCGCGCGCGGACGAGCGCGCCGGCCGGCGCGGCCCCCTCCTCGGCGGCGAGGTGAAGCACGCGGTTCTCCGGCGTCCGTCCGAGCCGCTCGCCTGGCTCGTCGGAGGGGCCCTCGACGAGGACCTCGACGACCTTCCCCAGCTCCGCCGCGAACGCCTCGCCCGCGATGCGGCGCTGCGCCCCCTGGAGCCGCTCGAGCCGCTCGACGGCGACCTCACGCGGCACCTCCCGCCACTCCGAAGTGGAGCCGAGCCGCAGGTTCGCGGCCGTCTTCGGGCGCGGGCTGAAGAGGAAGCTGAAGCTCTGCTCGAACCTCGCGCGCTCGAGGAGCGCGAGCGAGCCCTCGAAGTCCGCGTCGCTCTCGCCCGGGAAGCCGACGATGAAGTCGGTGGTGATGGCGATGCCCGGGCGCGCCTCGCGCAGCCGGTCGAAACGATCGAGGTACTCCGCGACCGTGTAGTCGCGGCGCATGCGGGCGAGGACCGGATCCGAGCCGGACTGCACCGGGAGGTGGAAGTGCGGCATCACCTTCGGCTCGCGGCGGAACACGTCGACGAGCGCGTCCGAGAGGTCGTGGGGGTGGCTCGTCGTGAAGCGGATCCGCGCGATCCCCGGCACGGCGGCGACGCGGCGGAGCAGCTCCGCGAACGTGCAGCCGCCCGCGTACGAGTTCACGTTCTGGCCGATGAGGGTGACCTCTCGCACGCCGACCTCGGCGAGCGCCGCGCACTCCGCGACGATCTCGGGGAACGCGCGCGACACCTCGCGGCCGCGCGTGTGCGGGACGATGCAGAACGCGCAGACGTTGTCGCAGCCCTTCATCGCGGTGACGAACGCGGTGGGGCGTCCGCGCGCGGCCTCGGGATCGGCCTGCGGGAACACGTAGTCGTGCGAGTCCATCCAACCGGTCTCGGCGAACCGCTCGCGCGCGGCGCGCGCGACCATCTCCGGAAGCTTGCCGATGTTGTCCGGCCCGAAGACGAAGTCGACGTAAGGGACCCGCGCGAGGAGCCGATCCTTCTCCTGCTGGGCAACGCACCCGGACACCGCGATGAGCGCGCCGCGGCGCGCCTTCACCTCGCGGTAGCGGCCGAGCGCGGAGAGGAGCTTCTGCTCCGCCTTCTCACGCACCGCGCAGGTGTTGAGGAGGATGAGATCCGCGTCCTCGGCGCTGTCCGCGCGCGCGAACGAGTGTCGCCCGAGCAGCTCCACCATCCGGTCGGAGTCCGAGGCGTTCATCTGGCAGCCGAACGTGTGGACGTAGACCTTGCGGAGAGCAGGCGGGCGGGCGTCGGGCGCGGGGGCGGGCTTGGCAAGGAGCGAGACGAGGTCGGACACGCGGGCGGAAACTAAGGAAAGGAGGGGCGCGGAGTCAACCGCCCCGAGGCACGAGCGCGTCGGCGAGCTCCTCGAGGTCCTCGAGCGAGCCGACGGTTGCGACGCGGCTGCAGCGCGCAGCGTAGAGCGGCATCTCGCTGTCTCCGGTCCCCCAGGAGGTGCGCGGCTCCGGGCAGATCCACAGGACCCGGCGCGCCCGGCGCGCGAGCTCGTCCAGCACCCACGCCTCGGGCGCGTTGTAGTTGTTCCGCCCGTCGCCGATGACGAGCACCGTGGTGCGGCGGGTCACCGCGCCGCGGAAGTCGTCGTGGAAGCGCGAGAGAGCGCGCCCGTAGTTCGAGTTCGCGGCGAGGTTCACCGCGCGCGCGGCGACGGCGAGCCCTGCGGCGCGCGCGGGATCCTTCTCGGCGCGGAGCGGGTCGGTCACCTCCGCGAGGTCCGAGACGAACACGAACGTCCGCACGCGCGTGAACAGGCTCTGTAGCGTGTAGAGGAAGAGGAGCATGAGCCGGGTCACGTGCCGGACCGACTCCGACACGTCGCACAGCACGACGATCTCCGGCCGCTCCGGCCGGCGCTGCCGGAAGACGAGCCGCGCGGGGAAGCCGCCGAGCCCGAGGTTCCGCCGGAGCGTGCGCCGGACCGCGAGCGCGCCGCGCCGGCGCGACCGCTCCCGCCGGACGAGCCGCGCGCGGAGCCGCTCCGCGAGCCGCCGCACGGCGACCTCCACCCGCGCCGACTCCTCCCGCCCGACCGGAACGAGCCCGCCCTGGTCCAGGCGCAGCGTGCGCGCCTGCCCCTCCAGCTCCGCCCAGCGCCGCGCCGCGTCCTCGAGCTTTCGGAGCGCCGCCTCGAGCGAGCCGGTCACGAGCCGGAGCGCCCCTGGGGCGAGGCCGCGGTCGCGGAGCGCCCGCTCCAGCGCGGCGGCGTCGTCCTCGAGAGCCGCCCCGCCCGCCGCGGCGAGGAGGCGCCGGGCCTGGAACCCGGTGGCGCCCGCGCTCGCGAAAGCGCCGGAGCCCACCTGCAACGCTGCGCCTCGAAGGAGCCTCGCGAGCAGCGCGGCATCCCCGCCGAACGCGGCGCGGGCGAGCGGGCTCATCCCGCGGAGCAGCTCCTCCATCGTCCGCGCGACGAGCTCGGCGTCGTCCCCCTCGAGCAGCCCCTGCGCCTCGAGCTCGCCCACGACTCCGCGCTCGAGCCCCTCGAGCACGCGCCCGAGCGCGGAGAAGTAGAGGTCGAAGAGCCGGTCGAAGATCGGCACGTCGCGGGAGCGCTTCACGAGCGTCGCGCGGAGCGCGGCGCGGAAGCTCCCGCGCTCGGACGCCCCCACGAGCGCCGCGGCCTCGACGGCGTCGGCGACCTCGGCGGGAGAGACCCGCACCCCGTTCGTACGGAGCAGCCCCGCGAACTCGGCGACGCGCGCGTGCACCGCGCGATCCTAACCGGCACCGCTGCTGCCGTCGCCCGATCCGGCCGGGGCGGCCCGCGGCAGGCGTGACAGCCGGGGCGGGCGCGCCCCGCGGCGCACCGCTCCGTCCACCGGTGCGTAGCCGAGCTCCACGCCCGCGCGCGTGGCTCGCAGCAGGAGCCCCCCGCGACTCATGTCGCCCCTCCCGACGAAGTCCTGCGGGAAGAGGAGGCGGCGCCCGAGGATCGCGAGGAGGGGCTCGGTGTACTTGGGGCTCGCGATGCTGCCGAGCAGCACCACCTCGTCCTCCGCCCCGAGCCGGTCGCCGAGGAGCCGCGCGTCGCGCTCGAGCGGCACCCGGAATCGCGCGTCCGCTGCGTCCACCGGCACGGACGCGAACG
>DATIDF010000102.1:0-6962 GCA_035456445.1 Anaeromyxobacter sp.
ACCGGCGAGATCATGGGCGCGATCGCCGGCGTCGCGCCGGTCCGCGTGGCGGTGGACGCGTCGCTGGGGCTCGCGCTGCTGGACGCGGACGGCCTAGCCACGGGGTACCGCGTCGCGACGCACCTGAGCGTCGTGGCGTGACGCGGCGAACGATACCGGGCCTGCGGCGGGCGTCCTCGCTCCTTGCGCCTGCGTCCCTCGACTCCGGCGCGCTTCGCGCGCCTACGCTCGGGATGAGCGGGACATGGGGAAAGCCTCGGCGCGCGTCGCTGCGGTAGCCCGCCTCGGGCCCGTTCATCCCGAGCGTAGCTCGCGCGCTAGCGCGCGAGCGAAGTCGAGGGACGGTCTCGTGCGCCTTGCCACGTCGGGCCCCCAGGAACGCACCGAATGACTTCCTTCGGCCCCCGAGAGCTCGACGCCTTGCAGGAGCTCGCCACCATCGGCTGCGGCCAGGCGATCACCGCGCTCGGCAAGCTCACCGGGCGGCGGATCGAGATGGACGTGCCCGAGGCGTGGGTCGGCGCGGAGGCGGGCGCGATCGCCGCGTTCCTCGGTGGCCTGGGCCAGGACCTCGTCGTCGTGGGCGTGCGGCTCGAGGGGGCGCTCACGGGCGACCTCCTCCTCGCGCTGCCCGAGCGCGACGCGGAAGGGCTCGCCGCGCTCCTCGGGTTCCCGCCGTCGACCCAACCCGTAAACGAGCCCGCGCCCGAGCCCGCGCCCGAAATGCCGGGCTCGGGCTCGGACTGGGGCTCGGGCTCGGGGCTCTCGACCTCGACGTCGACAAGGGGCGACTTGCAGTGGGGCGGCATGGCCGAGAGCGCGCTCATGGAGTCGGGCAACATCGTCGGGAGCGCCTTCGTCTCCGCGGTGGCCGCGCTCGTGGGCGAGAAGCTGCTCCTGTCGGTGCCCACGTTCGCGCGGGGCAGCGGCCGCGCCTGCGTCGAGCGCCTCGTCGCGCACGAAGGCTCGATCGCGCTCGCGACGCGCTTCACGCTCGCCGCGGAGGGCGACCGGGCGGCCCTCGAGGGGCTCATCCTGGTCATGCCCGAGCCGGATCGGATCGCGAGGCTCCTCTCGCACCTCGATCTGCGCTAGACACCCCCGCATGGACGAACGCACGCTGCGCCGGCTCCTCGACGGCGTCCGCCAGGGCGACACGACCGTCGACGCCGCGGTCGCGCGCATGAAGCACGCGCCGTTCGAGCGGCTCGGCGACGTCGCGACGATCGACACGCACCGCGCCCTGCGCGTGGGCATGCCCGAGGTCGTGCTCGCCGAGTCGAAGACCGCCGCCCAGATCGCGGCCATCGCGAAGAAGCTCGCGGCGCGGGGGCCGCTCCTCGTGACGCGCCTCCAGCCCGACAAGGCCGCGGCGGTGAAGCGCGCCGTGAAGGGCGCGACGTACGACCCCCTCTCGCGCACGCTGCGCAAGGGCCGCATGGACCTGCCGGCGCGCGGGCCGGTCGCGGTCTGCTGCGCGGGGACGAGCGACATCCCGGTCTGCGAGGAGGCGGCGGTCACGCTCGACGTCATGGGCGTCGAGGCGATCCGGATCTACGACGTGGGCGTCGCCGGGCTGCACCGGCTGCTCGCTCGCCGCGCGGATCTCGACCGGGCGCGGGTGGTGATCGTGGTCGCCGGCATGGAGGGGGCGCTCCCGTCGGTGGTGGGAGGGCTCGTCGGACGGCCGGTGATCGGCGTCCCCACCTCGGTCGGCTACGGCGCGTCGCTCGCGGGCATCGCGCCGCTCCTCACGATGCTCAACTCGTGCGCTCCCAACGTGACGGTGGTGAACATCGACAACGGCTTCGGCGCGGCGTTCGTGGCCGGGCTCATCGCGCGCGAGTAGACCCGTTCCGCCCGCCCCTCGACAGGCTCGGGGCGAGCGGCCATGACGAACGGCGCTCGTGGTGACCCTCGACAGGCTCGGGGGAGCCACGAGCAGGGAGCGGTCCCATGCAGCCTCTGCTCGTCCTCGAACCCATCGGCGGCATCGCCGGCGACATGTTCCTCGCCGCGGCGCTCGACCTCGGCGTGGATCGCGCGCGCCTCGAGGACGCGCTCCGCTCCCTCGGCGTGCCGGGCTGGCGGCTCGAGGTCTCGAGCCGAAGCCAGTCGGCGATCCTCGGGACCCACGTGGACGTGGTGGTCGAGGGAGCGGAGCCCCCCGCGCGCTCCCTCGCCGAGATCCTCGCGATCGTCGCCGCGAGCGGGCTCGCGCCGCGCGCGAAGGCGGTCGCGCGCGCGCTGTTCGAGCGGATCGGCCGGGCGGAGGCGAAGGTCCACGGCATCCCGATCGAGGAGGTGCACTTCCACGAGGTCGGTGCGGTGGACTCGATCGTGGACGTCTGCGCGGCGGCGGTGGTGCTCGACCTGCTCGGCTGGCCTCGCGTCGTCTCCGCGCCACCCGAGCTCGGCCGCGGGATCGCGCGCACCGCGCACGGGCCGGTGCCCATCCCGCCCCCCGCCGTCCTCGAGCTCCTCGCCGGGACGCCGGTGCGCCCCGGCGGCCCACCTGGCGAGGCGGTCACGCCCACCGGCGCGGCGATCCTCGCCGAGCTCGCCGAGGTCCGGCCGCTGCCGCCGTTCGTGCCACGGCGGATCGGCTACGGCGTCGGCACGGTCACCTGGCCAGACCGTCCGAACGTGCTGCGCATGACGCTCGCCGACGCCGTCGAGGGCGCCCCCGCCATCGTTCCAGATGCCGGCCCGCGCGAGGGGGCACCCCGGGACGCACCCGAGGGCGTCCACGACGGCGCGCTGTGGGTGCTCGAGGCGAACCTCGACGACTGCACCGGCCAGCTCGTCGCGCGCGCGATCGAGGTCGCGCTCGAGGCCGGCGCGCTCGACGCGTGGGCGGCGCCGCTCACCATGAAGAAGGGCCGGCCGGGCGTGCTCGTCGGCGCGCTGTGCGAGGAGCCGCGGCGCGCGGCGGTGACCGCCGCGCTGTTCGCCGAGACGACCACGCTCGGCATCCGCCGGCACCGGGTCGAGCGCGACGCGCTCGAGCGCGTCATCGAGGAGGTCGAGACCGCCTACGGGCCCGTGCACGTGAAGGTCGCGCGGCAGGACGGGCGCGAGGTGGGGGCCCACCCCGAGTACGACGACTGCCTCGCGCGCGCGCGGGAGCGCGGGGTCGCCGTCCGCGAGGTGATGACCGCCGCCATCGCCGCACATCGCCACCGACGGTGACGCGGACGGTCCGTCGGCCGTTTGGCGCCGCGTGATAGAGTCTGCGAACTGGCTCGGCACGAGCGGACCGACTCGGCCGCTCGCCCTGAGCCTGTCGAAGGGCGACGGGGGTCGCGTGGCACGCAAGCAGACGGGACGGCGGCGGAAGGGCTCCGCCGGAGCGACGCGGCGGCGTCGGAGGCCGGCCGCGCCGCGCCGCGCGCACGAGCCACCGATCGCCGGGGCGGTCCTGCGCGAGGTGTTCCGCACCGCGCCCGTGCCGTCCGCGATCGTCGGCGACGGGCTCGTGATCGTCGCGAACGACGCACTCGCTCGCGCGCTCGGGCAGGACGCAGATACGCTCCGGGGCGCGCGCCTCGGCGACATCCTCCCGCCCGCCGACGGGGACGTCCCCACGCCTACGCCGGGCGGGGTCCGGAGCTACCGCACGGCCGTCGCCGGCGTGCCCGCGCGGGTGGACGTCTCCGCCGCGCTCGCCCCCGGCGAGGGCGGCGCGCTCCTCGGCGCGGCGGTGCTCACCCTCGCGCTCCCCGACGAGGACACCGCCGCGTCGCGCGCGCTGCTCGCCCTCTCGCGCGAGCTCGCCGAGGCGCGCACCGAGGACCAGATCACCGCCGCGGTCGCGCGCGCGCTCGAGATCCTCTTCTCCGCGCGCTCCTTCTGCGTGCGGCTCGTCGATCCGAAGACCTTCGCGCTCACCAGCTTCTACGCGCGCGGCCGGCTGCGCCCGCTGTCCCGCGGCAGGCTCGCGCTCAAGGGGATCGCCGTCGACCGCACCGGTCTCTGTCGCACCGCGCTCGAGCGAGGCGGCGTCCAGGTCGTCGAGCGCGACGAGCCGCTCTTCGAGGACTGCGCGGAGGCGACGGCGGTGCCGCTCGCGGTCGCGGGCCAGCTGTTCGGCATCGTGAACCTCGAGTACCCCCGCGGCGGCCCCGGAGACCCGTTCTCCGACTCGTCGCTCCTCTACCAGGTGGCGAACCACGCCGCGCTCAGCGTGCGGAACCTGCGCTCCGTCGAGGAGCTCACCTACCTCAAGACCTACCTCGAGGACCTCATCGAGCACGCGAACGCGCTCATCTGCGTGGCGAGCCGCGGGCGCGAGGTGATCGTGTGGAACGCGGCGCTGGCGCGCCTCACCGGCGTCGCGCGCGACGAGGCGCTCGGCCGCGACCTCCTCGCGCGCGTGCCGCCGGACGACCACGCCGCGGTCGAGGCCGTGCTCGCGCGCGGCTTCGCGGGCGAGACGGTGGACGGGTTCGAGACCCGGCTGGCCGTGCGGGACGGGGGCGAGGCGCGCATCGCGGTGAACACCGCGCCGATCTTCGGCGCTGCGGGCGAGGTCGAGGGAGTCATCGCCATCGGCCAGGACCTCACGCTCGTGCGCTCGCTCCAGGCCGCGGCGGAGCACGCCGAGCGGCTCGCCGGCATCGGCCGGCTCGTCGCGGGCGTGGTCCACGAGCTCAACAACCCGCTCACCGCGGTCAACATGTACTCGGACGTGCTCGTGGAGAAGCTCCAGAACGACGGCCACGACGCCGCCGACGTGGAGAAGCTCCGCGCGATCCGCGAGGGCGGCCAGCGCATCCAGCGCCTCGCGCGCGACCTCGTCACGTACGCGAAGCCGTCCGGCGCGCGCACCGAGCCCGTCGACCTCGCCTCGGTGCTCGAGGAGGCGGCGCGCCTCGCGAAGCCTGCGCTCAAGGACGTGAGCGCCGTGCTCGTGAAGCGCTTCGCGCCCGCCCCGCAGGTGGACGGGAACCGGCCGAGCCTCGTCCACGTGTTCGTGAACCTCATGCGGAACGCCGCGCAGGCGGTCGGCGAGGGCGGCCGCGTGTCGCTCGCGCTCGAGGCGGACGGCGAGGCCGCCGTGAAGGTCGCCGTGCAGGACGACGGGTCCGGCATGCCGCCCGAGGTGGCGGCGCGCGCGTTCGAGCCGTTCTTCACGACCCGCCCTGGCGTGGGCATCGGCCTCGGCCTCCCCATCGTGCAGGGCATCGTGGAGCGCCACGGTGGCAGCATCGCGCTCGACAGCGCCGAGGGGCGCGGGACGACCGTGACCGTGACCTTGCCGGTCCGCCCGGGAGCGGGTTGAGTTGAGCACCGTGCCCGAGTCCGAGCCCGAGCCCGGTGTATCGGGCGCGGGCGCGGGCACGTTCACGGGCTCACGCCAACCGAGCTGCGCCCCTCAGGTCGACAAGGAGAGGACCGCGTAGCCCTTGAACGCCGGCAGCACGGTCGAGAGCGAGTAGCCCGACGGGTTCAAGGGGATGCGCACGTCGGTGCCGTCGGCGGAGACGAACCGCGCGCGGCGGGCGTCCCGCGCGACGTGGAGCCCGACGAAGAGCGTCGCGCCCTGGGCGCGGTCCGGGCCGAGCGTGACGAGGTGCGCGTGCACGGCCGTGGCGTTGCGGTCGAGCGCGACGAGCATCGGCTGGCGCGAGGAGATCGACGCCGCGCGCCGCCCCTTGCCGAGGAGCGCCGCGAGCGCCTTGTCGAGCAGCGCGGGATCCGGCGCCGCCGCGCTGCCCTTCTCCGGCGCGAGCGGCCCGAGGGCCGCGAAGGTGCCCTTCCCGATCCGCACGCCGCCCGGCTTGCCGCCCGAGAGGAACGGCGTGCCGGGCCGGCCCACCTCGTCCGCGCCTGCGGGCTCGCCGAACGCGAGCACGCAGCCGCCCGCCTCGAGCCGGCGGCGGACCTCCTTCACCTCGAGAGGCGTCACGCCGATGGCATCGGCGAGCACGATCACCGCCTCGGGCGGCGCGTCGGCGACGCGCAGCACCACCGGCGCCTGCACGTGGAGCTGCGCGAGCGTCTCGGCCGCGCGCTCGACCGCCGCGCGGTGACGCCCGCCGGTCCAGAGGTCCGCCTCGGAGGAGTAGAGGATCGCGCACTCGGCGACGGGAGTCGCCTCGACGGGCGAGCGGCCGGCGACGGCGAGCTGGCGGGCGAGCCTCCGCACCTGCGCAACCTCCACGCCCGTGGCGCCGGACGGCTCGACGCCCGACAGGTCGATGCCACACGTGGCGGCCACGGCGGCGAGCCTCGCGTGGGCGCCGGAGGGGGCGGCGATCGACGGAGGTGCCACGGCGGCGGGGCGACGCCCCATCACGGCGCGAAGCAGCCGGAAGAGCCCGAGGCCCGTCGCGCCGGCGGCGATCGCGGCCGGGAAGACCCCGGCGTCCGCGTGTCGCACGGCGCGGAGCTGGGCCGGCCCGACCGCCTCGAACTGGACCACCACGTCGAACGGGCGCGCCGCCGCGCGGGCCGCGTCGCGGGCACTGCGAGCGTAATCGGCGACCGCCCGCTCGAGCGCGTCGTTCCGCGCGCGCCAGAAGTCGCGGCCGAACGGCAGGACCTCGAAGGAGAGCGCGCCGGAGGCCTGGGCCACCGCCTCGCGTGCGAGCGCGAGGAAGTCGACCGGCTGGAAGTGATCGCCGTACTCGCGCACGAGCTGGCGCGTGAAGGCGCGCTGGCAGTCGGTGCAGAAGCCGGCGCCGAGGAGGCCGAGGGTGAGCGGCGAGTCCGGCTTGTCGAGGCACACGCCGGCGAAGCCCGCCGACACCGCGGAGCGGACCGCATCGGC
The DNA here is from genome assembly GCA_035456445.1 of Anaeromyxobacter sp. GTDB lineage: Bacteria > Myxococcota > Myxococcia > Myxococcales > Anaeromyxobacteraceae > Anaeromyxobacter. Next base: position 6,776 of record DATIDF010000102.1, read on the forward strand.
CACGCGGATTCGCTGACGCTCGGACGAGAGGCATGCGCGAGGCGCACCGCCCATGCCCGAGACGCTGCCGTCGGCGGCGCGGCACGCCTCGGACGAGGCCGCGGCGCGACCGACGGGCACGTCCGCGAGCGCGCGGTTCAGGAGCGCCGCCGGGAGCGGCTCCGCCGGCGCCGCGACGAGCGGCTCG
>DATIDF010000103.1:0-3815 GCA_035456445.1 Anaeromyxobacter sp.
TCCCGGCGGAGGCGCACATCGGCAGGACGCCGCGCGACCTCCTCCCGGGCGTGCCGCACGACACGGTCGAGGCGACGTTCCGCGAGATCCTTCGAACCGGGCTCCCCCAGATCGACGTGGCGCTCTCGGGCGAGACGCCAGCCGCACCCGGGCGCGTGCGCCACTGGCTCGAGAGCTGGTACCCGGTCCGCTTCGAGGGCGAGATCATCGGGCTCGGGATGCTCGTCCGCGAGGTCACCGCCGAGCGCGAGGCGCAGGAGTTCCAGCGGAACGTGCTCGGGATCGTCGGTCACGACCTGCGCAACCCTCTCTCGGCCATCACGACCTCGGCGCAGCTCCTCCTGCGCCAGGTCGGGGACCCCGCGACGACGTCGCGCCTCGGTGAGCGGATCCTCACGAACGCCGACCGCATGCAGCGCATCATCGCGGTCCTCGTCGACTACGCGCGCGTCCGGGCCGGGACGGTGATCCCGCTCCGGCCGCGGCGCTGCGAGCTCGGCGCGGTCTGCCGGTCGGTCGCCGAGGAGTGCGAAGCGGCGCATCCCGGACGCGTCGTGAGGGCGAGCGGGCCGGAAATTCACGGGGAATGCGATCCCGATCGTGTCGGCCAGATCCTCGCCAACCTGCTCTCGAACGCGCTCGACTACAGCCCGCCGGAGTCGGCCGTGGAGGTGTCCTGGCGCGCGGACGCAGGACGCGCCGTGATCCGGGTGGCGAACGAGGGCGCCCCGATCCCGCAGGAGATCCTGCCCGTGCTGTTCGAGCCGTTCCGGCGCGGCGAGCGCGACCGCCCGGGCGGGAAGGACGGCCTCGGCCTCGGGCTCTTCATCGCCCGCTCGATCGCGACGGCCCACGGCGGGGCGCTCGAGGTCAGTTCCGCGCCCGGGGAGCCGACCGTCTTCACGCTCACGTTGCCGCTGCGCTGAAGCCGTGCGCGGGCTAGTGCCCGTGCCCCGCGCGCAGGTACCGCAGCGCCCACATCAGCACGAGCCCTGCGATCACCGCGAACGACAGGCGCCAGCGCGCCACGCCGCGCCGGTGGAGGTCGGGCAGGATGTCGGAGAGCGACAGGTGGAGGAACGTCCCCGCGCTCGCGGCGAGGGCGATCGACGTGAACGCGTCGACGTGCACCGCCTCGCGCAGCAGGACGTAGAGCCCGGCGCCGAGCGGCACCATGAGCGCGAACGCCGCGTTCATGGCGAGCGCGCGCCCGCGCGTGTAGCCCTCGGCGCGCAGGATCGCCGAGAGCGAGAAGGCGTTCGGGATCTTGTGGGCGAGGATGGCGAGGAAGACGAGCAGCCCGAGCTCGGGCTCGACGTTGGCCGCGCCGAGCGCGAAGCCGTCCACGACCGTGTGGAGGCTCATCCCGACGAACGCGGCCAGCCCTATCGTGTGCACGCTGCAGCCGGTGGCGTCCCCGTGGACGTGGACGTGGGCCGGCGCGCCGTGGACGTGCGGGTCGGCGACCGGCACCTCGCCGTTCGTCGCCATGCGCGCGCCGGGGCCGGGCTCGGCGCAGACGTGCACGAGCACGAAGCGCTCGAGCAGGTAGAGGAACAGGAAGCCCACCACGACGAACGGCAGCGCCGCCGCGCCGCCCGCCTCGACCGCCTCCGGGAGCATGTGGAAGAAGGCGGCCCCGAGCATCACGCCCGCGGAGAACGAGAGCAGCACGTCGGAGCGGCGCATCCCGCCGAAGAGCGGGAGCGCGCCGCCCGCGAGCGCGCCGGCCAGGATCGCCCCGGTGTAGACCGCGAGGGACTGCAGCTCGTTCATGTCTCGTCCAGCCCGAGCGCCCGCATCCGTCGTGCGAGGGTGCCGCGATCGATGCCGAGCTCGGCCGCGGCCGCGGCCCGCACGCCGTTCGCGCGCGCGAGGGCGCCGGCGATGAGCGGCTTCTCGACCTCCCGCATGACGGCGTCGTAGAGCCCGCCGGCCGCGTGGCCGCGCAGCCGCTCGAAGAACGCGTCCACCCGCTGCTGCAGCTCCTCGTCGAGCGGGCGCGGGCGGGCGACGCGGGCGTCGACGATCGCGAAGCGCTCGCGCGTCGCGAGGGCGCGACCCGAGGCGACGCTCTCGGCGTACACGATCTCGAAGCCCGCCTCGGCGCACGCGCGGGCGAGCTCCGCCGACTCGGCGAGAAAAAGGGCTTTGGGCTTCACTCACCCTCCTCGTCGCGGCGGAACCCCGGATCGAGCTCGAAGCTCTCGCCCCCCACCGGGAAGTGCTCCTCGATCACCTGCGCGACGTCCGCGGCCGTCTGGAGCCGGTGGGCGTCGCGACGGAAATGGACGCCGCCGCGCCGGCCGCGGGTGTACCACAACAGGTGCTTTCTGAGCTCCCGGATCGCGAGCAGCTCCGCTTCCCGCGGGTCCTCCTGCGGACGCTGCCGCTGACGGTGCTCGACCTGCAGCCTCACGTGCTGGAGCACCGTGCCGACCCACTCGTCGCGGGTGGGCGGCGGAGGGCGCGGCAGCCCGCGCTCCGCGGCGCGCAGCTCGCGGAAGATCCAAGGGTTCCCGCAGGCGCCGCGGGCGACGAGCACCGCGTCGCAGGCCGTCTCCGCGCGCATGCGCAGCGCGTCGTCGGCGGTCCAGACGTCCCCCGAGCCCAGGACGGGGATCGACACCGCCGCCTTGACCGCACGCACCAGCTCCCAGCGCGCCCGGCCGGAGTACATCTGATTCCGCGTCCGGCCATGGAGGGCGATCGCCGCCGCTCCACCCGCCTCGGCGGCGCGCGCGACCTCGACGCAGTTCACCTCGGCGTCGTCCCAGCCCGCCCGGATCTTGATCGTGACCGGCACCGCGACCGCGCCGCGGATCGCACGCACCGCCTCCTCGACCCTGCGCGGGTCGCGGCCGAGCGCGGCGCCCGCGCCGGTACCGCAGACCTTCTTCACCGGGCACGCCATGTTGACGTCGATGATCCCGGCGCCGGCGCGCACCGCCACCTCGGCGCCACGGGCGAGCACGTCCGGCTCGGACGCGAAGATCTGCACCGCGAACGGGTCCTCGTCCGGCTCGCGATCGAGGTAGCTCTCGGTCTGGAGCGTTCCGTGGACGAGCCCGTGGGCGCTCACCATCTCGGTGTACGCGAAGCTCGCGCCCATGGCGCGGCAGATGGCGCGGAACGGGCGGTCGGAGACGCCTGCGAGCGGTGCGAGGAAGAACCTGCCGGAGAACGTGTAGGGACCGATCTGCATGGGCGTGCGCGGGGACGGCGGCCGTGTGTAGCACTCCCGCCGACGGGCGGGAAATCCGGAATTGGGTGGGCGGCCAGCGGTTCCCTGCTAAGCCGCCCCACCCACATGCGCAACCCGAAGCTCGCCCCCGCGGCCGCGCTCAGCTCGCGGCTGGTCCGACAGATACCGCCGCCGCGCCGAGCCGGTGCATCCTCCCGGTCGCGTGACGCTCGTCCACCCAGGCCAGGCGAGCGTCCCGCTCGTGAAGGACATCCCGGAGGATGTCGCCGCTCGCGGTCTCATCGACCACACTACGGGAGGTCGAGGTCGTCGACCTCGACCGGATCTCCCGAGGCCGTTCATCCTGAGCGTAGCGACGCGGCGCAGCCGCGGAGCGAAGTCGAAGGACGACCTCGCGCGCCCGGTGGCCGCGGCGGTGAGCTCTACCTGCCCGCCCCGGAAGGCATGCCAGCCTGCGTCGAACGAGCGCCAGCAAAGGGGCCTGACGTGCGTGCGCCCGATGCTCAATGTTCACCCTGCGACGATGGCGGATGCACTCGCAGGCACCTCCTGCGGGTCGGGATGTGACCAGCCAGGCAAGTAGGCGAGCGAGCGCATGATTTTGACCATC
>DATIDF010000104.1:0-10038 GCA_035456445.1 Anaeromyxobacter sp.
GGGAGCGGCGGCGCCGCCCCCCGCCCCCGTGACGCTGACCACGAGCGGCGGGGTGCCGAACTGCGCGACGCCCTCGCCGTCGTAGAGCGTCGAGACCCCAGCGCCGTTGTCGGACACCCACCACGGGCTCGTGCCCCGATGAGTGATGCCCCAGGCGTTCAAAAGGTTGGCGTCGACGTGCTCGGCGGCCACGGCGCCGTTCGAGACCAGGTTGCGCTGCACGTAGAGGCCGCCCTGCGGATCGCTCGCTGCTGCCCAGGCGTCAGACGACAGTACGCAAGCAGAGATCACGACCGCAGACAGGATGTTGCGATTCATGGAGTCCTCCCTCCCCCGAAGCACCTTCACCCGCGCGAACCGCGTCGGGTCTGGATACGGATGCTCGCGGGAGTGCGTCGGTATCGCCCGGCTTCGCGCGATCTCGGGCTCCCCCGAGGTGGGCGCCGGGCTCGCCGGCTCGCCTCGCGAGACCCGACGAGGCGACCGCGACCTCTACGTGCACGTGCTCGCCCGTGCTTGACGCAAGCACGGGCACGTCGACGGCGAGGTGGAGCTGCTGGACGAGATCCGCGGAGGAGGCGCCGAAGACACGAGGGCCCCGCGCAGCTGACGGCGGGCGGGGCGTCCGGTTTCAGTGGTTACGCGGGCCCGATTGGGGCGACATCAATCATCGCTCTGCCATGCTGGGCGTGGCTCATCCCGCGATGCGCCTCGTCGTTCCGCGGCGCGCTCGCTGGGCCATAATCCGGTCGTGCCGCCTCGCCCCGCGCTTCGTCTCGCCACGGCGGCGCTCGCCGCGCTCGCGCTCGCGGGCGCCGCGCGCGCCGATCCCTCGCCGCATCCCGTCCTGGTCTTCGGCGGCGACCGCGATTACCCGCCCTACGAGTTCATCGACGCGGACGGAAATCCGGCCGGCTACAACGTCGACCTGACCCGCGCCATCGCCGAGGTCATGGGGCTCCGCGTGGAGATCCGCCTCGGCGGCTGGTCGGAGATGCGCCGTGCGCTCGACGAGCGCCGCGTCGACGCGCTCCAGGGGATGTCGTGGTCGGAGGAGCGGGCGCGGCTGCTCGCGTTCACGCAGCCGCACATCGTCGTGAACCACGCGATCTTCGCGCGGAAGGGCACGCCGGCGGTCGCCGCGCTCGAAGAGCTGCGCGGCCACCCGGTTGCGGTTCACCGTGCGGGCATCATGGACGAGCACCTGACCGGCCTCGGGCTCGGCGGCACGCTCCTCCGGACGGACACGCCGGCGGACGCGCTGCGGCTTCTCGCGTCGGGACGGGCGGAGTACGCGGTCGTCGCGGCGCTGCCGGGGACGTACATCACGCGCGAGCTGAAGCTCACGAACGTCGTTCAAGTCGCGCCGAACGTCGCATCCCACCGCTACGGGTACGCCGTGCGGAAGGACGACGCCGTGCTTCTCTCGCGAATCGAGGAGGGGCTCGCCATCCTGAAGCAGACCGGCAGGTACGATAAGATCCGGGCCCGGTGGCTGGGCGTGCTCGAGCCCTCCCCCGTCACCTGGTCGACCTTCTTCAAGTTCGGCGCCATCGTCTTCGTGCCACTCCTCATCGTGCTCGGCGGGACGGTCCTGTGGTCGCGCTCCCTGCGGCGGGAGGTGGCCGCCAGGACCGCGTCGCTCGCGCGCGAGGTGACCGAGCGTCAGCGCGCGATGGAGCTGCTCCGCGAGAACCAGGCCCAGCTCGTCCAGGCCGACAAGATGGCCGCGCTCGGCGTGCTCGTCTCCGGCGTGGCGCACGAGGTGAACAACCCGAACGGCTACATCCTCCTCAACATGCCGGTGCTGAAGGACGTGTACCTGGACGCGCTCGAGCTGTTCGAACAGAAGTTCCGCGCCGAGGGTGACTTCATGCTGGCCGGCCTCCGCTACTCCCAGATGCGCGAGGAGCTGCCGGTCATGCTCGACGAGATGCTGGAGGGCGCGCGGCGCATCAAGCGCATCGTCGAGGACCTGAAGGACTTCGCGCGGCGCGAGGACTCGCCCCGCCGCGAGCCGGTGGACCTGAACGCGATCGTGCGCGCCGCGGCGCGGCTCCTCGACGCCCGCATCCGGAAGGCGACCCGGCGGTTCGAGCTCACGCTCGACGCGCGCCTGCCGCCCGTCCGCGGGAACTCCCAGCGCATCGAGCAGGTAGTGGTGAACCTGGTCCTCAACGCGTGCGAGGCGCTGCCGGATCCCGACCGCGCGATCGGAATCTCGACGGAGCACGACCGCGACGCCGCCGTCGCGCGGATCACCGTTCGCGACGAGGGGGTCGGGATCGCGCCGAAGCACCTCGGCCGGCTCACCGATCCCTTCTTCACGACCAAGCGCGACCAGGGCGGGACCGGGCTCGGGCTCTCCGTTTCCGCCGCCATCGTGAAGGAGCACGGCGGCACCCTCGAGTTCCGCTCGCCACCCGGCGGCGGGACGACCGTCGTGCTCACCCTGCCGGTCGCCGCCGAGGGGAGCGCCGCGTGATCCCAGCACCCGCCTCCTCCTACCCGTCGTTCGCCATCCTCGCCGTGGACGACGAGCCGGCCTGGCTCCGCTCGCTCCGGGTTGCGCTCGGCCGCGCCGGCGTCGACAACGTGGTCACCTGCCAGGACGCCCGCGACGTCCCGGCGCTGCTCGCGGCGCGCGCCTTCGGCCTCGTCCTCCTCGACCTCAACATGCCGCACGTCTCCGGCGAGGAGCTCCTCGGCCGGATCGCAGCCGACCACCCCGAGGTCGCGGTCATCGTGATCAGCGGGATGAACCAGATCGAGACGGCGGTGCGCTGCGTGAAGCTCGGGGCGCTGGAGTACTTCGTGAAGACGCTCGAGGAAGACCGGCTCGTGGGCGGCGTGCTCCGCGCGGTCCGCCTGCTCGAGCTCGAGCGTGAGAACCGGGAGATGGCGAGCCGGGTGCTCTCGGGCGCGCCACTCCACCCCGAGGCGTTCGAGGCGTTCGTCACCCGCGACCGCGGCATGCTCGCGGTCTTCTCGTACGTCGAGGCGGTCGCGCGCAGCCCGCAGCCGCTCCTCATCCAGGGCGAGAGCGGCGTCGGAAAGGAGCTCGTCGCGCAGGCGGCGCACGCGCTGTCCGGGCGCGCCGGGCCGCTCGTCGCCGTGAACGCCGCCGGGCTCGACGACGCGGTCTTCGCGGACACGCTGTTCGGGCACGCGCGCGGCGCCTTCACCGGGGCGGATCAGCCCCGGCCCGGGATGATCGATGCCGCCGCCGACGGGACGCTCTTCCTCGACGAGATCGGCGATCTCGCCATCCCCTCGCAGGTGAAGCTCCTCCGGCTGCTGCAGGAGGGCGAGTACTTCCCGCTCGGCAGCGATCGCCCGAAGCGTCTGCGCGCCCGCGTGATCGTCGCGACGCACCACGACCTCGCCGCGAAGCAGGCGTCGGGCGCCTTCCGGCGCGACCTGTACTACCGGCTCGCCACGCACCAGGTCCGCGTCCCGCCGCTGCGAGAGCGAAAGGGCGACATCCCCCTCCTGCTCGATCACTTCCTCGACGCCGCCGCGCGGGAGCTCGGGAAGAAGAAGCCCACCGCACCGCGCGAGCTCGCGGTCCTGCTCTCGACGTACGCGTTCCCCGGCAACGTCCGCGAGCTCAAGGCGATGGTCCACGACGCGGTCAGCGTCCACCGCGAGCGGGTCCTGTCCACCGAGACCTTCGCGCGGGCGATCGAGCGTGCCGGCGGCGCGGCGGCCGTGCGCGCCGCCGAGGCGGCGGGTGAGAACCCGTTCGCGCGCGTCGAGCAGCTCCCGACGATGAAGGACGCGCTCGAGCTGCTCGTCGAGGAGGCGCTCTCCCGTGCGGGGGGCAACCAGACGATCGCCGCGCGACTGCTCGGCGTCACGCAGTCCGCGCTGTCGAAGCGGCTCAAGGCGGCGCGCGAGGAGTAGCGCGTCCCGCGAAGGGGCATGAGCGGGCTCATGATCATGAGCTCGCTCCTGCCGCGGGCAAGCCCGCGACAAGACGGCGTGACCCAGGAGCGCCCGCCGCGGCGCATGAGCGCGGTCATACGGGTTCGCCGCGCCACGCCTGCGCCAACCGCCCGTGACCACCGCGATCTCGTGGCTTCGCGTCGGTGGCATCTCGCGTGCTCTCTGGTCGGGGGACCGGCGTGCGAGCCGGTGCGAAGGAGACCCCATGACGATCTTCTGGATCCAGTTCGCCCTCGTCCTCGGCGCCATACTCCTCGGCATCCGCAAGGGTGGCGTCGCGCTCGGGCTCATCGGCGGCTTCGGCGTCGCGACGCTCGTGTTCCTATTCCGGGCGGCGCCCTCCGAGCCTCCGATCGCGGTGATGCTCATCATCCTCGCCGTCGTGACAGCGTCGGCGACGCTGCAGGTCGCGGGCGGGCTCGACTACCTCGTCCAGATCGCCGAGCGGATCCTGCGCGCGCACCCGAAGTACGTGACGCTGATCGCGCCACTGTGCACGTTTGCGCTCACGATGTGCGTCGGGACCGGGCACGCCGTGTACGCGCTCCTGCCCGTCATCTCCGACGTGGCGGTCCGGACGAAGACGCGGCCCGAGCGCCCGATGGCGATCGCGAGCGTCGCCGCGCAGATGGGCATCACGGCGAGCCCCGTCGCCGCGGCGGTCACGACGTTCCTCGGCTACTCCGCGAAGATGGGCACGCCGGTGACCATCTACGACATCCTGAAGATCACGATCCCCGCCGGCATCGTCGGCGTGATCGCGGCCGCCCTCTGGAGCCTCAACCGCGGCAAGGACCTGTACGAGGACCCGGAGTTCGTCGCGAAGCTCGTCGACCCCAAGTTCAAGGAGTCCCTCGACGTCTCGGTGACGACGCTCGGAAAGCAGCTCCCGAAGACCGCGAAGCTCTCGGTCGCGCTCTTCTTCAGCGGCGTGCTCTTCATCGTGCTGCTCGCGCTCCGCGACACGGCCGTGAACGCGGGCTTGTCGCTGCCGCAGATCGTGCCGCTCGTGGACGGGAAGCCGGTGCCGATGACCACGATCGTGCAGGTCGTGATGCTCGCCTTCGGCGCGTTGATCCTCGTCGCGACCAACGTGAAGGCCGCGGACATCGCGAAGTCGAGCGTGTTCAGCGCCGGCATGGTCGCGGTCGTCTCCATCTTCGGCATCGCCTGGATGAGCGACACCTTCGTGTCGGCGAACAAGTCGCTCCTCGTCTCCAAGATCGGCGAGATGGTCCAGTTCGCGCCGTGGACGTTCGCGCTCGCGATGTTCTGCGTCTCCGCGTTCGTGAAGAGCCAGGCCGCGACGCTGACCGTCATGATCCCGTTCGGCATCGCGCTGAAGCTCCCCGCGACGCTGATGCTCGGCCTGCTCCCCGCGAGCTACGCGTACTTCTTCTTCGCCTTCTACCCGAGCGACATCGCCGCGATGAACATGGATCGGACCGGGACCACGCGGATCGGCAAGTACCTGCTGAACCACAGCTTCATGATGCCGGGCCTCATCGGCGTGTCGGTCTCGACCGTCGTGGCGTACGCACTGTCGAAGCTCGCGTTCTAGCCGTCGCGCTGCCCGGACGCGTCGCGACGACGGCCCGATGCGCGGAGCCCCGGTCACCTCGCGGCGACCGGGGCTCCGGATCGTTCGAGAAAGAACAACCGATCCGTCTGATGCTCGAGGAGTTCCGGAAGTTCCGGGACAGGTCATAGCGGACGCCCCGACGCATCGCGCGGAGGCAGTAGGTCGCCCTCCCCTTCGCGTCGTAGCGGATGTAGCCGCCCGCCCACGTCACTGGCCGGCCCTGCTCATCGAGCTTCGGAGCGTTCGCCATCGCGTCCACCACCCGCTGCGTTGTGGTGGAGGATTGCAGGACGACGCCACACGACCGGGAGGCTGGTCCACCACCCGGTCGCGCAATGCTCTGATTTTTGGTCTATTTTTGGTGGCCCCGGGGCGACTCGAACGCCCGGCCTACGGTTTAGGAAACCGCCGCTCTGTCCAGCTGAGCTACGGGGCCAAAAAACCTGGGACAACAAACTGCAGAGCCTCTGCCTTCCGTCGAGGCGCCTGCAGCCACCGCCCGCCTGAGAGAGCGGATGCGGCCCGCCGCCCGATATACCACGCCCCTCGGCGCGTTCAGCGAAAAGGAGGGATGCCGAGCCAACGGTAAGCCGCTCGCGGATCCCGGCGGCGACGCCTGGTGTGCGGCCCGCCTCAGGGCGCGATGAGCGTGAGACGCGGGAAGTAGGTCCGGTAGCGGGAGGCGTCCCGGGTCAGAAGCTGGTGACCGGCGACCGCAGCGTGAGCGCCGATGTAGAAGTCGGGAAGCGGCGCTGCGCGTCGCCCTCCCCGCCGACGGTACGCGAGGAAGCTCCTCCCGGCCAGGAACGCAGCCTCGTACGGGAGCGGATCACGCCGGTAGAGCTCCGGCGGCAGCGCCTCCTCGAGATCCTCGACACGATCGAAGCCCACCGACACCTCCGCGAACACGATCGGGTTGATGACGAGCACCGACGTATCGGCAGCGCGAGCGAGTGCCTGCGCGGACCACTCGCCCCACCGAGGGTCGTCGGTTGCCACGTCGAGGATGACGTTGCTGTCGACGAGGACGGCCATCAGCCCTGCCGCGTCAGCGCCATGATCTCGTCGGTGCTCATGCGGACCGTCGCCCGTCCGTGCAGGCGCCGGATGGCCGCGGCGCCTCGCCCCTCGCGCCGAGGCGCCTTGGCGCGCCGGATGCGGACCGCCTTCCCCTCGAGCTCGAACTCCACCTCCGTGTTCGGCAGGAGGCCCGCCTTCTCGCGGATCTCGATGGGGATCGTCACCTGGCCCTTCGAAGTGATGCGCATCGCTTCCGCCTCCTACTCTTACCGTTCCTAGTAATACGATCGTGGCCTCCTCACAAGGCGCTCGCCGCTGCGGATGGGGCCGCCGCCCGGGCCAGGCGCGAGCACTCGTATCGCGCGTACAGGATGCGGGTGTGTCGGGTCCCATCGCGAATACGGGTTCGAGCGCTGGTGCTAGCCGTTACCCAACGAAGGCGAACCACCACGCCGAACCGAGGCACCGACTACCTCCCCCGACCCGCCACGAGCCTCCCGTCGAACCGGAACGGCTCCGGCACGCCGTACTCGATGCGCGCGGCGTCCGGGTGCGCCGGGTTCAGGAGCACGTTCGACTCGCGGGGGATGATCGCGGATGGGACGAGCAGGAGCGCGCTCCGCTTCTCGCGCACCCAGGAGTCGCCGAGCGCTGCGAGCGCGCGCGGCGCGGGGGCGGCGCGCCAGCGGGCGGGGAGCCGGGGCTCGGGCACGGACTCGACCGAGACGTCTCGAGGACAGCGCGCGACGCAGGCGACGAGCTCGACCCTCGAGAGGCGGCCGATCTCGGCGTGGACCAGGAACTCGAGCGCGGCAAGCGAGAGCGTCGTGCCCGCGTAGGCGACGGTGGTGCCCCTCGAGCTCCAGCGGCCGCCGTAGAGGCGCGAGCCCTCTCCGGAGAAGGCGGTCGCGCCGTCGGGCGCGTGGCGCGCCAGGCAGATGCGCCAGACGTCCACGATCAGCTGACGACGCCGTACTCGAGGCGACCGAGCTCGTCCATCACCGCCGTGAAGCCGTCCGCCGTGTCGAGCAGCGTGATCGGCACCTCGCCGCCGAGTGCCCTCGAAGGCTCGAGGAGCCAGAGCCGGCCGTCGTCGTCGCCGAGGACCTGCTGGGCCTTCGCGAGAGCGCGCGCGGCGCGGACGTTCTTCTCGGTCTCGTCGGGGGTGAGCCGCTCACCCTTCTGCACGCGCCGGTGAACCGTCCGCGGCGGCAGCCCGAGGCGGAGCGACAGGTCGTTCACCGACAGCTTCAGCTTGCCGGCGGTCCGCTCCAGCGACTCCGACGGCAGCCCGGAGCGGATGATCTCGACCCACCGCACCTCACCCGGCTCGATCCCGAGCGGGACCGGCACGGCGCCCTCCTCGAGCCCGACGGCGCCTCGCCGCGCCGAACCGCGCCTGGCCGGCGCCACCTTGCGGCCGTGCCTGGCCCCCTGCGCCAGGAGCTTCTTCCCGCCGAGGATCGAGAGGGCCTTGTCGGTCGTCGTCACATGGCGATTCTATCCCGCCACCTGGCGCACCGCAACGACCGGCACGGATGGGCGCCCGCGACGGGACCGCGGCGCCCGGGGCCGGTTCTTGTTAATCGAGCCCGCCCGCGCCCAATCCACGAGGAGAGACCCTTGCGCATCCTCCACACCATGATCCGCGTCGGCGATCTCGATCGCTCGCTTGCGTTCTACACCGACGTCCTCGGGATGAAGCTCCTGCGGCGGCAGGACTACCCCGACGGCCGCTTCACGCTCGCGTTCGTGGGCTACGGCCCGGAGTCCGACGAAGCCGCGCTCGAGCTCACCCACAACTGGGATACGCGGTCCTACGACCTCGGCAGCGGCTTCGGCCACGTCGCGCTCGAGGTGCCCGATGCCCGCGCCGCCTGCGACGAGATCAAGCGCCGCGGCGGCGTCGTCACCCGCGAGGCCGGCCCGATGAAGTACGGCACGACGGTCATCGCGTTCGTGCAGGACCCCGACGGCTACAAGATCGAGCTCATCCAGCGCGCGACCTGAGCTGGCCCGCGGCGCGCGCCCAGCCTCACCCCGGCCGGACCGGCAAGGTGACGGTGAACGTCGTCCCGCTACCCGCCTCCGACGTGACGGCCACGCTCCCGCCGTGCGCGCGGACGATCTCCCGCACGATGTAGAGCCCGAGGCCGGTGCCTCCGCTCGCGGCGGTGCGGCCACGCTCGAACGGCTCGAACATGCATGGGAGAAGCTCGGGATCGATGGGCGGCCCGTCGTTGTGCACCGAGATGACGCGCCGGTCGAGCTCCGCGTGCCACGCCACAGAGATCCTCGCGTCCTCCGGGCTGTAGCGCACCGCGTTCGTGAGCAGGTTCGTGAGCACCTGCCCGATGCGATCGGGGTCCCACTCGCCCGCACCGTCGGCGCCGGGCCGGTAGGAGATCTTCCGGCTCGGGTGCGCGCTCGTCACCTCCTCGATGATCTCCCGGCAGATCGCGTCGAGGTCGGCGGCCCGGGGCGAGATCGGGATCCCTCTCCCGAGGCGCGCCCTCGAGTAGTCGAGCAGGTCGTTCACGAGCCGGGACATCCGGCCGGCCGCCCCGGAGGCGCGCGCGAGCACCCGCCGGCTCCGCTCCGAGAGCTGGGCGTCGCGCAGGGCGACGTCGAGCGAGACGCGCACCACCGAGATCGGCGTCCGCAGGTCGTGACCGGTGATGCCGAGCAGGTGCGCCTGAACCTCCTGCGTGCGCCGCCGCTCGGTGACGTCGCGCAGGTAGGCGGTGAGGCCGTCGCGGTGCGGGAAGGCCCGGGTCTCGATCCAGCGCTCGGCAGGGCCGCGCGACTCGAACGTCACCGGTACCTGGCTCTCGACCGCGCGCTCCAGCTCAGCTCGCGCCAGGCCACCGCGCGCGAGGAACGGGCAGCGCTCCCAGAGCACCTCGCCGGTGAGCGCATCGCGCGGCACGCGCACGAGCTCCTCGAGCGCGTGGTTCACGTACACGAAGCGCCAGTCGCGCCCGACCGCGAAGAACGCGTCCGAGATCGTCTCCAGGATCGCCGCGCTCCGCGCGTATCCCTCGCGCGTCCGGTTCTCGTCCTCGAACTGGCTTCGGCGCAGCTGCGCGTTCACCCGTGCGCGCGCCACGAGCGGGCCACTCGCCGCCGGCACGTAGTCGTCGGCGCCCCATGCGAGCGCGTCCACGGTCGCGTCGGGGTCCGCCCTCGCGCCCAGGACGAGGAGCGGTACGTGGCGCCACCTGCCGTCGGCGCGAAGGCGCAGGCACGCAGCGGCGCCCTGATCGGCCGCGCGCGTCGCGTCGACGACGATCGCGTCGACGCGATCGACGGCCAGCAGCGCCAGGGCCTCCTCGGCCGAGGTGGCGCACACCACGTCGTGTCCGTCCTCCCGGAGCGGCTCGGCGATGGCCCCGAGCTCCGTCGCCTCCCCGCCCATGACGAGGACGCGCTTCGGCGCGAGCGCACCTGCCGCGACGAGGGCCGGCGCCGACGTCGCCCCCCGGAGC
>DATIDF010000105.1:0-25768 GCA_035456445.1 Anaeromyxobacter sp.
GAGTCGACGCCGCGCGCGATGCCCTCCACCGTCCGCCCTTGCGCCAGCGTCGGCATGCCACAGGCGAAGTCCACCACCTCGATGCCGCGCCGGACCTCGCCGCGAGCGTCCGCGAGGAGCTTGCCGTTCTCGCGGGACACCGACGCCGCGAGCGCGTCCTGCTCCCGCTCGAGGAGCGCCTTGTAGCGGAACAGCACCTGGACCCGGTCCGGGACGGGGATCGCGCGCCACCCCGGGAACGCGGCAGCCGCTGCGCGGACGGCGACGTCGACGTCGGCCGGGCCGCACAGGGGAACGCGCGCGAGCGTCTTGCCGGTGGCGGGCTCGAGGACGGGCGCGCTCTCGGCGGACTGCGCCGGGCGGGGCGCCCCCTCGACGAACAGCGGGAGGGGCACGGGTGCTGTGCCCGCGCGCGGGGAGACGGCGTTCTCGGCCATGGCGGCCTCCTCCCTCGCTACTTCACCGCGCCGACGGTGAACCCGGCGATGAAGCGGTCGAGGAACAGGTTGTAGACGACGGCGATCGGGAGGCTCGTGATGATGCAGGCGGCCATGAGCGAGCCCCAGTAGTAGACGTCGCCGCGCACGAGGTAGATCGGCACGCCCACGCCGACGGTCTGGTGCTCCGCCGACGAGATGAACGTGAGCGCGTACACGAACTCCTGGGTGACGAGCGTGAAGGAGAAGATGACCACCGTGAGGATCCCCGACACGGAGATCGGGATGACGAGCTTCACGAACGCGCCGAAGCGCGTGAGCCCGTCCACGAGCGCCGCGTCCTCGAGATCGCGCGGGATCGCCTTGAAGAACCCCATGAGCAGCCAGATCGAGAACGGCACGGTGAACGTCGGGTAGGTCACGATGATCGCCCAGAGCGTGTCCTGCAGCCCGAGCTCCGCCACCACGCGCGACATGGGGATGAAGAGCAGCGTGGGGGGCACGAGGTAGGTGAGGAAGATCCCGATCCCGAGCTGCTGCCCCCACTGCCCCGTGAGTCGCGCCAGCGCCCAGGCCGCGGGGACCGCGAGCACGAGCGTGATCGCCACCACCGCAGCGCCGGCGAGGGTCGTGTTCCAGAACCAGTGGAGGAACAGCGTCTCCTCGAAGAGGAGCTTCAGGTGCGCGAGCGTCGGCGCGGCGTTGAAGATGAAGGGATTGTGCTCGACGTTGTAGAGGTCGCCCGTCTGCTTGAAGGCGGTGATCGCCATCCAGTAGAAGGGGAACGCGAGCAGCGCCGCGAATCCGAGCACGATGAGCCAGCGCCCGACGCGCGTGAGCGGTGACCTCCGCTGGCCTTCCATCGGCGCCTCCCTCCGCTAGGCCACCTCGGCGCGGTGCGCGACGCGCAGCATGAGCGCCGCCACCGCCACGAGGATCGGGACGAGGAACATCGAGATGGCCGCCCCCTCGGCCAGATCGGAGCCGAGCACGCCGGTCTGGAACGCGAGCGAGGGTAGGACCTGGGTCGTGTCGTAGGGGCCTCCCCGGGTCAGGATGTAGACCACCGTCATGTCCGTGAAGGTGAAGACCACGCCGAAGAGGACCGCGACGTTGATGATCGGCTTCATCATCGGGAGCGTGATCTCCAAGTGCGTGCGCCAGAACCCGGCGCCGTCCACGGCGGCGGCCTCCGGGATCTCCTTCGGGATCGAGGTGAGCCCGGCGAGCAGGATAACCGTCGAGAACGGGATCATCCGCCACGAGTGGACCGCGATGACCGACGCCATCGCCAGGCTGGGCTCGCCGAGCCACATGGGCGGGTCGAAGAGGTTCACGAGGTGCAGCTGCGCGAGGACCCAGTTCACGACCGAGTAGATCGAGTCGAGGATCCACTTCCAGCCGATGGCGCCGAGGCTGATGGGCGCGACCCAGGGCAGGAGGATGAGGAACCGGACGAAGCCGCGCCCGCGGAACCGGTCTCGCAGGGCCAGCGCGAGCGCGTTCGCGCAGATGATCACGATCACCTGCGACGCGATGGTGAACACGAAGGAGTTCGCGAGCGCCCGCCGGAAGCTCGGGCTCTGGATGACGCTCTGGAAGTTCTCGAGGCCGACGAAGTGGTAGCCCACCGACCCCACCGTCACGTCTCCCACGCTGTAGAGGAAGGCCAGCGTGAGCGGCAGCCCGAGCAGCGCCGCGATGTAGATCAGCGCCGGCGAGAAGAGCGCGATCCCGAGCCGCGTCGCGCCGCTCACCCGCCGTCGCCGGCGCGGCTCCGCCCGGGCGAGCGCGGCCCCGGTCACCGCCACGTCAGCTCCCGCGGGGCGCAGCGCCTGCCGGTCGCCCGGTCGAAGAACTTCACCTCGCTCGCCGGCACCGCGAAGTCGTGGACGGCCCCCTCGGCGAGGTCGCCGCTCGCGGCGGTGGCGACGCGAGAGACGACCTTGCGCCCGTCGAAGCGGCCCCCCTCGATGACGCCGTGCAGGACCCGCTCGGAGCCGAGGTACTCGACGAGCCCGATGCGGAGGCGGACCGGCGCGCTCGGCCCGTGCACCATCGCGGCGGGGACGACGCTCTCCGGGCGGAACCCGGCGACGAAGTCCGAGTCCTCGACCAGGTTCATCGGCGGGGAGCCGAGGAACGTCGCGACGAAGGTGTCGGCCGGCTCGTCGTAGACCTCCCGCGGGGTCCCGATCTGGCGGACGACGCCCTTGTCCAGCACCACGATCCGGTTGCCCATCGCCATCGCCTCGACCTGGTCGTGGGTGACGTAGATGGTGGTGGTGCGCACGCGCTTGTGGAAGGCGGTGAGCTCCTCGCGGGCGGAGGCGCGCAGCTTCGCGTCCAGGTTGGAGAGCGGCTCGTCGAGCAGGAACACGGTCGGCTCCCGCACGAGCGCGCGTGCGAGCGCGACGCGCTGGCGCTCGCCGCCGGAGAGCTCGCGCGGCTTTCGAGCGAGGAGGTGCCGGATGCCGAGCAGCTCCGCGGCCCAGTCCACCCGCTCGCGGCGCCGCTCCTTCGCCACGCCGTGCGCCTTCAGCGGAAAGCCGATGTTCTGCTCGACCGACAGGTGCGGGTAGAGCGCGTAGCTCTGGAACACCATCGCGATGCCGCGCGCCCGCGGTGGGAGGTCCGTGACGACGTTGCCCCCGATGAGCACGTCGCCACGGGTCGGCTCCTCGAGCCCGGCGATCATCCTGAGGAGCGTGGACTTCCCCGAGCCCGAGGGGCCGAGGAAGACCAGGAACTCGCCGTCGCGCGTGACGAGGTCGACGTCGTTGACGGCGCCTTCCTCCGCCTTCTTGAACACCTTGGTGAGCCTGCGGGTCTCGACGACGGCCACGGCGCCCCCCTCGCCGTCCGCTAGGCGCTCTTCCACTTGTCCCAGATGCGCTTCAGCTCCTTCTCCGCCGCCCGCACCGAGTCCTCGGGCGACAGCTCGTCCCGCGCCACCTTCGCGAACATGGTGGGGATGACGAAGGTGTTGAACGCCTCGTCCACCGCGGCGGAGGCGTAGCCCGGGTAGCCGACGTTCGTCGCCCACTCCAGCACGTCGCCCAGCACCTTGTACTTGTCGGGCGGCACGCCCTTGGGGTCGTTCGCGATCTGCTGCTTCAGGTCGGGGACGGTCTTCGGGAAGCAGGGGAAGTTGTAGAACTCGCTCTGCTTGAACGCCTCGCCGAACGCGTCGATGTAGTCGGCGAGGAACTGCTTCGCGCCCTCCTTGTTCTCGGCGAACTTCCAGATCGCGTAGCAGTCCATCACGTGCTCGGCGGCCATGCGCCGGACCGGTCCCTTGGGCGCGGGGACGATCTGGATCTTCTTCGACATCTCCGGGTTCTCCTTCTCGGCGGTGCGCGTGACGGAGATGGCATTCGCGACGAAGGAGAGCTTCCCGGCCAGGATGCCGCGGTTGTTGGACGAGGGATCCCAGGTGAACACCTCCCCCGTCTGCGCCTCCTTGAAGAGCGCGCGCATGAACTTGAGCGACTCGATCGTCTGCGGCGAGTTGATCGTGACGCGCCCCTCGGCGTCCTGCTCGGACGCGCCGAACGACCACATCAGCGCGCGCATCGCCATGTTGGTGTCGAGCTCCTGGGAGAGCCCGATGCCCACCGGGTTGCCGAACTTCTCCTTGATTGCCTTGCCGCCTTTGCGCAGGTCGTCCCAGGTGTCCGGTCCCTTGGGGAACCCGACCTGCGACCAGAGATCCTGGCGGTAGTTGCCGGGATCGGGGACGTACGAGTCGCTGAACGCGAAGTACTTCTTCGTCTTGGGATTGAACGTCGACTTGTGGCCGAGGTCGATGACCTTGCCCCACTTCTTCTCCACCGCCTGGTAGATCTCGGTGTGATCGATGACCTGGTTCTCGTACGCCGCCGGCGGCGAGAGGAACATGAACAGGTCGTGGCCGCGCTGCGCCGACACCTCGGCCGCGGCGCGCGCGTTGATCTCGCCGATGGCGATGTGATCGACGATCACCTGCGTGCCGTGCTTCTCGCCCCATTGCTTGCAGAAGACGCCGTCGAACCACTTGTCGTAGGCCGGGATGAAGTGGCTCCACTGGACGATCTTGAGCGTCTTCTGCTGCGCGCGCGCGCGGCCGGGGCTCCCGCCCGCCGCCGCGGCGATGGCACCCACCCCTGCCGCCTTCAACAGCTCCCTGCGCGTGAGACCGCGCGATCCGCCCTTCGCCATACCCGCCTCCCCTCACGTCGACGCTTGGTGACGTGTGCATGGAAGGCCCTAATGGCAGCGCCGGAGCGGGCAGGACCGAAACGGGGCTCCCGCAGCGCATCATCGGCGGGGCGGCCGAGCGCCGGTGCGCTCGCCGCGTCCGCGCGGAGCCGGCTCGCTTATAGTTTGTACCCAAACCGTCGGAGGAGCCCCTTGCGCTCGGCGACCTCCGCGTCCCCCTCGACGCCGAGCGGCGCCCCGCCGTCCACGACGCCGAGGATCCCGCGCCCCGCGTCCGTCTGCGCGACGACCACCTCCACCGGGTTGGCGGTCGCGCAGAAGAGCGTGCAGACCTCCGGGACGAGCTTGAGGGCGTTCAGGACGTTCACCGGGAAGCCCTCGCGCAGGAACACGACGAAGCAGTGGCCTGCGCCGATGGCCTGGGCGTTCCGGACCGCGAGCTCGACGAGGTCGGGATCGTTCCCCGACCGGCGGACGAGCCGCGGGCCGGACGACTCGCAGAACGCGAGCCCGAACCTGAGGTGAGGAGACGAGCCCGCGAGCACCTCGTGCAGGTCCTCCACCGTCTTGATGAAGTGCGCCTGCCCGACGATCACGTTCAGGTCGTCGGGTTTCTCGATCCGGACGGAAGAGAGCTCCATCGTGGCCTCCGGGAACGGACGGGCGCGATCATCACGCTGCGAGCGCCGCGCGCAGCGCGCGAGACGGGTTGCCTCCCTCGGGCGGCGCGGTTGGCCTGAACCCGTGAACGCGCCCGAGCCCGCGCCCGCGCCCGAGACTCCGGGCTCGGGCGCGGGCTCGGACTCGGGCTCGGTTCAACCGCTGGCGGCTCTACGGAGACGATGCGCTCGCGCGGCGAGAGGCTCAGGCGACCTCGAGCCAGGAGAACCACACCGGGTGGTTCGCCTTGTACCACTGGAGCACGCTGCGAATCGCGGCCTGCTTCTCCTTCGGCATGACCTTCTCGTCCACCCGCTCGAGGTGGACGCGGATCTGCTCGCCGTCGTGCTCGAGCGCCTGCGAGAGCATCGTCTGCAGCTCGTTGCGGATGCGGCCCGAGTCGGAGATCTTCACGGCGCGGCTAGCGGGGTGCACGCCGGAGAGGAACCGCACGAGGAGCGGGCTGAAGACGAGGCGCGCCTCATCGAGGGTCTCCATGAGCCGGAACGTGAAGGTGACCTTCGCCGACGCCATCCCCGTCGCGAGCAGGGTCGTCACCTTGTAGAGCCCCTCGCCGACCTGCGTGACTCCGGGCGCGCCGCTGTACGGATCGTCGCACATGTAGCCGAGGCTCGCGAGCACCCCCCACTTCTTCTCGGGCAAGAAGTCGTCGGCCCGGATGACGCGCTGCTTGAGCGGCATCCCTGCGACCTCCGCCTCCTCGATGGCCGCGGCGTAGCTCTTCACCTCGCCCGCCCCGAGCACCTTGCCGCCGAAGAGCTCGCCGAGCCGCTGCGCGAAGTCGGGCGCGCGCGGGTCGAGCTGCATGAGCTTGCCCTCGGCGTCGCACGGCAGCGTGAACGCCGGCGAGAACGTGGCCATGGTCGCGTCCACGTCGAGCACGGACGAGAGGCTCGCGGCCTGCATCGCCTCGGCGGTGGCGGCGTAGCCGTCGCAGAGGAAGACGTGCGTCGCCCCGGCGGCGTCGGCCCAGCTCCCCACGAGGAACGTTGGCGCGTAGGTGCCGGAGTCGGTGAAGACCTCGAGGCCGGAGGGCGCCTTCCAGCCGTCGTCCACGAGGTGCGCGCCGAGCGCCTTCCACTCCTCCCAGAGCTTGCCGAGGCGGCCGACGCGGCTCTTCCCGCGCAGCGTCCAGACGTGGATGTTCTCGCGCCGGATGCCCGGATAGGCGGCCTCGATGGCCTCCATCACCTGCTTGCGAGGCGTGCGGTAGTCGAGCAGCACCGAGGCGCGCTCGGCCGAGGCGGCGACCTTCCGCGGCAGCGTGAGGCAGCCCATGTACGACTCGTACGGGCGCGAAATGGTGAGCGGCGAGTCGAACAGGTGGAACACCGCCATCGGGCCGGTGGGCTTCCCCTCGGCGAAGCGGGACGTGTTCTCGAGCGTGTCCACCGCCGCGCCCCACACGGTGATGCCGCGGTCCTGGAGCCAGCCGTAGAACTGCTCGAAGGTATGCCCCGGCTCGTTGAGCAGGCGGCGCACGCGCCGGTCCACGATGTGCGCGACCTCGGGCCGGGCGTAGACGCGGCCGAAGCCGAGCAGCGGGTTCGCGCCCATCTCCGGCGTCTCGCCGGCCTTGGGCATGAGCCCCTCGCCGAGCGAGACCATGATCGCGTGGTTCTCGGGCAGCGTGCGCGTGAGGTGCCAGAGCCCCTCGCTCATCACGTAGGCGCTGATGGCGTCGGCGGACTTCTTCACCTGGTTGTAGGTCGCCTTGTCCTTGCCGGCGCCGGCGCCGTACTCGCCGAAGAGCCGCGTCCCCAGGGCGGTCGCCGCGGACGTCATGGCAAGGCAGCGGGCGATCCCGCGCGGGGTGAAGCTATGGGCCGAGACCGGATCCTCCTGGAAACGCTCGACCTCGACGTCCTCGAGCCAGAGGTGGAAGCGCAGGAGCACCGGCCGCGTGTCGAAGGCCCACTGGGCGATGAGGTCTCGCTTCTCGATATCTTGCACGGGGGTCTCCAGGAGCTCACGGGTTCCGGTAGAAACGGCGCGGGCATTTTATGAACTCGCCGCGGACCCGGAGCCAGTTTGCGACGTTCCGCCCCCTCGGGAGACCGCACGGGCCGGTATTCCGGAGGCCCGGGAACGGAGTTCGAGCGCAACCCTTGCGCCGGCGCGGCGCCCGCCTGCGCGCGCTCCACCTCGCGCGTGACTCGACACGGCGACCGCACAGCGGCAACGGATGACGACCCAGCCGCGCGAGAGGAGGAGCCGTGCCGCCCGTGAAGCCGATCCCCGACGGATACCACTCGGTTACGCCGTATCTCATCGTGAAGGACGCCCCCCGCGCGCTCGAGTTCTACAAGGCCGCCTTCGGCGCGACCGAGCTCATGCGGATGACGCAGCCGGACGGGCGCGTCGGACACGCCGAGGTCCGCATCGGCGACTCACCCGTGATGCTCGCCGACGAGTTCCCCGAGATCGGCGCGAAGAGCCCGCAGACGATCGGCGGGACTGCAGTGTCTCTCATGATCTACGTGCCCGACGTGGACGCCGTGGTGGGCCAGGCGGTCGCCGCTGGCGCGAAGCTCACGCGGCCCGTCGCCGATCAGTTCTACGGCGACCGGATCGGAGGCGTCACCGATCCGTTCGGCCATGCCTGGTTCATCGCGACGCACAAGGAGGACGTCCCTCCGGAGGAGCTGGCGCGCCGGGCGGCAGCCCAGCACGGCAAGGGCTCGTAGCGCGCGATCACTCCGGGGTCGCCGCGTCGTCCTCCGCGCGGCCGTATGCTCGCGGGTCGAGCGCATGGCGGAAGGCGACGCTGATGCGCGGCCCGGCGTGCGCGACCTTCGGGATGGAGTGCTCCCAGAGCCGCTGAGTCCGCCCGCCCGTGACGAGCAGGTCGCCGCGGCCCAGCGAGAACGCGAGCCGCGGTCCGCCGCCCTTCCTGCGGAGCAGGAACCGGCGCGGCTCACCGAGCGAGACGAGCGCGACGAGCGGCTCGGCGACGCGCTTCTCGATCCGATCGCCGTGCCAGGCGACCCCGTCCGCGCCGTCGCGGTACAGGTTGAAGCCGGCCGAGTCGAGGTCCACCCCGTACCGCCGAGACAGCGCGCGCCGCATCTCGTCGACGATCGCGGGCTCGAGCGGCGCACCCGACGCTGCGCTCCACGGAGACGTGAGGCGTGGCTCCTGCACCCTGCGGTCGTACATCCTGCGCGAGCGCTGGCCCCAGCGCCGCGTCCGGAGGAGCTCCTCGAACAGCGCGTCCGAGCCGCTCACCCACCCGGACGCGAGCTCGATCCAGCACTCCGGGTCGAGCGCGATCCGGCGGAGCGCGCCGAACGAGCGGTCGAACGACGGCGCGGCGGCGTCGAAGAGCGAGGGCTGGAACGGGATGGGAGGCACGTCGCAATGGATAGCCGCGGCGCGTCGCACGGGCAGCGAGGGCGGGTACGCCCGCCGGGGCTTAGGATCTCACCATGTCGAAGGCCTTCACGAGCGAGGAGACACCCGAGCTGGCGCCGCTCGCACGCGAGCCGCCCCGGGTCGCGCCGGGCGAGGTCCGTTACGTCACGCCGGAGGGACATGCAGCGCTGCGCCACGAGCTCGAGCGTCTCCGAGAGGCCCGCGCCGAGGCGGCGTCGCTGCCGGAGCACGCGCGCACAGCGCGGCACGCGGAGCTCGAGCGGCGCGCCGCGCTCCTGGACGGGACGCTCGCCGCCCTGACGGTGCTCGGGCCCGAGAGCGCCCCCGAGGGCCGGGTGGGGTTCGGGACGTGGGTCGTCGTGGAGGACGAGGAAGGGCGCGCGATGACCTGGCGAATCGTCGGCCCGGACGAGGCCGACGCGCGGCGCGGGCTCCTGAGCGTGAACTCGCCCGTAGCTCGGGCGCTGCTGGGGCATGAGGCGGGGGACGCGGTCGAGGTGGAGCTCCCCTCGGGCGGTCGTGAGTACACCCTGCTCGAGGTACGGCACAGACGACCCTAGCTCCATGGGGGGCGAGACCCGCCGCGCGTCCCAGGAACACGGCAGTCCGCCCCCCTCGCGCCGGCCGGCGCGCCCCGGTAGCATCGATCCAGGTCTCGCGGCGCGAGGACGTGTACGCCGCGAGTGAACCCGCCGGACCGGTGAGCGCCGGATGAGCGGAGCGAGGGTCACCGCAGGTGCATGGACGCGCGGCGCGGCCGTCGCGCTCGCGATCCTCGCCGGCTGCCTCGCCGGGCGCGCCGCGCCGCCGGCGTCACCGGACGCTCCGGAGGCGCTGTTCTTCGGGTCGAGCACGATCGCCGGCTCGGGCGCTTCCGCTCCGGAGCGCCGGTTCACCTCCCTGCTCGCACGGCAAGCGGGTTGGCGCGAGATCAACGAGGGCCTCCCCGGCTCGACGCTGACGGACGTTCCGGGCCGCGCGGCGCCGTCCGCCGAGGCCCGCTGGCGCGCGATCGCCGAGAGGGGGATTCACCCTGCCGTCGTCGTCGTGATGTACGGCGCGAACGACGCGGTCGCCGGCGTTCCGCTCGGCGAGCCCGGCGCGCCGGGGACCTTCCGGAACGCCGCCGCCTCGGTGCTGAGGGGCCTCCGCGCCGCGTTCCCGCGGGCGGCGCTCGTGGTCTGCACGCCCCAGCCCGGGCGGCGGCTCCAGCGCTCCCGCGCGCCGTACGACGCGGCGCTCGCCGACGAGGCGCGAGCGGTCGGGGCCATCGTGCTCAGCGGGGAGGACGCGTTCGCGGTCGACGCGCTGCCGCGCTACGCGGCGGACGCGATCCACCTCAACGACGCGGGCCACGCCGCGCTCGCCGCGCACCTCGAGCGCGCGCTCCTCGACGCGGACGTCATCGCCGAGCCCCGCGTCGCGCGCGCCTTCCGCGCGGGCGGGCCCCTGATTCCCAGGACTACCGTTCCTCGACCGTGAGCGGCGAGCCCGCCGGCGCCTCGCCGGGAGCGCCCGCGCGCGCTTCCGGCGGGTGGTCCCCGGGCTTCGCCACGATCCACCGCCCGCCCGGGCCGGGGCGGTAGAGGGCGTGGACCTTGAGCGGGATGCGCGAGGAGCGCGGATCGATCTCGTGATGCTGCGGCAGGTTCAGGTAGTAGAGCCGCGTGGCCGTCCCGAACCGCAGCCGGCACACCGGCGCGCCCCCGAAGTCGTCCGTGGAGTACTCGTCGTTGCGGACGCGCGCGAGGCGCTGGTGCGGGCCGATGACGACGGACGACACGCCGTACGTGGCGCCCGCGTCGCGCTCCCCCATCTCGCTCTCGCCGGAGCAGTTGCCGAACACCGTCACCGTGTCCCGCACGCCCGGCGTGTCCTCGAGGTACTCGCCGTAGAAGCCGGAGAGGACGTCGCGGTACACGCGGTGCTCCGGCTTGGGGTTGCTCTGCACGACGAAGAGCGCGTCCAGCGTCTGCCGCGACCGGAAGAAGAGCTGGTTCGCGTGATCGATGATCGCGCGGATGTTGGACTGGTAGAGGTTCCGGTACACGTAGTCGAGGCACACGAGCATCATGAAGTTGAAGGGCGTCGCCTCGTTGCGGAACAGGTAGATGTGCCGGCCCCGGTACTGGTCCTCGTACTTGTCGAGGAATTCCTCGCCGCGGAACGGGTGCGTCTTCGCCTCGAGGAACACCCGCACTCGCCCCTCGGCGTCCTTCACCGCGACGCACCCCACGTTCACCGGCGCGTCGAGCACGTCGCCGGAGTCGATGTCGCGATCGACGAGCGGGATCGCCTGCGGGTTGTCCTCGCGAAAGCGCTCGAGCAGCTCGCGGTAAGTCTGGAGCCGCACGTGCTCGAGGCCGAACATGGTGACGGTGCTCGGCCTGAAGCGCGCCGCGACGAGCGCGAGCAGGTCGTCCAGGCGCTCGATCGGGACACAGCTCTCCGGGAGGATGAGGAAGTGCAGCTTCTTGAGATTCCCCGTGCCCTCCGCGACGAGCTCCAGGACGGACCGGATGGTCCGCCACTGACCCTCGGGCTCGGAGATGCGCCAGCCCTGGCGCGTCCGCCGGAGGTGGTTCGGGATCTGCGCGATGAGGCAGTGCAGGTGGTGCCCGAGGGGGTATGCGAGCCGTACTCGCCTTTCGATGATGCGGACCATCCTCTTGAGGCTACCGTCCGGCTCACCTCGGCGTGAACCACCCCCGGCGGGCCAGCCGCCGAGCGACGCGGGGCTACGACCGCCGGTCCGGGCAACCTCGGGCGCCCCGCAGGCGCACGAGCCTGAGCCGAGGCGGGCACCATCAGATGTGCCGCGCATCGCGTAGGTCCCGCGAAGCGGGACCGAAGTCGAGGGACGAGGCGCACTGCCAAGGCGCCGCTGCGCGGCTCAAAGAAGAGGAGCGCCGCTGGCGCAAGGAGCGAGGACGCCCGCCGGAGGCCAGGATCGTGCGCCGTGATCAGCGCCCGCCGTGGCTCCGCGCCGACATCCTTAGCGCGTCCTCCGCGCTGCGCAGCACGCGAGGGCCGTCGGCGTAGGGTGCCACCCGCACCGGCGGGTACGCGCGCATGCGCGCGACGAGCGCCTCCGCGTCGCTGCCGAGCAGCCTGTCGCACTGATCGTACACGCCGCCTGGTCCCTCCTCGCGCGCGTCGTGCGGGACGAGGATCGACTGGATCTCGGCGACGAGCTCCGGGGTGGGCGTGGGGACGAGCAGCGACGCGAGTGCGCCGTGCTCGATCCGGAGCTGGCGGACCTCCGGGAGCGACTCGCCGCGCGCGCGGCGGACCGCGGGCAGGAGGATCTTCTCCTCGAGCGCGATGTGCCGGAGGAGCCCGGCGCGGAACGCATCGAAGGCGCCGCGCTCCACGACGCCCGGCGTCGCCATGGCGCGGGCGAGCAGCGCGTCGAGGCGGGCGTGATCGTCGGTGAGGTGGCGGGCGATCGGCCCGATCTCCGCGGTTCCGGTCATCCTTGATCCTCCTCGTCCTCGGCCTCGCCCATGAGGAGCCGGTGTTGCGCGTCGCGCACCATCCGATCGGCGACGCGGAACGCCGCGCCGGCGAGCTCCTCGTCGGGACGGCCCGCGTCGCCGTCGTGGCCTTGCGCGAGCAGCGCGAGGAGCGCCCAGTCCTCCCCCGAGATGGCGAGGTGCGTGTCGGGACGGTAGCCGTCGGCGGAGGCGCGGAACGGCTCGAGATCGCCGTGGGTGGGGCGCAGCACGACGAACCGGCCGCGGTCGCGCTCGCGGTGCGCCTCGACGAGCCACTCGCGGCGCGCGGAGTCGCGCGTGAGCGCCGCGCCCAGAAGCCCCGCGTCCGGGCGCTGGAGCGCGTCCCACGCTGCCCGCGCGTCCGATGCGAGCGCCTTCCCGTTCGGGTGAGCCGCGTCGCCGGCGGCGTAGCGCTTCACGATCTCGGCGGGCTCATAGGGCATCGGCAGGTGTCTAGGCAGGGCCGGGGGTGCAGTCAACGCGAGTCGCGCGAGCGAGGTTGGCGATTTCACGGGTGTTCCGCACAGCGAGGTCGAGGTCGTCCATCGACTCCGCGCCTCCGGCGGCGGGGGCGCTACGCTCGGATGGGCGGCCGACGACGATCCGGTCGAGATCGGGGTCGGATCGACCGTCGTTCGCCGCTGCGCACCCGCGCTCACCTGCACTCACCTGTCGCTCTCCACCGGCGTCCGCTCCGGAATGCCGGGCGCGTCACGCGCTGTTCAATCCAGCGTCGATCTCCCCTCGCCCGCTCGCCCACGGCGTCCGAACACGGACGCGAAGGAGACGTCCGTGCGCCGTTCCCTGCGCCTCCACGCGCTCGCCGCAGCCCTGCTCGTCCCGCAGCTCGCGTTCGCCGCGAGCATCGTGCGCGGCCCGTTCCTGCAGCAGACCACGCCGACCTCCACGCTCGTCGTCGTGACGACGGACGCGGCCGCGCGGGTCGAGGCCGTCGCGGACCTCCCCGGCGGCGGAACCGCCCGGGCCGGCAGCGACGGGACCTACCACCTCCTGCGGCTCAACGGGCTCGCGCCCGGCGCGACGATCCCGTTCCACGTGACGATCGACGGCGCGCCCGCGGCCGAGGGCGCAGTACGGACCCCGGGCGTGCCGGGGACGGAGGCCGCGCGCCACGCCGTGCTCGGCGCGACCGCCGACACGGGATCCGCCGGCCCCAACGCGCGCGCCAACGTCGCGCGGCTGAAGGCCCGCGGCGTCGAGGCCGTGCTCACGATGGGTGACAACTCGTACCCCGACGGCGCCGCCGGCGAGTGGAGCACGACGTTCTTCGACGTGTGGAAGGGACTCATGCCGTACGCCACGCTCTGGACGGGCGTCGGCGACCACGAGTACCGGACGCCGTTCGCCCAGCCGTACCTCGACGCGGTCGAGCTGCCCGAGGGTCCGCAGGGCGAGCGCTACTACTCGTTCGACTGGGGCGACATCCACGTCGTCGCGCTCGACACGAACTGCATCGTGCCCATGAACGCCAACGAGATGGGCTGCGACGCCGCGACGATGGTCGCCTGGCTCGAGGAGGACCTCGCCTCTACGAAGGCGCCCTGGAAGATCGTCACGATGCATCGGCCCGCGCTCGCCACCGGGAAGTACGGCGTCTACGAGGAGATCCCGCGCGCGCTCTCCGGTTCGTTCGAGAAGCACGGGGTCGATCTCGTGCTCCAGGCCCACAACCACCTGTACGAGCGGACGTGGCCGGCGCGCGGCGGCGTCTCGGTGAAGACCGGCGCCGGCGCTTACGATCACCCCGGCGCGCCGGTGTACGTGACAGCCGGCGGCGGCAGCGACTACCTGTACGAATCGGCGATGCCGCCCGCGGAGTGGACGGCGTTCCGCCAGACCGAGTTCCAGCACCTCGTCCTCACCCTCGATGGCGGCACGCTCGGCGTCGAGTCGGTGCGGCCCGACGGGTCCGTCCTCGACCGCTTCGAGATCGTGAAGGACGTCCCGGCGCCGTCGGCCGATCCGGCCGAGCCGGTACCGCAGGATCCCACGCAGCCGCCCGGCTCTCCGGCGCAGTCCACGAGCCCGGGGCAGGCGTCGACGGGGAGCGGGAGCGGGGGCGGCTGCGGCTCGGGTCCGGGCGGAGAGCTCGCCGTCGCGTTCGTCGGTGTGGTCCTCGCGTGGGCGCGTCGCGGCCGTCGCCGCTGAGCTCCGGCGCGCGTCTCGAGCGCGGAAACGCGCGCCGAGTCCCTGCCGGAGCCCTGCGGCCCGCGTCTCTGATGGAGTCCCCCGCGCGAGGCGCCCGACCCTCGACACGAGGTTCCGCGGCGCCCGCGCGTACGATGGAGGCGTGGCCGGAAACGGAGAGCATGTCGCGCTGCAGCGTGCGGTGGCGCTCGCCGCCGCCGCCGTGCTCGCCTGCGGGGGCCCGAGCGGCGCGGCGGGTCGAGGCGGGATTCCGGAGTCCGCGACCACGCTCGCCCGGCCCGAGCCGGATCCGACCTGCCGAGGGACCGTCCAGGACCGCCTCCTCGTCGAGGGGATCGAGCAGATCCGGGTCTCCGTGGACGTGGATCGCAGCGGGAAGCTCGAGCTCGTCCAGTTCCTCACCCCCGACCTGACCCCGGCGCAGATGGTGGAGCTGCGCAGGGCGCTCGAGGGTTGCGCCTGGCGGCCGGGCGTGGGCGCCGACGGCGAGCCGGCGGCCGCCTCGTACGTCGTCGTCTTCGGGCCCGGGACGCGTCCCTGAGCGGTTCCGCCCTCGGCGACGCTGGGCCGGCCCTGCCCGTGCGGCGCAAACTGGTGGGCGCCGCCGCCACCGCGCGGCGGCCAGCGGAGGCCGGCCATGCCCAACCCGCCCCTCGAGACCGCGCAGGACGTGCTCGCCGCGGGCCTGCCCGAGCCGCTCCGGCCGCTCGCGCGCCTCGCCTTCGACTACTGGTGGAGCTGGCAACGCGGAGGAGAGGAGCTCTGGCGCGCGGTGGATCCCGACCGCTGGGACGCGAGCGGCCACAACCCGGTGCGTCTCCTGCGCGAGGCGCCGCGCCAGACGCTCGAGCGCGCGGCGCAGGATGGTGCGCTCCTCGCCGAGCTCCGGCGGCTCGTCCTCGCGCTCGAGGCGGTGCACGCCGCGCCCGCGGCGGCGGCGCCTCCCGCGAGCGCCGGCGCGCCCATCGCGTTCCTTTGCGCCGAGTACGCCGTGCACGCCTCGCTGCCCATCTACTCGGGCGGCCTTGGGGTTCTCGCGGGCGACCTCCTCAAGGAGGCCTCGGATCGCCGCACGCCGCTCGTCGCCGTGGGCCTCCTGTACCGTCGCGGCTACTTCCACCAGCGGCTCGATCCGACGGGGCTGCAGCACGAGTACTGGACGACGATCGCGCCGGAGCAGCTCGCCCTCGAGCCCGCGCGCGACGCCGCAGGCGGCCCGCTCACGGTGCAGGTGCCCATCCGCGACCGGAGCGTCGAGGCGCACATCTGGCGGGCGCAGGTGGGCCGGATCCCGCTGTACCTGCTCGACACCGACGTGCCCGCGAACGCGCCCATCGACCGATTCATCACCGCGCAGCTCTACGTCGGCGACCGCGAGTACCGGCTCATGCAGTACGCGCTCCTCGGCATCGGCGGCGTGCGCGCGCTCTCCGCGCTCGGCATACGGCCCGCGCTCTACCACCTGAACGAGGGCCACCCCGCCCTCGCCACGCTCGAGCTCGCGCGCGAGCCCCTCGCGCGCGGCGAGCCGCTCGAGCGCGCGCTCGACCACGTCCGCGCGCGCGTCGTGTTCACGACCCACACGCCGGTCGCGGCCGGGAACGAGGCGTACGGGCCCGCCGACATCGCGAGCGTGCTCGGCTCGTACCTCGCGTCGCTGGGCATCGGTCCGGGGGAGGCGCTCGCCCTCGGCTGCGCCCCCGGAGCCCAGGCGCCGCAGCCGTTCGGCATGACCGATCTCGCGCTCCGCACCTCGCGGTCGGCGAACGCGGTGAGCCGGCGCCACGGCGAGGTGGCGCGCGCCATGTGGGCGCACCACTGGCCCGGCCGCGCCGTGGAGGACGTGCCGATCACGCACGTCACGAACGGCGTCCACCTGCCGACGTGGATCGCGCCGCCCATGCGCGCGCTGCTCGAGCGGCACCTCGGCGCGGACCTGCTCGCGTGTGCGGCCGATCCGGACCGCTGGGCCCGCGTCGACGCGATCCCCGACGAGGAGCTCTGGGCCGTCCGCTGCCGGCTCCGGGCGGAGCTCGTCGCGTTCGCCCGCGCGCGCTCCGTGACCGACCGGCTCGCGCGCGGCGAGCCGATCGCGTACGTGGAGCGAGCGGCGCGCGCGTTCGACCCGAACGTGATCACCGCCGGGTTCGCTCGCCGCGTCGCCTCGTACAAGCGGCTCCACCTCCTCGTCGCCGATCCGCGGCGGGCGCTCGCGGCGCTCGCCGGACCTCACCCCCTCCAGACCGTCATCGCCGGGAAGGCGCACCCCCGCGACGAGGGCGCGAAGACGATCGTGCAGGCGATCTTCGCGCTCAAGAACGAGCCGTTCGCCGGCGACCGCGTGGTGTTCCTCGAGGACCACGATCTCGAGACGGCGCGCGTGCTCGTGGCGGGCTGCGACGTCTGGGTGAACCTCCCGCGGCCACCGCTCGAGGCGAGCGGCACGAGCGGGATGAAGGCCGCCGTGAACGGCGGGCTCAACCTGAGCGTGCTCGACGGCTGGTGGACCGAGGGGTTCTCCGGGGACAACGGCTGGGGGATCGCGAGCGCGCCGGGGCCCGACGAGCTCCTGCAGGACGCGCGCGACGGCGACGCCTTCTACGGGCTGCTCGAGCGGGAGGTCGTGCCGCTCTTCTACGACCGTGACGCCGCGGGGATCCCGCGCGGCTGGATCCGGCGCGTGAAGGCGTCCCTGCGGACGATCGGCCCGTTCTTCAACACCGCCCGGGCGCTCGACGACTACGTGCGGCGGATCTACGGAGGGGGGAAATGATGGCGCCGAGTGATTGAATTGCCCGAGCCCGAGCCTCGTTCATCGGGCTCGGGCTCGGGCTCGTTCACGGGGTCCGGCCAACCGCGCTACGGCGGCGAGCCCCTGGACCGGCCCTAGAACACGACCTGCGCGAGCGCGATGGCCCGGTTGCCCGTGCGCACCGCCCGGTCGGACCGGTCGAGCTCGTAGTTCACGACGAACCGCGCGTTCACCGGCAGGAAGTCGTAGTACGCGCCGAGAGTGATGCGCTCGTTTCGATCGCCCCGCGCCGACGCGGCGTCGTTCGGGTCGTACTGCTCCACTCGGAGCACCGGTCCGACGCTCCAGGGCGTCTTGCCGTAGCCGCCGGCGTACCAGCCGCGCGCGGTCGGGTTCGCGACGGTGACCACCCCGGGCGAAGCGAACTTCTGCTGGTGCCGGCGCGACTGGATGAGCTCCGCCGCCCCGAAGAACCAGGGCGTGTCGATCGTCACGTCCGCGCCCGCGGTGTGGAAGTACGTGTACGTGTCGTCGAGCACCGCGCCGACGACCCCGAGCTTCCCGTCCGCGCCGAGCGACTGCACCTGCCGGCCGTAGCCGTACGAGCCGCCGGCTCGGGCGACGGCGCGACCGAGCTTCAGTGCGACGCCGCCCCGACCCCAGAAGTTCTTCTCGTTCAGGTCGTCCTTCGCGTTCGGGCCCGCGCCGTTCACGCCGGCGGCGGCGAGCTCGACGCCGAGCAGGGAGGAGAGGTCGAGCCGGCCGGTGAGGAGCGCGCCCAGATCGCGGCTGTCGCGGCCGCGCGCGAGGGCCTGGACGACGTACGAGTTGTAGACCCAGAGGAGCTTCGTGTCGGACTCGGCCTGCTCGTAGCCGAACGGGGTCTTGAACTGCCCGAGCCGCAGCTCTACCCGCGGGGAGAAGCGGAGGCCGACGTACGCGTCCTTGAGCGACGTGTCCGCCGCGTCGAAGAGCACGGTGTAGCCGACGCGCGGCAGCACCTCGCCGCGGACGCCGATGCGCGCGCGGCGGAACTCGGCGGTGGAGACGCCGGGCGCGGGGCTCGGGCGATCGGTCGACGACACCTGGAAGTCGACGTAACCGTACGCGACCGGCCTCGGGGCATACGGCGCGGGCGCGGGTGGAGGGGCGACGCGATCCGAGACCGCCGCACCGGCGCGCGGCGAGGGCTCGGGGGAGGGCGCCGCAGGAACGGCGGCGGGGGACGCCTGAGCGAGGGCCGAGGCGAGGACGAGGGCGGCGAGGGACATGGCGTTCTCCGTGGGTGACGATTACCGTGGGTACGAATCCGTGGGCGCAGCCGTACGTCCGTTATAGCGGATGTCCGGTATAGCAGACGCCCCACCCGGGAAGTCAACCCTCGGTTGCTGCTCGCTCGCGCCCGCGGCACGCGTGGGGACCGCGTCGCGCGGCACGTCAGGCCGATGAGGAGCTGGATTAGCGCCCCTCCGCTTGACCTGACGCCCCTCCGTTATCTAGGATGTCCGTTATCGCGGATTCCTCGCCGCCATCCGGGCGGTGCAGCCGAAGGGAGACGACACGCGGATGGCCGTCGCGACGCAGTCCACGAGAGCCCTCTCCCACCTCGACTGGCTCGAGGCGGAGGCGATCCACGTCCTCAGGGAGGTCGCAGGGCAGTGCGCGACCCCGGCGCTCCTCTTCTCCGGCGGCAAGGACTCCATCTGCCTCCTGCGCCTCGCGGAGAAGGCGTTCCGCCCCGGGCGCTTCCCCTTCCCGCTCCTGCACATCGACACGGGCCACAACTACCCCGAGGTCATCGCGTTCCGGGATCGCCGCGCCGCGGCGCTGCGCGAGCGGCTCGTCGTGCGATCGGTGGAGGACTCGATCCGCGCGGGCCGGGTGGTGCTGAAGCACGCCGGGGAGTCGCGCAACAAGCACCAGTCGGTGACGCTCCTCGACGCGATCGCGGAGCTCGAGCTGGACGCCTGCATCGGCGGCGCGCGGCGAGACGAGGAGAAGGCGCGGGCGAAGGAGCGCGTGTTCTCGTTCCGTGACGAGTTCGGGGGCTGGGATCCCAAGAACCAGCGGCCCGAGCTGTGGAACCTGTACAACGCCCGCGTCCACAAGGGCGAGAACGTGCGGGTGTTCCCGATCTCCAACTGGACCGAGCTCGACGTGTGGCAGTACATCGCGCGCGAGCGGCTCGAGATCCCGTCCATCTACTTCGCCCACCGGCGTGCGGTGGTGCGCCGCGGCGGCGCCCTCGTCCCGGTGACGGAGCTCACGCCGCCCCGGCCCGGCGAGGTGGTCGAGGAGCTCTCGGTCCGCTTCCGCACTGTGGGCGACATCACCTGCACGGCGCCGGTCGAGTCCACCGCCACCACCCTCGCCGAGATCGTCGCGGAGACCGCGACCACCACGATCACCGAGCGGGGCGCGACGCGCCTCGACGACCAGACGTCCGACGCCTCGATGGAGCAGCGCAAGAAGGAGGGGTACTTCTGATGCTCGCCGCCGAACGGCTCGCCGCGCCCGCCGCGGACGGCCTGCTCCGCTTCCTCACCTGCGGCAGCGTCGACGACGGGAAGAGCACGCTCATCGGGCGGCTCCTCCTCGACACGAAGTCGATCCTCGCCGACGCGCTGCACGCGATCGAGCGCACCTCGCGGCGGCGCGGCCTCGAGGCGGTGGACCTCTCGCTCCTCACCGACGGGCTGCAGGCCGAGCGCGAGCAGGGCATCACCATCGACGTCGCGTACCGCTACTTCTCCACCGGGACGCGCAAGTACATCATCGCCGACGCGCCGGGCCACGAGCAGTACACGCGCAACATGGTGACCGCGGCGTCCACCGCGAGCCTCGCCGTGATCCTGGTGGACGCGCGCAAGGGCGTGCTCACGCAGACCCGGCGCCACTCGTACCTCGCGCACCTCGTCGGCATCCCGCACCTCGTCGTCGCGGTGAACAAGATGGATCTCGTCGGCTGGTCGGAGGGCGTGTTCGACCGGATCCGCGCCGACTACCTCGCCTTCGCGGCGAAGCTCGGCATCGCCGACGTGCGCTTCATCCCGATCTCCGCCCTCGAGGGCGACATGGTCGTGGCCCGCGGCGCCCACCTTCCCTGGTACCGCGGCCCGACGCTGCTCGAGCTCCTCGAGGACGCGTCACCCGCGCAGGACGAGCGCCCCGAGCGGTTCCGGTTCCCCGTCCAGTGGGTCTGCCGGCCCCAGACCCTCGAGCACCACGACTTCCGCGGCTACATGGGCCGGGTCGAGTCCGGCGAGATCCGGGTCGGCGACGCGGTGCAGGTGCTCCCGTCGGGCCACACCACCCGCGTGAAGGAGATCCGGCTGCACGACGTCTCGCTCGCGCAAGCCGTGAGCGAGCAGTCCGTGACGCTCCTCCTCGAGGACGAGCTCGACGTCTCGCGCGGCGATCTCGTGGTGCGGGCGGGCGAGGCGCCCGAGCCGACCCGCAAGGTCGACGCGATGCTGTGCTGGCTCTCGGAGCGGCCGCTCGCGACCAGGCGCCGGTACCTCGTCCGGCACACGACGCGCGAGGTGCGCGCCACGATCGCCGAGATCGGCCACCGCGTCGATCTCGGCGACCTGGCGGAGCGGCCCGCCGCCGCGCTCGCGATGAACGACATCGCTCGCGTGTCGCTGCGCCTCGCGCACCCGATCGCCGCGGATCGGTACACGGACGGCCGCGCCACGGGCGCGTTCATCGTGATCGACGAGGCGACGAACGACACCGTCGCGGCGGGGATGATCCTGTGACGGCATCCATTCGACAGGACCTCGCCCGCTGGGCGGAGACGCTCGAGGGCCAGGCCCCCGCGGAGATCCTGGCGGCGGTCACCGCCGCGTTCCCGCCCGGCCGCGTCGGGTTCGCCACCGGCTTCGGGCCCGAGGGCTGCGTCCTCGTCGACGTCGCCGCGCGGGCGCGCCTGCCGATCGACGTGTTCACCATCGACACGGGCACCCTCTTCCCCGAGACGTACGCGCTCTGGAACCGGCTCGAGGCCCGTTACGGGGTCACCATCCGCCGCGTGGCGAGCCTCGCGGCGGACGAGCCCATCGCCGACGGCGCGACGCCGCCATGGGAGGCGGATCCGGATCGCTGCTGCGAGCTCCGCAAGGTCCTGCCGCTCCGGGCGGAGCTCGACCGCTTCGACGCATGGGTGACGGCGATCCGTCGCGACCAGACGCCCGACCGCGCCAACGCGGCGGTGGTGGAGTGGGACGAGAAGTTCGGGCTCGTGAAGGTGAATCCGCTCGCGGCGTGGTCGAGCCAGGACGTCTGGCAGCACGTGCGTGCCCACGAGGTCCCCACGAACCCGCTCCACGAGCGCGGGTACGCGAGCATCGGCTGCGGCCCGTGCACGACGCCCGTCGGAGCCGGCGAGGACCCGCGCGCGGGCAGGTGGCGTGGGCGGACGAAGAAGGAGTGCGGGCTGCACTCGAGGCCGGCGGGCATCGCGATCCCGAGCGGCTCCGTGAACGAGCCCGCGCCCGCGCCCGCGCCCGAGGCGAAACCGGGCTCGGACTCGGACTCGGGCTCGGGCTCGGACTCAACTCCAGTGACCGACGCCATGAACCCGACCCCGACGCGCGGCGGCTACATCCTCTGGCTCACCGGCCTCTCCGGCGCGGGCAAGAGCACGCTCTCTCGCCTGCTCCGGCCGACGCTCGAGCGTGAGCGGCCGGTCGAGATCCTCGATGGCGACGAGGTCCGCACCTACCTCTCCGCCGGGCTCGGCTTCGGCAAGGAGGACCGCGACACGAACGTCCGCCGCATCGGCTTCGTGGCGCGCCTCCTCGCGCGGACCGGGGCCGCGGCGGTCACGGCAGCGATCTCGCCGTACGCCGCGACGCGCGACGAGGTGCGAGCGCTCGCCGAGCGCGACGGCGTGCCGTTCGTGGAGGTCTTCGTGTCGTCGCCCGTGGCGGCGCTCGCGGCGCGCGACGTGAAGGGCCTCTACCGGAAGGCGCTCGCCGGAGAGATCGCGCACTTCACGGGCGTGTCGGATCCGTACGAGCCGCCGCCGCGGCCCGACGTGGTGGTGCGCACCGACGTGGAGACCGTCGAGGAGTCGGCGCGGAAGATCCTCGCGCACCTGCGGCAGCGCGGGCTCCTCCGCGGGGCCGGAGCCGAGGTCCAGGCGTCGTGAGCGTCCCTCCTCGCGCGCCGCGCGGCGTACTGCCGGGCTTCGGGCTCTCGACCGGCTTCACCGTCCTGTACCTCTGCCTCGTCGTGCTCGTGCCGCTCTCGACGCTCGCCTTCAAGTCGGCGACGCTCGGGTGGGAGGACGCCTGGAGGATCATCGCGTCGCCCCGCGCGCTCGCCTCGTACCGCCTCAGCTTCGGCGCGTCCCTGGTCGCCGCCGCTCTGAACGTCGTATTCGGCGTGCTCGTGGCGTGGGTGCTCGCCCGCTACCGCTTTCCGGGGCGCTCGCTCGTGGACGCGATCGTGGACCTGCCGTTCGCGCTGCCGACGGCGGTGAGCGGCATCGCGCTCACCGCGGTGTACGCCCGGACGGGCTGGATCGGTGAGTGGCTGGAGCGCGCCGGGATCGAGGTGGCGTTCACCCCGCTGGGCGTGACGATCGCCCTCACCTTCATCGGCCTGCCGTTCGTGATCCGGACGGTGCAGCCCGTGCTCGAGGAGCTCGAGCCCGACCTGGAGGAGGCGGCCGCGGTGCTCGGCGCGTCGCGCTGGCAGACCTTCCGGCGCGTGCTCCTCCCCGCCATCGTCCCCGCCGCCGTGACCGGGTTCGCGCTCTCCTTCGCGCGCGGCCTCGGAGAGTACGGGTCGGTGGTGTTCATCTCCGGCAACATGCCGATGCGCACCGAGATCACGCCGCTCCTCATCATGACGAGGCTCGAGCAGTTCGACTACGCGGGGGCGGCGGCGCTCGCGATGGTGCTGCTCGGCGCCTCGTTCGGCCTGCTCGTAGCGATCAACCGGCTCCAGGCGTGGACGCGCGCGCGCGTGGGGGCGGCGTGACCGCCCCCGCTTGCACGCTCGCCCGCGGCGAGCGTCGACCCCACCGCGCCGGTCCACGCGCCCCGCAGCCTGCGCGCGCGCCGGCCCCCGACCTCGCGCCCGCGCCCTCCCCTGCGTCGCCCCCTCCACGCCCGCGGCTCGCCACGGAGGACCCGCCCGCGGTCCGGTGGGCGCTCGTGGCGGTGGCGCTCGCCTTCATCGCGCTCTTCGTCCTCGTGCCCGCCGCGACCATCGTCGGCGAGGCGCTGCGCGGCGGCGTGCGCCTCTGGTGGAAGGCGCTCGAGGATCCCGACGCGCTCGCGGCGGTGAAGCTGACGCTCCTCGTCGCCGCCATCTCCGTGCCGCTGAACGCGCTGTTCGGCCTCGCCGCGGCCTGGTCGATCACCCGTTTCCGCTACGCCGGCAAGAACGTCCTGGTCTCGCTCATCGACCTCCCCTTCGGCGTCTCGCCGGTGATCTCCGGGATGGTCACGGTCCTCCTGTTCGGCGCGCAGGGCTGGCTCGGTCCCTGGCTGGACGCTCACGACGTGAAGATCGTCTTCGCCGTCCCCGGGATCGTCCTCGCCACGGTCTTCGTGACGTTCCCGTTCGTCGCCCGGGAGCTCATCCCGTTCATGGAGGCGCAGGGCGTCGAGGAGGAGGAGGCCGCGCTCGTGCTCGGCGCGAGCGGCTGGCAGATCTTCACCCGCGTGACGCTCCCCAACGTGAAGTGGAGCCTGCTCTACGGCGTCATCCTCTGCAACGCGCGCGCGATGGGAGAGTTCGGCGCGGTCTCGGTGGTGTCCGGCCACGTCCGAGGCGTGACGAACACGGTGCCGCTGCACGTGGAGGTCCTCTACGGTGAGTACGCGTTCCAGGCGTCCTTCGCCGTGGCGTCGCTGCTCTTCGTGCTCGGTCTCGTGACGCTCGTCGCGAAGAAGACGCTCGAGTGGCGGCAGCAGCGCGCGCGGCGGCTCGCCGCGGGAAGGAACGGTCCATGAGCATCGAGGTCCGGGGCGTCCACAAGGCGTTCGACGGCAACGCAGTCCTGCGCGACGTCTCGCTGGAGATCCCGGAGGGCGAGCTGGTGGCGCTGCTCGGGCCGTCCGGCTGCGGGAAGACGACGCTGCTCCGCATCATCGCGGGGCTCGAGGTCGCGGACGCGGGCGAGGTGCGCCACGGCGGCGAGGAGGTCTCCGCCCGCAGCGCCCGCGAGCGGAACGTGGGGGTCGTGTTCCAGCACTACGCGCTCTTCCGGCACATGACCGTCGAGGAGAACGTCGCCTTCGCGCTCCGCATCCGGAAGCGGCCGCGCGCGGAGGTCTCCGCGCGCGTGGCGGAGCTGCTCCGGCTCGTGCAGCTCGGCGGCTTCGCGAATCGCTTCCCCCACCAGCTCTCCGGCGGCCAGCGGCAGCGGGTCGCGCTCGCGCGCGCGCTCGCCACCGAGCCGCGCATCCTGCTCCTCGACGAGCCGTTCGGCGCGCTCGACGCACGGGTCCGCCAGGAGCTGCGCCGCTGGCTGCGGCGTCTGCACGACGAGCTCCACGTGACGAGCGTGTTCGTGACGCACGATCAGGAGGAGGCATTCGAGGTCTCCGACCGCGTCGTCGTCATGAACGGCGGCCGGATCGAGCAGGTCGGCTCGCCCGCGGAGGTGTTCGAGGAGCCGGCGAGCGCGTTCGTGATGCGCTTCCTCGGCGCGGTGAACGCGTTCCAGGGCTGGGTGGAGGGCGATCGCGCCTACGTGAACGACCTCGAGCTCGCCGCGCCCGCCGGGGCCTCTCGCAGGGAGCGGGCGCACGTGTTCGTCCGGCCCCACGAGCTCGAGCTGCACCGCGCCCAGGTGCCGGGATCGTTCGCGGCGCGGGTAGAGCGCCTCCTGCCGCTCGGCGGCGCGGTGCGCGTCGAGCTCTCCGCGCCCGCCTACGGCGGCGTCGTGGAGGCGGAGCTGGATCTGCGCAGGAGCGAGGCGCTGGCCCTCGCGCCGGGCGACGCCGTGCACGTCGCGCCGCGCCGGGTTCGCGTATTCCCGTCTACCGAGGGGGAGCTCGACAGCCTCACCGCGAGCGGTCTCTAGAGCAGCCCGCGGCCGAGGCGCCCGGGTGCTGCGCCGCTCTGCGACGCGACCTCCGCGCGGGCGGTGCCGCCGGCCGACGGATGACGTTCGAGCCACCCCGCAAGACCAGGCCCCTCTGCTTGATCTCGCTCAATCGCAAGGCGCAGCGTGGCCCCGCGTCGAGCCGCAGCGGCTCGGCGACAGGAGGGCATCCGATGGCGCGCATGACCATCAAGAAGTTCTCGTCGCCGGACGAGAAGCGGTCCTTCACGGACAAGGGCCACGCGGAGATCCTCCGGTTCGGCGGCGGCGTCGTGGGACGCGGCGTGTTCGAGCCGGGCTGGCGCTGGTCCACGCATGTGAAGCCGATCGCTGGTACCGAGAGCTGCGAGGCCTCCCACGCCGGCTA
This sequence comes from Anaeromyxobacter sp., assembly GCA_035456445.1. Classification (GTDB taxonomy): domain Bacteria; phylum Myxococcota; class Myxococcia; order Myxococcales; family Anaeromyxobacteraceae; genus Anaeromyxobacter. Next base: position 25,547 of record DATIDF010000105.1, read on the forward strand.
CGTGGTGTCCGGCCGCATGCACATCGTGATGGACGACGGGCAGGAGGCGGACATCGTGGCCGGCGACTACATGGAGATCGAGCCGGGCCACGACGCGTGGACGGTCGGGAACGAGACGTGCGTGATCATCGACGTCTCGGGCATGGAGTCCTACGCACGGCAGCAGGACTTCGCGACGCGCGCCGGGGCGAGCTCCGGAGAGCAGCCCACGGCGCATCACTG
>DATIDF010000106.1:0-5240 GCA_035456445.1 Anaeromyxobacter sp.
CGCTCGGGGCGGTGCTGCTCTTCCGCGCCGTCGCGCGCCCCGTGGATCGGCTCCTCGGCGGGCTCGGTGCGTGGCTCGGCCTCGGCGCGCTCCTGCCCATCGTCCTGCTCGCGTCCGTCCAGGGGAGCGTGGTCGGGATCGCGCTCCTCATGCTCGGGAAGGCGCAGAAGGGCGAGCGGACCAAAGACGCCGCACGTCCGTCCGCGGACGAGGGCGCCGCGGACGAGGACTGGGTCCCGCCGAAGAACGCGGTCCCGTTCGGCCCGTTCCTCGCGCTCGGCGCGCTCGAGTGGCTCTACGCCGCGGGCCTCCTCGCGCGCGCGTTCCCCTCGCTCGACGCGTTCCGGTGAGCCGTGCGCCCCGGGATACGACCCGTCCTCCTCCTCGATCTCGCCGCGGCGGGCGCAGCGGCCGCCGCGGTCGTGCTCGCCGTCGGCCTTCCTCTCGCCGCGCGCGGGGCGCTCGCTCCCGGTGCGCTCGCGCTCGTGGTGCTCGCCGGCGGGGTCGCGGGAATGGCGCTCGGGGCGGTGCTGCTCTTCCGCGCCGTCGCGCGCCCCGTGGATCGGCTCCTCGCCGCGGCCGACCGGCTCGGTGCGGGCGCGCGCGCCGACGCGCTGCCGTTGCTCGCGCCGCCCGGAGAGCCCTCGGCCACGGACGGCCGCGGGGTCGCCGGTGCGGCGGTGGCCTTCGAGCGGCTTGCCGGGGCGCTCGCGGAGGAGCGTGCCCGGCTCGCCGAGAAGGTGGACGAGCTCGAGGACGCCAACGCGGCGCTGGTGGCCGCGCGCGAGTCGCTCGTCCGCGCCGAGCGGCTCGCCACGGCGGGTCAGCTCGCGTCCGGCATCGCCCACGAGGTCGGGAACCCGCTCGGCGCGATCTCCGGCTACGCCGAGCTCGCGCGCGCGCGGCTGCGCGATGGCGGTCCGGCCGCGCTCGCGCAGGCGGCGGAGTTCGCGGAGCGGATCGCGACGGAGTCGTCGCGCATCGACCGGATCGTGCGGGACCTCCTCGATCTCGCCCGGCCGAGCGCGCCGGAGCTGCGGCCGGTGCAGGTGCGCGGGCCGCTCGACGGCGCGCTCCGGCTCGCGCGCGCGCAGCCGCGCTTTCGCGCTGTCCAGGTGACCGAGGACGTCCCTCCGGATCTGCCGCCCGCGCTCGCCGACGAGCAGCGGCTCGCCCAGGTGCTCCTGAACCTGCTGCTCAACGCGGGCGACGCGCTCGCGGGAGCGGGCGCGGTGCGGGTGAGCGCGCGCGCGGCGGGCGCGGCGATCGAGCTCGCCGTCGAGGACGACGGGCCCGGCTTCGCCGCGGCGGATCTGCATCGGGTGTTCGAGCCGTTCTTCACGACGAAGCCGGCGGGGCACGGCACCGGGCTCGGCCTCGCCATCTGCCGCGGCATCGTCGAGGCGCTCGGCGGCGACATCCGTGCCGAGAACGCACCGGGCGGCGGGGCTCGCGTCGTCCTCCGCCTGCGGCGGGCGGAGAACCCGTGAACGCGCCCGCGCCCGAGCCCGCGCCCGAACGAAGCCGGGCTCGGGCTCGGGTTCAAATTCAACCGCTCGACAACCATGACCGCGGCGCGGAGCGCGCCGGGCCGCATGGTAGAGTGCGGGCCGTGACGTTCCGCAGCGTCCTCGTCGTCGACGACGAGCCCTCCATGCGCCACCTCCTCTCCGTGATCCTGACGGATCACGGCTGGGAAGCCCGCGCGGTGGCGAGCGCCGCCGACGCGCTGCGCGAGCTCGCGGCCCGCGAGTACGACCTCGTCCTCACCGACGTTCGGATGCCGGGCATGGACGGGCTCGCGCTGCTCCGCGAGATCCAGCGGCTCGCGCCGGAGCTGACCGTCATCGTGATGTCGGCGTACGGCGCCCACGACGCGGCGCTCGAGGCGATGAAGGCGGGCGCGTACGACTTCCTCTCCAAGCCGTTCAAGCCGGACGAGGTGGTGCTCGTCCTGCGCAAGGCGGAGGAGCGCGAACGGCTCGCGCGCGAAAACCGACGGCTCCGCACCGAGCTCGCCGCGGAGTACCGGCCGGAGGCGATCGTCGGCGCGTCCGAAGCGATGCAGGGCGTGCTGCGGCAGGTCGCGAAGGTCGCGCCGCAGAAGACGACGGTGCTGCTCGAGGGAGAGTCGGGAACTGGCAAGGAGCTCGTCGCGCGCGCGCTCCACGAGCGCTCGCCGCGGGCGGCGATGGCGTTCGTCGCGGTGAACTGCGGCGCGATCCCGGGCGAGCTCCTGGAGTCCGAGCTCTTCGGCCACGTGAAGGGCGCGTTCACCGACGCGACGCGCAACAAGAAAGGCCTCGCCGCCGAGGCCGACGGCGGGACGCTCTTCCTCGACGAGATCGGCGAGCTGCCGCTGCACCTTCAGGTGAAGCTCCTGCGCTTCCTCCAGGAGGAGGAGGTCCGGCCGGTCGGAGACACCCGCGCGCGCAAGGTGGACGTGCGCGTCGTCGCCGCGACGGCGCGAGACCTCGGGCGCGCAGTGGGCGAGGGCCGGTTCCGCGAGGACCTCTACTGGCGGCTCAACGTGGTCGGGATCCGGCTGCCGCCGCTGCGCGAGCGCACGGACGACATCCCCGCCCTCGCGGCCCACTTCCTGGCGCGATACGCGGGGCTGAGGCCCGAGCTCGCGGGCATGTCCTTCTCGCCGGAGGCGGAGGAGGCGCTCCGGGCGCACCGCTGGCCGGGCAACGTGCGCGAGCTCGAGCACGTGGTGGAGCGGGCGGTGGTGCTCGCGGACGACCCCGTCATCGGCGAGGAGGATCTGCCCGACGCCGTCCGCGGCGCGCAGGGCGCGGCGTCCGCGGTGGCGCTCCAGGACGACTCGCTCTCCGTCAAGAAGGCGCTCCGCGCGGTGGAGGAGCAGCTCATCCGCGCCGCGCTCGAGAAGACCGGCGGGAACCGGACGCGCGCGGCCGAGCTGCTCGAGCTCTCGTATCGGGCGCTGCTCTACAAGATCAAGGACTACGGGCTGGGGTAGGTGGCTCCGTTCACCGCTCGCCCTTCGACAGGCTCAGGGCGAGCGGATCCTCGTTGCCGGCAGCGCAGTCGCGCTCGCGTCGGATCCGTCCGTCAAGATCTCATCCAGCACGAAAAGTGAAATCTATCAATTAGATATCACTCGATCTCCGCGACGCGTCGTTTCCCCACAACCCCCGATAACCACGCAGGTTCGCTTTCTTGATCCCTTCATCCGCGATGGCTTAGCGTGCGTTCGCATGCCTGCTCGACCGTCCAGACAGCGGACAGACGCGCACCGCTCGAACAACGTGCAGCGGCTACGCGAGGACCAGCTCCTCACGAAGGCCGAGCTCGCGCGCAAGGCCGGCGTGTCGCCGCTCACCGTCGCCCGCATCGAGAGCGGCCTCGACTGCCGCATGGACACGCAGCGCAAGATCATCCTCGCCCTCGGCCTCACGCCCTCCGATCGCTTCAAGGTGTTCGCGCGCGGCCGCGGAGGGCGCCCGTGACATCCAGTCAACTCCACCCCGGGCGCCGCCCGGCAGTCGCCTGAAGGGAACCGCCATGGCGAAGAGGAAGCTCGCCGTCGGCCTCGACATCGGCTCGTCCGGCGTCAAGCTCGTCCAGCTCAAGGAGAGGAAGGGCGGGTACGCGCTGCAGGCGTTCGGGACCGCGCCGTTGCCGCCGGAGGCGATCGTGGACGGTGCGCTCATGAACTCGGGAGCCATCGTCTCCGCCATCCAGGACCTGGTCGCGCAGCACAAGGTGAAGGCGAGGGAGGTCGCCATCGGCATCGGCGGCCACTCCGTCATCATCAAGAAGATCTCGATGCCGCGGATGTCGCAGGAGGAGCTCGACGAGTCCATCCAGTGGGAGGCGGAGCAGTACATCCCCTTCGACGTGAAGGACGTGAACCTCGACACGCAGATCCTCTCGCCCGAGGTGAACGCCGCCGGGCAGATGGACGTCCTGCTCGTCGCGGCGAAGAAGGACATGATCAACGACTACACGTCGGTCTGCGCGGAGGCGGGGCTCACCGCCACCGTCGTCGACGTGGACGCGTTCGCGGTGCAGAACGCGTTCGAGGCGAACTACGACCTCGACGGCCAGACGGTGGTGCTCATCAACGTCGGCGCGGCGGTCTCGAACATCAACATCCTCTCCGGCGGCGCGACGACCTTCACCCGCGACATCACGATGGGCGGCAACGCCTTCACCGAGGAGATCCAGAAGCAGCTCAACATCTCCTACGACGAGGCCGAGGCGCTGAAGGTGGGTGGGCAGGGCGAGACCGACGCGGTCGTCCCGCAGGAGGTCGAGCGCGTCATCCAGGCGGTCGCCGAGCAGATGGGCGGCGAGATCCAGCGGTCGCTCGACTTCTTCGCGTCCACCTCCGGCGACGCGCGCATCGGGCGCGTCTACCTGTCGGGCGGCACCGCGCGGATCCCGGCGCTCCAGAAGGTGCTCCAGGCGCGCGCGGGCGTGCCGGTCGAGCTCTTGAACCCGTTCAAGAACGTGGACGTCGACAACCGCAGGTTCGATCCGGACGTGCTCCTCGCCGCAGGGCCATCCGCGGCCGTCGGCGTCGGGCTCGCGCTGCGCAGCGCGGGGGACAAGTAGCCATGGTCCGGATCAACCTCCTCCCGGTCCGCGTCTCCAAGAAGAAGGAGGCCGGCAAGCAGCAGCTGATCCTGTTCGCGCTCGTCCTCGTGCTGGGCATCCTCGGAAACTACCTGTGGGCGTCCTCGCGGGCCGGCGCGCTCGCCGCGAAGCAGGCCGGCATCGCCAGGACGCGGAGCGAGATCGCACAGCTGGACCGGATCATCGGCGAGGTGAAGAACATCAAGGAGCAGCAGGCCGAGCTCCGCGAGAAGCTCGACGTGCTCGCGCAGCTCAAGAACGCGCGCACCGGCCCGGTGAAGATGCTCGACGAGCTCGCGACGTTCACCCCCAAGCGGCTCTGGCTCAGGAAGCTCGACGAGAAGGGCGGCGCGGTGACGCTCGAGGGCACCGCCGCCACGATCGACGATGTCTCCGAGCTCATGGTTGCGCTGAAGGGTTCCACGCAGTTCCGCGACATCGAGCTCAAGAAGACGGCGGCCAAGGTGGAGGCTGGGTACCGCGTCGTCGACTTCACGATGACTGCGAACGTGGCCTACGCCGTGCGCCCCCCGCCTGCGGCGGCGCCGGGCGCGCCGGCGGCGAGGAAGGGCTAGCGCCATGGACCAGATCATCGAGCGAATCGCCAAGGAGCCCGTCCGCACGAAGGTCGCGGT
>DATIDF010000107.1:0-7331 GCA_035456445.1 Anaeromyxobacter sp.
GGGTTCACCCGAGCGTCGTCGGAGGTGAGCCCCCACCCCGCGAGGACCGCGAGCGACTGCGCTGCGAACGCCTCGTTCAGCTCGATGACCCCGAGGTCGCCGAAGCCGAGCCGCGCCCGCGCGAGGGCGCTCCTGGCGGCAGGGACCGGGCCGATGCCCATGATGCGCGGCGGGACGCCGGCGACGGCACTCGCGCGGACGCGTGCGAGCGGCTCGAGCCCGTGCGCGCGGGCGTAGGTGTCGGAGGTGAGGAGGAGCGCCGCGGCGCCGTCGTTGAGCGGGCTCGAGTTGCCGGCCGTGACGGTCCCGCCTTTCGCGAAGGCGGGCTCGAGCTTGCCGAGCCGCTCGAGGGTGGTGTCGCGCCGCGGGCACTCGTCCGCGATCACCTTGCCGCCCTTGGTCTCGACCGGCACGAGCTCGCCCTCGAACGCACCGGCGTCCTGCGCCGCGATCGCCTTCCGGTGGCTCTGGAGCGCGAAGCGGTCCTGCGCCTCGCGGCCGATGCGGCCCTCGACCGCGAGGTTCTCCGCGGTCTGTCCGAGGGAGTCGGTGTGCCCGAGCGCCTCGAGGCGCGGGTTCGTCCAGCGCCAGCCGAGGGCGGTGTCGTACAGCGTGACGTTGCCGCGGGGGTAGGCCCGCTCCGGCCTCGCCATCGCCAGCGGAGCGCGGGACATGGACTCGACGCCTCCCGCCACGAACACGTGGCCCTCTCCGGCGACTATCGCGCGTGCAGCCTGCGCGACCGCCTCGAGCCCCGAGGCGCACAGCCGGTTCACCGTCACGGCGGGTACCGACTCCGGGTAGCCGGCCAGGAGCGCCGCCATGCGCGCCACGTTCCGGCTGTCCTCGCCGCCCTGGTTCGCGCAGCCGAGCAGCACGTCCTCCACCTCGCTCGCGGGCACGCCGGACCGGGCGAGCACCGCTCGCAGCGGCACGGCCGCGAGATCGTCGGGACGTACCCCGGCGAGCTGTCCGCTCACGCGCCCGATGGGCGTGCGCGCCGCGTCGATGATCCAGGCCTCGGTCATTGCGTGCCTCCTCACAGCTTCTGCGAGATGCGGACGATCCCTTCCTCGTCCGCCCCGGACAGGGTGAAGCCCTTGAACCGCTTGGTCAGCTCGAGCATCGCGTCGTTCCCCTCGAGGACGTCCCCCGCGAGCTCCTTCGTGCCGCGGCTGCGGCAATACTCGATGGCCTTGCGCAGGAGGTGCGAGCCGAGGCCGCGCCGCTTGAGGTCGGAGCGGACCACGATCGACAGCTCGGCGGTCTCGTTCTCCGGGTCGGCGACGGTCCGGACGACGCCGATCGTCTCCTCGCCCTCTGGCCCGCGCCGCGTCGCGACGAACGCCATCTCGCGGTCGTAGTCGATCTGCGTGAGCCGGGCGAGCTGCGTGTGCGGCATCGAGCGGACGTAGTGGAAGAAACGGAAGCGGCTGTCCTCGGGCGACAGGCGCGTGATGAACTCGCTGTGCGCGGGCTCGTCCTCGGGCCGGACGGGGCGCAGCGTCACGGCCGTGCCGTCCTTGAGCGTCACCGTCTCCTCGAGACCCTCGGGGTAGGGCTGGATCGCGAGCCGCTCGGCGCCGCGCCCGGCCGCCCGGGCGACCGCCATGTAGCCCCCCACGGCGAGGACGCCGCGCTCGTCGGCGAGGAGCGGGTTCACGTCGATCTCCACGATCTCGGGGACGTCGGCGACGAGCTGAGACAGCTTCATCAGCGTGAGGCAGATCGCATCCACGTCGGCGGCCGGCCGGTTCGGGCTCGCCTCCAGCAACGCGGCGACCCGCGTGCGCGACACCAGCTCGCGCGCGAGGTGCAGGTTGAGCGGCGGCAGCCCGACCGCGAAGTCGCGGAGGAGCTCGGTGTCGCGGCCCTCGCCGAACAGCATGACGGGACCGAACAGCGGGTCCACGGCGGCGCCGACGAAGAGCTCCCGGGCATAGCGCCGCGGCTGCACGCGCTGCACGGCGAACCCGGTCACGTGGGCGTCGGGCCTCCACTCGGCCACCCGCGCGACCATGCTGCGCGCCGCCTCCTCGACCGCCTCCGCGCTCTCGAGCGAGCGGGCGGTCCCGCCGACCTCGCGCTTGCGCCGGATCTGGGGCGAGCGGATGGCGAGGTCCACGGGGAATCCAAGCGTGCGTGCGACGCGCCCGGCCTGCTCCGGCGTCTCGACCACCTGGATCTCGCAGACCGGGATGTCGTAGGCGCGCAGGACCCCCACGGTCTCCATCACCTTGAGGAAGTCCCGCCCCTCGTCGAGCGCGGCGTGGATGATCTGGCGAGCGCTCTCGCGATCGACCCGGAACTCGGCAGGAACGGAGGGCGGGATCTGGATGAGCGCCTCGGAGCTGCGGCGATGGCTCACCATCGTGCGAAACGCGCGCGCGGCCTCGGCGGGCGTGTCGAAGAGGGGCACGCCCGCGTCGACGAGCAGCTGGCGCGCGGGCGCGACCGACTCGCCGCCGCCGAACGAGGCGAGGACGCTTCCGCCGCGCGCCGCGATCGTGCGGATGACCGCGCGGGCGATCTCGGTGCTGCTGGCGAGCGTGCTCGGCGTGTGGATCGCGAGCACCGCGTCGAACTCCTTGCTGTCGAGGAGGACCTCGAGGACGGCCGCGTAGCGGTCCGCCGGCGCGTCGACGAGGATGTCGAGCGGGTCGCGCCCGTCCCAGCCGGGAGGCATGACCGGCCTGAGCCGAGAGACGAGCGCGGGGGAAAGCCCCGCCACCCCGAGGCCGCCGGCGTCGAGCTCGTCCGCGACGATGAGGCCGACGCCGCCGCCGTTGCTGACGACCGCGAGGCGCTCCCCGGAGAGCGGCCGCGCGTGCGCGAGCGTCTGGACGGCGTCGAACAGCTCGCCGATGTCGCGGACCCGCACGATGCCGGCGCGGCGGAGGGCGGCATCGAAGACGTCGTCGGGCTCCACGAGCGAGAGCGTGTCCGCGGAGATCGCGGACGGCGCGCCAATCCGCGCGGCGCCGCGGCCGGCCTTGATGGCGAGGACCGGCTTGTTGCGCGCCGCGCCGCGCGCGGCCGCCATGAAGCTCCGGCGCTCGCGCAGGGACTCGACGTACAGCAGGATCGCGCGCGTGTCCGGATCGCTTCCGAGGTAGTCGAGGACCTCGCCGAACCCGACGTCCGCCGCGTCGCCGAGCGAGACGAAGTGGGAGAAGCCGACGCGCCGCGGGTGCGCCCAGTCGAGCAGGAGCGTTCCGACGGCGTCCGATTGCGAGACGAAGCCGAGGTTGCCGGGGAGCGCGGGGACCCGCGCGAAGCTCGCGTTCAGCCCGATGTTCGGCGACAGGATGCCGAGCGTGCCGCCGCCCACGATCCGGATGCCGTGCTGGCGGGCGGTGAGGAGCGTGCGCTCCTCGATGGTCCGTCCGTCCGGCCCGCGGAGCGTCCCGAGCCCGCGCGCCACCACCATGACGGCCCGCGTGCCGACCGCCCCGAGCTCGTCCACGAGGTCCGGGATCGTGTCCGGGGGCGTGCAGAGGATCGCGAGATCGGGCGTGCGCGGGAGGCTCGCGACGTCGGGATAGGTGAGCACGCCCGCGACCGCGTCGTAGCGCGGGTTCACCGGCATGATCGGCCCGTCGAAGCCGCCGGCGAGGAGGTTGCGCATGATGACGTTGCCGACGCGCTGCGGCCGGTTGTTGGCGCCGACGACGGCGACGGAGCGCGGACGGAAGATCCGCTCGAGATGGACGGTGCTCATGGGCCCCTCGCGGCCTGCCCTGCCGCGCCGTCCGGCGGCGCGGAGGCAGGGAGTCGAATCCAGTATACGAGGGTTGGTTTCTGCGGGGCCGGGCCGCGGGGCGCGGCCCCGCCGGCGGGTGGGCAGCACCTCCTCGGCGAACGGCGCGTCCGCCCTGGGCCCGAGCCCCTGCGCGAGGTCATCGTGCACCCGCGGCGCGCTCACGACGAGAACGCCTGGATCCCGGTCTGCGCGCGCCCGAGGATGAGCGCGTGGATGTCGTGCGTGCCCTCGTACGTGTTCACCGCCTCGAGGTTCATCACGTGGCGGATGACGTGGAACTCGTCCGCGATCCCGTTGCCGCCGTGCATGTCACGGGCGACGCGCGCGATGTCGAGTGATTTCCCGGCGCTGTTGCGCTTGATGAGCGAGACCATCTCCGGGGTGGCGCGGTGCTCGTCCATGAGCCGGCCGACGCGGAGGCACGCCCCGAGCCCCAGCGCGATCTCGGTCTGCATGTTCGCGAGCTTGAGCTGGATGAGCTGGGTCGCCGCGAGCGGACGCCCGAACTGCTTGCGCTCGAGCGTGTACGAGCGCGCAGCGTGCCAGCAGAACTCGGCCGCGCCGAGCGCGCCCCAGGCGATGCCGTAGCGCGCGCGGGTGAGGCAGCTGAGCGGTCCCTTGAGGCCCGTCACCCCGGGCAGGAGCTGGCTCTCCGGGACGTGCACGTCGTCCATCACGATCTCGCCGGTGATCGACGCGCGGAGGCTGAACTTGCCCTCGATCTTGGGAGCCGAGAGCCCCTTCATCCCCTTCTCGAGGACGAAGCCGCGGACCCGGCCCTCGTCGTCCTTCCCCCACACGATGAAGACGTCGGCGATCGGAGAGTTCGTGATCCAGGTCTTCGAGCCGTTGAGCACCCAGCCGTCGGGGACCCGGCGCGCCCGCGTCTTCATGCCTCCCGGGTCGGAGCCGGCGTCGGGCTCGGTGAGCCCGAAGCAGCCCACGAGCTCGCCCGTGGCGAGCCGCGGGAGGTACCTCTCGCGCTGCGCCTCGCTCCCGTACGCGTGGATCGGGAACATCACGAGGCTCGACTGCACGCTCGCCGCGGACCGGTAGCCCGAGTCCACCCGCTCGATCTCGCGGGCGATGAGACCATACGCGACATAGGAGGCGCCGGCGCAGCCGTAGCCGTCGATGGTGGGGCCGAGCAGCCCGAGCTCGCCCAGCTCCGTCATGATCTCCCGGTCGAACCGCTCCTCCCGGTTCGCCGTCAGGACGCGCGGCATGAGCTTCTCCCGGCAGTAGTCGCGGGCGGTGTCGCGCACGAGCCGCTCCTCGCTCGTGAGCTCCTCGTCGATCAGGAGCGGGTCGTCCCACCGGAAGGCGGATTCGTTCGTCGTCATCGGCATCTCCTCAGGTTCGCGCGCGGCGGCGGGTAGGGGGCTTGACGTCGTTTCCAGGATTCTGGTACTACTTTACCAGTTTCGATGGAACAGCGTCAAGACGTGAGCTCTCGCGAGAGGCGAGGCGGAACCGAGGAGGCCGACGTGACGCCGCACCGCTGGGTGATGAAGGCCGTGGGTGAGCCGATGATCCGGGAGCCGCTGGAGCTCCAGGCGCCTGCGCCGGGCGAGGTGCTGGTGGAGGTCGCCGGGTGCGGCGTCTGCCACACCGATCTCGGCTTCCTCTACGACGGGGTCAGGACGAACCAGCCGCTGCCGCTCGCGCTCGGGCACGAGATCAGCGGGCGCGTCGTCCGGGCGGGCGCCGGGGCCGAGGCCTGGGTCGGGAAGGCCGTCGTCGTCCCCGCCGTGATCCCATGCGGCGAGTGCGACGCGTGCCGCCGCGGGAAGGGGACCATCTGCCCGACCCAGAAGATGCCGGGCAACGACATCCACGGCGGCTTCGCCACGCACGTCCAGGTGCCGGCGCGCGGCCTGTGCGCGGTCGACGAGGCCCAGCTCGCGAAGGCCGGGCTCGCGCTCGCCGACGTCTCGGTCGTCGCCGACGCGGTGACGACCCCGTACCAGGCCGTGACGCAGGCCGGCGTGCGCCCGGGGCAGCTCGTGGTCGTGAACGGCGTCGGGGGAGTGGGGAGCTACTGCGTGCAGATCGCCGCGGCCCTCGGCGCGACGGTGGTCGCGCTCGACGTGGACCCGAAGAAGCTCGAGATGGTGGCGGCGCAGGGTGCGTCGAAGACGATCAACGTCCGCGAGATCGACCCCAAGAACCTGAAGAAGGAGATCGGCGCGTTCGCGAAGGCGAACGGCCTCCCCTCGCGCGAGTGGACGATCTTCGAGTGCTCCGGGACCGCCGCGGGTCAGGCCGCCGCCTTCGGGCTCCTCGTCCACGGCGCCACCCTCGCGGTGGTGGGCTACACCATGGACAAGGTCGAGGTCCGGCTCTCGAACCTCATGGCCTTCCACGCGCGCGCCCTCGGAAACTGGGGCTGCGCGCCCGAGCTCTACCCCGCCGCTCTCGACCTCGTGCTCGACGGCCGGGTGAAGCTCCTCGACTTCGTCGAGCGTCACCCGCTCTCGGACATCAACCGCGTGTTCGCGGACGTCCACGCCCGGAAGCTGACCCGCCGCGCCATCCTCGTCCCCGCCTAGGAGATCACATGTCCCAGCAAACCGAAGCCGTCGTCCGCTCCACCGCACCGCACGAGCCGGTCGGCCACGACCTCCCGCCCATCCGCTGCGAGGGCGTGCGCTTCGAGAAGCGCCCGGCGCGGCGCCCGGACGGGAAGGAGGTCCCGGGCCTCTACAACGCCTGGATCACCCTCGACAACCAGGCTCAGTACAACTCCTACACGACCGACATGGTGAAGGCGGTGATCCTCGCCTTCCGCGCGGCGGCGAACGCGCGCGACGTCGTGGCGGTGGTGTTCACCGGGGCGGGCGACAAGGCGTTCTGCACGGGCGGCAACACCAAGGAGTACGCCGAGTACTACGCGGGCAATCCGCAGGAGTACCGGCAGTACATGCGGCTCTTCAACGACATGGTGAGCTCGATCCTCGCCTGCGACAAGCCGGTGATCTGCCGCGTGAACGGCATGCGCATCGGCGGCGGGCAGGAGCTCGGCATGGCCTGCGACTTCACCATCGCGCAGGACCTCGCGCGCTTCGGCCAGGCCGGTCCGAAGCACGGTTCCGCCCCCATCGGCGGGGCGACCGATTTCCTCCCCGTCCTCGTCGGCGTCGAGCGCGCGATGGAGACGGGCGTGCTGTGCGAGCCCTGGTCGGCGCACCGCGCTTACCGCGAGGGGATGATCACCGACGTGGTCCCTGCGCTGAAGGTGGACGGCAAGTTCGTCGCGAACCCGCTCGTCGTGACCGACCGGGTCCTCGACGAATACGGCCGCTTCGTTCACGGCGAGCCGAAGACGGGCGCGGCGCTGGCCGAGGGCAAGGAGCTCCTGAAGCGCGGCAAGGTGGACCTCTCGCTGCTCGACGAGCGGGTCGAGCAGCTCTGCTCGAAGCTCCTGCTCACCTTCCCGGACTGCACGACGAAGACCATCGAGGAGATCCGCAAGCCGAAGCTCGAGGCCTGGAACGCGAACAAGGAGAACTCTCGCGCCTGGCTCGCCCTCAACATGATGACCGAGGCGAACACCGGGTTCCGCGCG
>DATIDF010000108.1:0-6344 GCA_035456445.1 Anaeromyxobacter sp.
GCCGCCTGGACGAGCGAGCGCTCCACGCGCTCCGCGAGCTCGCGCCGGTCGCGCAGGCCCCCGACGCGCAGCCCGTAGGCGACGTTCTCGAAGATCGACTTCGGGAACGGGTTCGACTTCTGGAACACCATGCCCACCCGCCGCCGCAGCTCCACCGCGTCGAGGTGCCCCGCGTAGATGCTCCGCCCGTCGAGCAGGATCTCGCCCGAGGAGCTCGCGCCGGGGATGAGGTCGTTCATCCGGTTGAGCGCGCGGAGGAAGGTGGACTTCCCGCAGCCGGACGGGCCGATGAGGGCGGTCACCTGGCGCTCGGGCAGGGCGAGGCTCACGTCCCTCACGGCCGCCTTGGCGCCGTACCGGATCTCCAGGCCCCGGGTCTCCATCTTCACTTCGGTCGCGGAGGGCTGGGGCAAAGGGAAGCTCGTCATCTCAGTGTCCGGCGGCGGCCTTGCGGCGGGTGCGGGTGCGGATCGCGATCGCGACCAGGTTCAGCGCGAAGGTGAGCGCGAGCAGCACGAACACCGTCGCGTAGAGCAGGGGGCGCGTCGCCTCGATGTCGGGCGACTGCGTCGCGAGCACGTACGTGTGGTAGCCGAGATGCATGAACTGCGACCAGACGGAGCCCGGCAGCTCCGGCAGGAAGTAGGCGACGCCGGTGAACAGGATGGGCGCGACCTCGCCCGCGCCGCGAGCCACCGCGAGGATCGCACCGGTGAGGATGCCCGGGAGAGCCTGGGGGAGGAGCACGCGCACGAGGGTCTGCGACTTGGTCGCGCCGAGCGCGAGGCTCGCGTCGCGGTGGTCGCGCGGGACGGCGCGGAGCGCCTCCTCGGTCGCGACGATCACCACCGGGAGCGTGAGCACCGCGAGCGTCAGCGCGGCCCAGAGGAGCGCCGGACGGCCGTAGGTGAGCTCGCCCGGGGGCGACAGCGCCCGGTCCAGCGCGCCGCCGACGAACTGGATGAAGAACCCGACGCCGAAGAGCCCGAACACGATCGAGGGGACGCCGGCGAGGTTCGTCACCGCGATACGCACGAGCCCGGCGATGCGCGACCGCGGCGGGGCGTACTCGTGGAGATAGACCGCGGTGAGGACGCCGACGGGCATGACGGCGACGGTCATGATGAGCGTCATCACCGCCGTGCCGTAGATCGCGGGGAAGATGCCGCCCGCGGTCATCCCCTCCTCCGGCGCGGACGACAGGAACTCCCAGCTCACCCGGGCGGCGCCCCCGCGGACCACGTCCACGAGGATCACCACGAGCATCGCCACGACGAGCGCGGCGGCGGCGCCGGTGAGGACCGTGAGCCCCGCGCCGGCGGTCTTGCGGGCCGCGACGCTCACGCGGTCCCCGCCATGCGGCGCACGAGCCGCTTCACGAACGCCGTCGCGAGCGTGTTGAGCACGAACGTGAACAGGAACAGCTCCACGCCGATGAAGAACAGCACCGAGTAATGGGCGCCGCCGAAGACCACCTCGCCCATCTCCGCCGCGATCGTCGCCGGGAGCGTGCGGACGGAGTCGCCGAGGCTGAAGGTGGTCATCGCGGCGTTGCCCGAGGCCATGAGCACGATCATCGTCTCGCCGATGGAGCGACCGAACCCGAGCACCACCGCGGCGAGTACCCCCGGCGCCGCGGCGGGCAGGACGACCTTGAACGCCGTCTCCCAGCGCGTCGCGCCCAGCGCGAGCGACGCCTCGCGATAGCTGCGCGGCACCGCGGTGAGCGCGTCCTCGCTCACCGTGAATACGACCGGGACCACCGTGAGCGCGAGCGCGAGCCCGGCGACCACCGCGTTCAGGCGGGAGGTGAAGCCGAACGTGTCCTGGAGCACCGTCGCCATCACGATGAGCGCGAAGAACCCGAGCACCACCGACGGGATGCCGGCGAGGAGCTCGATGGTGGGCTTCAGCACCTCCCGCAGGCGCCTGGGCGCGAACTCGGAGGTGAAGATCGCCGCGGCGATGCCGAGCGGCACCGCCGCGAGCATCGCGACGGCGGTCACCTTCAAGGTCCCGACGAAGAGGGGGACCATCGAGTACTTCGGCACGTCGGAGACGGGCTGCCAGCTGAAGAACGCCGGGCGCCCCTCGCGCCAGGCCTGCGGCAGGAACATGCGCGCGAGGTCCGTCTCCGCCCTCGCCTCCGGCGACGTGAAGATCGGGAGCGCCTCGCGCGCGACGAACACGAAGATGAGGACGACGGCGGCGATGCCGGTGAGCGCGACCAGGGTGATGACCGCCTGGATCACCGCCTCGCGGATCTGCCGCCGCCGCATCGACGGGAGGGGGCGAGCCGCCCCCTCCCGGGTTCCGACAATGACCTGTTCCACGGGCCTCCGCTCACGCTGAGCGTGTCGAAGCGGGGTTCTCTCACGCGTACGTGACGCTCGCGTGACGGCCGCGGGGCGTCCTCGTGACGAGGTCGGTCACTTCACGGGGAAGTATCCGACCTGGGTCACGATCTTCTGCCCGTCGGGGGAGAGGCAGAAGTCGATGAACGCCTTCACCTCGCCGGCCGGCTTCGCGCGCGTGTACATGAACAGCGGGCGGGAGAGCGGGTACTTGCCCGACGCGACGTTCTCGGCGCTCGGCAGGTAGCTCTGGCCGTCGGCCCCGACCACCTTCACCTCCTTCACGCCCTTCGCGTACGCGGCGCCGCCGTAGCCGATGCCGTTCTTCTCCTTCGAGACCGCGTTCACCACCGCGGCCGTGCCCGGCAAGGTCTGCGCGCTCGGAGCGAAGTCCGCGCCCTTCAGGACGTTCTCCTTGAAGAACACGTAGGTGCCGGAGGAGTTCTCGCGGGAGTAGAGGACGATCGGCGCGTCCGGGCCCCCCACGTCCTTCCAGTTCGTCACGTCGCCCGCGTAGATCTTCTCGAGCTGCTCGATGGTGAGCTGCTGCACGGGGTTCCCGGCGTTCACGTAGACCGCGACGCCGTCCTGCGCGACGGCGATCTCGGTCGGCAGCACGCTGTAGCGCTCCCGCACCTTCGCCTTCTCCGCGTCCTTCATCGCCCGCGACGCGTTCGCGATGTCGGTCGTGCCGTTGATGAGGGCCGCGATCCCGACCCCGGAGCCGCCGCCCGTGACCTGCACGCGCTTGCCGGCGTTCTGCTTCATGTATTCCTCCGCCCAGCGCTGGGCGAGGATGACCATCGTGTCGGAGCCCTTGACCGTCACGGCGGCGCTGGCGAGGGCCGGCGCGATCGCCGCGACGAGGGCGATGAGGGTACGCTTCATGTCTTCTCTTCCTTTCTCTCTGCGTGATTAGAACTTGGCCTGCGCCTGCACGATGAACTGGTCGCGCTTGGGGTCGGACGAAACGCCCGGGGCCCGGTCGCCGTTCACCGGATGGAACCAGGCGAGCGAGATCTTCCCGCCGGATCCGACGAACGTGTGCACCGCCGCCTGGATCTCGCGCGCGGTCTTCACGTTCGTGCCCGTGAGCGGGAGCGAGTTGTCCGCCGTGAACTCCTCGAAGCGGAACGCGACCTGGTTCCAGGGACCGACGTTCTGCGTGACGAGCCCGTACCAGCCGTGACCGGTCTGGCCGAGCCGGTCGCCCGCACCGCCGTTCCGGTCGCTGATGGTCGTGCGGCCCCAGATGTACTCACCCTTGAGCGCCGTGCCTCCCACCGGGATGAGATCGAGGTAGAGTTGCGCGTCCGCGCCCAGGCGGTAGCGGTCGTACTGGGGATCATCCTCCGCCACGTAGTTCACCGTCTTGCCGTACCAGCCCGACACGCCGCCGGTGAGGATCCCGAGGTCGATCCCGACGCGGCCGATGACGTCCTTGCGCTGATCGTTGTCGAGCCCGCTCTGCTTCGCGTCGACGCCGTTGCCGTTGAAGAGGCCGACCTTGAAGTTCACCGGCCCGTACGCTCCCTTGAGGGCGACGCCCAGGTCGTACTCGCCGCCGAGGTACGCGCGCGAGACCGCCGCGCGCTCGAGGAGATCGAGGTCGGACGACGAGCGCACCCCCACCTCGTAGCCGAACGGGAAGAGCTGGAGCCCGGCGTCGATCGCGAGCCCCATCGACTTCACCCACGGCAGCTTGATGGAGGCGTACACCTCCTTCGCGGAGACGGAGGCCGGCGTCACGTCGATCTGGAGCGCGTAGACGGACCAGTCCGCGTCGTAGGTCGCCTTGAAGCGCCCGCGCCGGATGAAGAAGCCCTCCTGCGGCGGCGCGCTCTCGGGGGTGGTGTTGAAGTCCGCCGCGGCGCTCTCCTGCCAGGCCCAGCGAGGCTGAACGTACCCGGAGAGCTTGAGCTTCTTCATGCCCGCGACGTCGGTCTTCGTCTCTGCATACTGCTCCGCGAGCGAGTCCACCTTGCCCTGGATCGCGGAAGCGTCGAAGGGCTCCTCCTCGGCGGCACCCTGCGCGGCCGCGGGGTCCGGCTGCTGGGCGGGGGCCTGCGCCTCGGGCGTGGCCGCGGCGTCCTGGGCGTGCACGGCGCCCGGCATGATCGCGAGGGCGGCGAGAATGGCGGTGAGGCGATTCATGTGGTCGTTTGCCCTTTCGTGTGTCGACTTCGAGCGAAGGCTCGGTTCGCGACACGTTCTAGGGGCGGGCGATGGCCGGCCGGCGTCGGCGGCGTGACGAAACCGCGAACTCGCCGTAAACCGACCGTGAAGGGCCGCTCATCCGGCGGCGGGGAGGCGGAGCCAGAAGCGCGAGCCGCCCGCGCCGCTCTCCACGCCGACCTCGCCACCCATGCCCTGGACGAGGTGCTTCACGATCGCGAGGCCGACTCCGGTGCCGCCCTGCTCGCGCGCGCGGCCCGCGTCGATCCGGTAGAAGCGCTCGAAGACGCGCGGCAGGTGGTGGCGGTCGATGCCGGGGCCGGTGTCGACGACCGAGAGCGCCCACCCGTCGCCGTCGCGCTCGCCGCGCACCGTCACGCCGCCCTCGGCCGTGTACTTCACCGCGTTCTCGACGAGGTTCACGAGCACCTGCTCGAGCGCGCGCGGATCCGCCCGCACGCTCGCGCCGGCGGGCACCTCCGCCGAGATCGAGAGCCCCTTCTCGCGCGCCGCGGGGGCGAGCAGCTCGACCGCCTGGGCGGCGATCTGCCCGGCGTCGACGGGCGCGAGCTCGAACCGCCACTGGCGCGACTCGAGACGTGAGAGGTCGAGCAGATCCTCCGTCAGCCGCGCGAGCCGCTCCGCATGACGCGCGACGATCTCGACGAACCGACGCGCGGCCGCGGGGTCCTCGACGGCACCGTCGAGGAGCGTCTCCGCCGCGGCGCGGATGGCGGCGACGGGAGTGCGGAGCTCGTGGCTCGCGTTCGCGACGAAGTCGCGCCGCGTCGCCTCCGCGCGCTTCGCCTCGGTGACGTCGCGCAGGAGCAGGAGCACCTCGCCGCGCAGGAGCGGCGCGAGGTGGACGAGGTACCTGCGCCGCGCGAGCTCCAGCTCGAGCCGCCGCGCCGTGCCCTCGAGCGCGCGGCGCACCGCCTCCGAGAGCTCCGCGCTGCGCGTGATCTCGAGTGGCGTGAGCCCCGCCGCCCGGCCGCTCGCGGCGAGGGTGTCGAACGCGGCGTTCGAGACGCGGACCCAGCCTTCGCGCGAGACGAGCGCCGCCGCGTCGGGGATCGCCGCGAGCAGCTCCTGCTCGGGGAGCTCGGGGAAGAACGCGCCGGGGCGCCGCTGCGCGCGCGTGGCGAGGAGATCGGCGAGCTCGCGCACGTCGCGGCCGAGATCCGCGCGCGGGCCACCGGCGAGCTCGGCGCGGAGCGCGCGGATCGCGGCGGCGAGCGGGCTCCGGCCGAGCACGCCCTAGCCCTTCTCGCGCGGATCGACGAGCCGGTAGCCGATCCCGCGAACGGTCTCGAGCAGGTCGCGCCCGGAGCCGAGCTTCTCGCGCAGCCGCTTCACGTGCGTATCCACGGTCCGCGTCTCGACCTCCGACGACATCTCCCACACGTCCTCGAGGAGCTGCTCGCGCGACTGCACGCGGCCGAGCCGCGCCATGAACGTCGTGAGGAGCCTGAACTCGAGCGGGGTGAGCTGAACCTCCGCGCCGTCCACGAACGCGCGGTGCGCGTCCACGTCCACGCGGATCGGCCCCACCTGCTCGGGCGGGCGCTCCGCGGGGCGTCCCGCGCCGGCGCGGCGCGCCAGCGCCCGGAGCCGCAGCACCAGCTCGCGCACGCTGAACGGCTTCGTCACGTAGTCGTCCGCCCCGACCTCGAAGCCCACCACCCGGTCCACCTCCTCGCCCTTGGCGGTGAGCATCACCACCGGCACGTGACGGGTGCGCGCGTCCGCCTTGATCTGGCGGCACACCTCGGTGCCCGACACGTCGGGAAGCATGAGGTCGAGTAGGACGAGGTC
>DATIDF010000109.1:0-4024 GCA_035456445.1 Anaeromyxobacter sp.
CCTCGTCGACGACCCACAGGGCGGTGCGGTCGTTGCCCCGCGCCATCTCGTCGAAGTAGTCGAGCGCCCAGTTGAACCGGTCGAGCCGTGGCCACCGGAAGTCCCGGCGCGCCGTGTCGTAGTCGGTTCGATGGGCGAGCAAGAAGTCGCGCGCTTCGAGGAAGGAACGTGCCGAGCTCGACATGGGCACCTCGGGCGGGAGGTTGGGACGGCTGTCCGCGACTGTATGCGGCGTAAACGCGCGGGGGCGATGCCCGATCCCTCCGACGTGACTGGCGCTTTTTGCCACACCGTCACGGGGACACCGCGCCAAACGGCCGCTCTCAATCCGCGAGCGGTGTCGGGCTTCAGGCCTCGGACCTCGGGCCTCAGGAACCCACGTCGAACCGGGTCTTGCTGAAGCCTGAAGCCTCGCTGTTTCCGAATCGCGCTCGGCGGTTCAGGGCAGCCGCCGCGCGTCCGCAGGCGGAGCTGTCACCGTGCCGACGCCGCCTCGCCGCCCGATGTCAGCGCAGGCGGGAGCTGGCCGGGGTAGACCGCGCCGCCGACGACGAAGCTCGGCGTCACCTTGATCCCGCGCGCGATGCCCTCCGCGACGTCCGCGGCGAGCCGCTTCTCGGTCTCCGGCGCGGTGATGCAAGTACGGAAGAGGGCGAGGTCGAGACCGAGCTCCGACGCGAGCGACTCGACGGGGCGGCGCGCCTCCTGGTTCCGGAAGAGCGCGGTGCTCATCTCGGGCTCCTTGCCCTGCGCCTCCGCGCAGATCGCCGCGCGGGCGAGCACGCATGCGCCGGGGTGGATCGCTCGCTTGACGAGCGGGTTGCACGCCGGGTCGAGAGGGAAGTGCCGGTGGACGACCCGGACCCCCGGGTTCCGCGCGAGCGCCGCCTCCGTGTCCTCGTGCGCCTTGGCGCAGAACGGGCACGCGTAATCGCTGAACACGAGGATCTCGCGGTCGTCGCCTGCCGGCGCGGTCGTGCCGGGCGCGCCGCCCGGGATGGCCGGGCGTGCGGGGATCGCCGGGCGCTGCGCTCCCGCGGCTCCTCCGGTCTCGCTGGTGCGCGCCGGCTTCGTCCAGTAGCGCGGGTAGGCGACGACCGCGACGGCGAGGATGGCGGTCAGGGCAGCGGCGACGGCCGCGGTGCGCGGGCGATTCCGCTGGAGCACCGCGACGTCGGCGCGGACCGCGGCGCTGGTGCCGGCTGGTCGGCACGCCCGCCACGCGGCGACGAAGAGGAGGAGGGACAACGCCCAGGACGCCGCACAGAGGAGGCAGAACGCGCCGACGAGGGTCTCGCTCACGAGCGCGAGCACCACGGAAGCGCCGACGGCGGCGGCCGAGACGAGCAGGAGGAGCCCCGCGGGCCAGCCCGGGTGCGGGCGGCGCCGGGCGAGGCCCGAGCCGGCGAGGCCGGCGGACACGGCGTAGCCGAGCACCCCCCAGACCGCGACCGGCAGCCCGAGGAAGACCGAGTAACGGCTCGTGGCCACCCGGTCGCAGTTGAAGACCTCGTCGAACGCGCAGAAGCTCGCGAGCCCGGCGTGCGCGCGGAAGTGGAGCCGCACGAGCCAGAGGGCGACGGCTAGCCCCGCGAGCGCGACTGCGAGCGCGGCCGCCAGCGGCGCGCGCGGCGCGGCCGGGCCGGGGGAGGGTGACGCGCGTGCCCTGCGCCGCTTGCTCGTCAGTCGATCGCGCACGGCTTGACCGGCTCGCACGGCGGCGCCTTCTGGGCGGGCGATTCCTTCTTCTCGGCGCCCGCCTTCGGATCCGCCTTCTTCGCGGGGGCGACGGCCTCGTTGCCAGGCTTCGCCGCCGCCTTCTGCGCCGCGCTCGCGCCGGGGGCCGGCTTCCCCTCCGGGGTCGCGCTTTCCTTACCGTCCGGCTGCTTCGCCTCTGCCTTGGCGGGTGGGACCTTCTCCGCGGCGGGCGCGCGCGCGGCATCGTCGGCTCGCGCGGCGGCGATGGACAGCGCCGCGACGGCCGCGGCCAGGAGCTTCCTCATCTGCGATCCTCCGATCGCCGCGCGGGGCGCGAGGCGAGGCCCGTTCTCTTACCACCGGCCCGGCGCGCCGCCCACCGATGCGAGTGTGCGCGCCGACCGCAGAGTGGGACGCAAAGATCGCGAGATTGCCCGGCGGGCGACGAAAATTCGAGGGTCGTCGCTGGCGGTCAGGCAGCGCGGCGCGGCGGCGGCCGAGGCGTCGTCGGCACCGGCGCCGGAGCGAGCCGGACGCTGCGTGCGATCCAGGCACCCCACAGGCCGGGGGCGGCGAGCGCGCCGGTGATCACCAGCAAGGCGGGCGACGCCAGGAGGGTAGCGACGAGGATCGACTGGAACAGGAAGACCCCGAACATCAGGCCGGAGACGAGGGAGATCACCTCGAGCTCGCTCACGCGGCGGCGAAGCTGGATCACTCCATCGGGGCGATAGCGGATACGGCGACGTGGCATCGACACAAGGCTCTGCACGACGTGGGCCGGCTGCTTTTGCCCGTTGCGACCGCCCCGGAGGGGTAAGCCGGGCGGCTCGCTAGCGGCTCGTTCTCCGACGGGATGCGGGGTCAGCTCGCCGCGCTCTGCGATCGCAAGCCCAGCGCCTCTCCCATGCTCCCCGCGTGAGCGTGAGCCCTTCGTGACAGGGCGAGCGCCCGCAGCCGGTGGTCGCGCAAGAGCAGCCCTCCCCACAGGAGCACCCCGACGTAGATCGGGAAGAGGATGTGGCTGAGGAGCGGGTCGCCGACGCGCACGTGAGTGGAGACGGCGCCGCCCAGATAGCCCGTCAGCAGGATTGCGCCGAGAACCGAGGTGCGCGGCGTCAAGTAGACGGCGATGAGCACGAGCTCGAGGAGTCCGATTCCGCGGGCGACGCTCACGGGATACCCCAGCCGCGCGAACGACTCCACGACAGGGTCGAGCTTCAGCAGCTTGATGACGCCGTCGAAGAGCAGGAACAGCACGGGCAGGGCGGTGAGGATCGATCCGGCCCACCGCCACGCCTTCGAGGCGGGAGCGGGCTGTATGGCGCTCGGGCTCATGCGGTCCTCCTATCGGTCGCCTCGCGTTCGGGCGCCGGGCCGGGAGCGAAGTCCGATGCCTCGAACACCTGGCGAACATCCATCTCGACGTCGCCCACCACGTTCGCGAAGCGCGCAGCCCAATCGAAGATCTCCTCCTTCGACTTCACCTGGAGCATCACGAAGCCGGCGATCAGCTCCTTGGACTCCGTGAAGGGCCCGTCGATCACCGTGCGCTTGCCCCCGGTGTACTTCAGGCGCCAGCCCTTCGAGCTCGGGTGGAGCCCCTCGGTGGCGAGGAGCACGCCGGCCTTCGACATCTCCTCCGTCAGCTTCGCCATCTCCGCCATGAGCGTCGGGCTGGGCGCGACGCAGGCCTCCGAGCTCTCGTCCGCCTTGTGCATCGCCAGGACTCGCAGCGGCACGTCTCCGCCTGGCTTCGGGCACACGCCGAGGTCCCAGGGCTCGGTCACCGGGCCGATGTCGAGCTCCACGTCGCCCACCACCGCGGCGAAGCGCGTGGCCCATTCGATCGCCTCCTCCATCGACTTCACCTTCATCAGCGCAAAGCCGGCGGGGAGCTCGTTCGACCCGATGAGCGGTCCCCTCGTCACCTGGCATCGACCCTCAGTGAACGTCAGGCGCACCCGCATCGAGCTCGGCCTGAGCCCCTCGCCCGCGAGGAACACGCCGGCCTGCATCATCTCCTCCATCAGCTTCCCCATCCCGGCGATCACCTCCTGCCTGGGGGGAAGGCCCGCCTCGGAGCTCTCGTCGACCTTGTGCATCACCATGAAGCGCATCGTTCCGTCTCCTTCCGCCTGGGACCGAGCCCGAGCTCTGGCTCCTAGTGGCTCGTCGAACGACGCTCCCCGAGATCGACACGGCGACCGGATCTTCTCTCCGGGGGGCGCAAGCGCGCGGAATGACGGCGCTCTCCGCGGCTCCCGCAGGTGACCCTCCCCGCCGGCGACGCTTCGTAGCGCTCACGACCCTGTCGTCATCAGGG
>DATIDF010000110.1:0-2213 GCA_035456445.1 Anaeromyxobacter sp.
AGCCGGCGCACCTCGTCCTTGAAGAGCTCGCGCAGGGGCTCGACGAGCCCGAGCTTCATCACCTCGGGCAGCCCGCCGACGTTGTGGTGGCTCTTGATGGTCGCCGACGGTCCCTTGAACGAGACCGACTCGATGACGTCCGGGTAGAGGGTGCCCTGGACGAGGAACTGGGCGCGCTCGCCGTGCGCGGCGAGGTCCTCGACCTGCTCCTCGAACACGGCGATGAACTCGCGGCCGATGATCTTCCGCTTCTGCTCGGGGTCGGTGACGCCGGAGAGCTTCGCGAGGAAGCGCTCGGACGCGTCCACCGTCACGAGCGGCAGGTGGAACATCCGCCCGAAGACCTCCTCCACCTGCGCCCGCTCGCCGGCGCGGAGCACGCCGTTGTCCACGAAGATGCAGCGCAGGCGATCCCCGATGGCGCGGTGGACGAGCAGCGCCGCGACCGCGGAGTCCACGCCGCCGGAGAGCGCGCAGATGACATGCCCGTCCTTCACCTGGGCGCGGATCTGCTCGACGGCGATCTCCGCGTAGGCCCGCATCGACCAGCTGCCCGTGCAGCCGCACACGCGGTAGGCGAAGTTCCGCAGCACGTCCTTGCCGAGCGGCGTGTGGACCACCTCGGGGTGGAACTGCACGCCGAAGAAGCGGCGGCGCCGGTCCTCGACCGCGGCGAACGGCGCCGACGGCGTGGAGGCGATGGGCTCGAACCCGGGCGGCAGCGCCTCGACGCGATCGCCGTGGCTCATCCAGACGTCGAGCTTCCGCGGGAGCCCCTCGAACAGCTCCGCGCCGTCGCGCGTCTCGATCGTGGCGGGGCCGAACTCGCGGTGCGCGGCCTTGTCGACGCGCCCGCCGAGCTCGTGCGCGAAGAGCTGCAGGCCGTAGCAGATCCCGAGCACCGGCACGCCGAGCTCGAACACCAGCCGGTCGGCCCGCGGGCTCCCCTCGGCGAGCACCGACGCCGGGCCGCCGGAGAGGACGACGCCGCGCGGCGCGAACGCGCGCATCGCCTCGGGCTTCATCGTGCACGGGTGGATCTCGCAGTAGACCCCGAGCTCGCGTAGCCGCCGCGCGATGAGCTGGGTGTACTGCGACCCGAAGTCGAGGATGAGGATCTTCTCTGCGTGGATGTCCAACGCGGCCTCCGTCGCGATGTCCCTAGACCCGCTCGCCCCAGCCGGAGCGAGCGTCCGATGCCCGCTCGCTCCTCTCGCCTGTCGAAGGGCGAGCGATGCTGCCGCGCTGCGCTAGCTCGTGGTTCGACAGGCTCACCACGAGCGGGAGGAGCATCACTCCGCCCGGTAGTTCGGCGCTTCCTTCTCGATGATCACGTCGTGCACGTGGCTCTCGCGCAGGCCGGCCGCGGAGATCCGGACGAAGCGCGGCTTCACCCGCAGCTCGGCGATCGACTTGCAGCCGAGGTAGCCCATGCCGCTGCGGAGGCCGCCCACGAGCTGGAAGAGCGTCATCTCGGCGGTGCCCTTGTACGGCACGCGCCCCTCGATGCCCTCCGGCACGAGCTTGTCGGCGTCGGAGACCTCCGCCTGGAAGTAGCGGTCCTTCGAGCCCTGCTTCATCGCGCCGAGCGAGCCCATGCCGCGGTACGACTTGTAGCTGCGGCCCTGGTACAGGATCACCTCGCCGGGCGCCTCCTCGGTGCCGGCGAGCAGCGATCCGATCATCACGCTCGAGGCGCCTGCCGCGAGCGCCTTCACGAGGTCGCCCGAGAACTTCACGCCTCCGTCGGAGATCACCGGGACGCCGTACTTCTCGGCCGCCCGCGCGCACTCGTCGACCGCGGTGATCTGCGGCACGCCCACGCCGGAGACGACGCGCGTCGTGCAGATCGAGCCCGGGCCGACGCCGACCTTCCCGGCGTCGACGCCCGCCTTGCAGAGCGCCTCGGCGGCCTCGGCCGTCGCGACGTTGCCCGCGACGAGCTCGACGTTCTTGAAGTTCGCCTTCGTCGCCCGCGCCGCCTCGACCACGTCCCGGTGCGCGCCGTGCGCGGTGTCGATCGCGATGAGGTCCGCGCCGGCCTTGAGGAGCGCCTGGATGCGCTGCTCGCGATCGGCCCCCACGCCCACCGCCGCGCCGCAGAGGAGGCGCCCCAGCTTGTCCTTCGCGGCGTTCGGGTGCTTCTGGATCTTCTCGATGTCCTTGATGGTGATGAGGCCGCGCAGCTCGAAGGCCTCGTTCACGACGAGGAG
>DATIDF010000111.1:0-22825 GCA_035456445.1 Anaeromyxobacter sp.
CCTCGGCCGGCTCGCGCGGCTCCCGGCGGGGGGGCTCGCGGACGAGGTCGGGCGAGCGCTCTCCCAGGGCGGCGCGGCCGAGCTCGCGCCGGCCGAGGCGGCGCGATCGATCGCGGCGGTGCCCGCCGACGACTGGACGAGGGTCGCGCGCCTCCTCGAGGCCTGGCGCGAGCTCCACGCGCTCCGCGACCGCCTCTCGCCCGACGCGCTCCTCGCGCGTGCGGTCGAGCGGCTCGACCTCGACGCCGCGCTCCTCGCCGGGCCCGACGGCGAGCGCCGCGCCGCGAACGTCGCGAAGGCGCTCGCGCTCGCGGCGCGCTTCGGGGCGGACGGCGGCACCGCCGCGGAGCTCGCGCGCCACCTGCGCTCGCAGGCAGCGCGCCCGCCGCGCGAGCCCGAGGCGGAGGTCGAGGCCCCCGACGCGGTCGCGATCCTGACGGTGCACCAGGCGAAGGGGCTCGAGTGGCCGGTGGTGTTCGTCCCGGATCTCGGCGCGCGCCCCCGGAACGACGGGCGACGGGCGCTCCTCGATCCGGCCGGTCGCGTTTGCGCGATGCGCTACGACGGCGCGGCGGACCGCTTCGACGAGACCGCGTCCGTCCGGGAGGCGCGCGACCACGAGCGGCGCGCCGCCGCGGCGGAGTCGCGCCGGCTCCTGTACGTGGCGATGACGCGCGCGCGCGATCACCTCGTGCTCTCGGGCGAAGCCTCGAACGGCGCCGAGAGCTGGCGGGGACTCGTGGAGGCCGCGGCCGTGGAGCGACCGGAGCTCGTCCGGCGCATCGCGATCGAGGAGGCGGGGTCCGCCGAAGCAGGGGCGCCTCTCGAGGAGGCCACCTCCACCCCGGTGCCGCTCCCGGCGCTCGTGCCGCCCCGCCTCGCCGGCGCGCCCACCATCGCCGCGGTGCGCACCGCCGTGACGGAGCTCGCCGAGTATGCGCGCTGCCCGCGGCGCCACCACCTCGGCCGCGTGCTGGGCCTGCCGGAGCCGCACGGCGCGCGCGGCGCGACGCCGGACGATCCCGGCCGCGCGACCGCGCGCGGCACGCTCGCCCACGCGATGCTCGCGGAAGCGGATCTCGCCGCGCCGCCGCTCGAGCGGCGCGCGCAGCTCGCCGCGGCCGCGGCGCGGCGCGGCTACGACGCGCGCTCGCCGGGGGTGCGCCGGATCCTGGTCGAGGTAGCGCGCTTCGCCGACGCCGAGGGCGGCCGCGCGCTCGCCGAGGCGGCCCGCGACGGACGGCTCCGCCGCGAGGTGCCGTTCCTGTTGCGGCTCCACGCCCGCGAGCGCGGCGCGCCCTCGGTCTACCTCGTCGGCGCGATCGACGCGCTCATGGTGGACCGGCGCGCGCGCGTGCTCACCGTCGTCGACTACAAGTACGCTACCTGCCGGCCCGACGCGGCCGATCGGTACCGGCTGCAGCTCCTCGCGTACGCGCTCGCCGCGCACCGAGCGCACCCCGACGCCCGGATCCGTGCGCGGCTCCAGTTCCTACGCGGCGACTGCCGCGCCGTGGACGTCACGCCCGGCGAGCGCGAGCTCGCCCGCTTCGCCGCCGACGCGCCGCGGCTCGCCTGGGAGGCGTTCCGCGGCGACGGCGATAGGACACCCGCCGCGCTCGGCCGCGACGAGGCGCGCTGCCGCGCCGAGGGCTGCGGCTACGTCGCGCGCTGCTATCCGCGCGCTCGCGGAGACTGAGGCTCTCTACGGGTGCTTTGTCGGGGCGGCGCCCGTCTCCACGGCTTCCTTGCCGATGTCGCCGCGATGCCGGACGTCGGTCGAGAACAGCCCGAACCGCGCCCCCGCCTCGCCGAACTGCCGCATCACGTCGTTCGGGCTCGTGTAGATCCGGTCGGGCAACGATCTGAGGAAGTTGATCGCGTCTGCCGGCGCGTCGCTCTCCGCTGCCGCAAGCGCGAGGTCATCACGGGAGATTGGGTACTCGACCTCCGACAGGATCGCCGCCGGGCTCCGCTCCGGCCGCTCGCCGACTCCACGCGCCATGGGACCTTCCTTTCGGGTGTTCACCCTGTAGTTTGCGCAGCCCGCGGAAGACCTGCCACCGCGCCCGGCGGACGTGCGGTGGCTTTTCCGCTTGCCACCCCATCGCAGCGCTCTCTAGATTGCGCGTCGACTTCCAGATCGACTCGTCCTAGATAACCCCGCGAACCCCCTCGACCTCTTCAGGGAGAACCGAAATGCCGGAGCGAACCACCGCGCGCGTGAAAGAGATCCTCTCCTGGTATCAGAGCGACAGCCCAGGGACGCTCGCCAATCTGCACCGCCTCCTCATGACGGGAACGCTCGGCGGCACGGGCAAGCTCGTGATTCTCCCGGTGGACCAGGGCTTCGAGCACGGTCCCGCGCGCTCCTTCGCGCCGAACCCCGCGGGCTACGATCCCGACTACCACTTCCAGCTCGCGATCGACGCAGGATGCAACGCGTACGCGGCGCCGCTCGGCTTCATCGAGGCGGGCGCGGCGAAGTTCGCGGGGCAGATCCCGACGATCCTGAAGCTCAACAACTCCGACTCGCTCTCGAAGCTCGGCGGCGCGCCGATCTCCGCGGTGACGGGCTCGGTCAAGGAGGCGGTGCGGCTCGGGTGCGCCGCGATCGGCTACACGATCTACCCGGCGTCCGACGCGCGCAACACGCAGTACGAGCACCTGCGCGAGCTCACCGAGGAGGCGAAGGCGCACGGCCTCGTGGTGGTGGTGTGGAGCTACCCGCGCGGCACCGGCATCTCGAAGGAGGGCGAGACCGCGGTCGACATCGCGGCGTACGCCGCGCAGATCGCGGCCCAGCTCGGCGCCCACATCATCAAGGTGAAGCCGCCGAAGGATCTCGTCGAGCACCCGGAGGCGAAGAAGGTCTACGAGAAGTACCAGATCCCGACTAAGACGCTCGCCGACCGCGTGCGCCACGTCGTCCAGTCCGCGTTCAACGGGAAGCGAATCGTCATCTTCTCCGGCGGCGAGGCGAAGGGCACCGAGGACCTGCTGAACGAGATCCGCGGGCTCAAGGAGGGCGGCGCGTTCGGCTCGATCATGGGCCGCAACGCGTTCCAGCGCCCGAGGGCCGAGGCGCTGAAGCTCCTCTCCGACGTGATGAAGATCTACCAGGGCTAGCGCGCGAGCCGCTCGACACGGCTGGTGATCGAGCCCGCGGAATGCGGCGATCGCGAGGGCGGCGCTCCCAGGGTGCCGCCCTCGCCGATCTCGGGGCAAGCCCGGCGCGAGGTGCCGCCGCACCGCCCGGCGGACACGGCATCTCCCGACCGGCGCCGAGGGGGCGGAAGACGACCCGCGAGCCCGTGAGGGGACGGGCCCACGGGGGCCGGTGGCGGAGCCGCAGATCGCGTGGAACCATGCTGCAGCCGAGGCCTTTTTTTCTTGCCACCCCTGGCGGCCGGGGTTTATACGGCTTTACCTTTTGTTTCGCGGTCTTCGCAACGGCACTCGGCCCGCGGCGCGGTCCGCGGCCGTCCAGGCGAGGAACTCCGTATGCGGCTTTACCCCAAGGTCATCCCGACGATCGCCCGCGAGGTCATCCAGACCCTCATGCAGGACGGCGACGTCGAAGTCGAGACCCTGCGCATCGCCGACGCCGAGATGGACATGGCGGCGATCATGAAGGAGTACCTCGCCGCCGAGGAGCGGGTGAACGCCGCGACGCGCGAGGCGCTCGAGCGCCGCGGCTACGATCACTCCAAGTTCAGCCAGGTGAAGCGCGAGATGGCCGACGTCCGCGGCTTCAAGATGGGCGACGAGGGGATCGAGTACGTCATCGGGCAGATGATCGAGTTCCTCCTCATCTCGCGGAACGTCGAAGAGGTCTATTCGGAGGATCACGCCCTCCGGAAGAAGGTCTTCACCATCTTCAAGAAGCACCTCGACGTCGACGATGAGATCGATCGCGAGGCGCGCGCCCGCCTGAAGCACCTGCAGGAGGGGACGAGCGCCTGGGACATCGAGTACCAGAAGACGATCGAGCTGCTTCGCCGCTCCCGCGGTCTCATCTAGCGGCACCCAATCCACAGCGGCGCACGGACCCTGCCTGCGACGGGCGGGCTCGGCGTTGCGCTGCTCGGCGTCTTCAATCCGCTCATCCCGAGCGTAGGTCCCGCGAAGCGGGACCGAGTCGAGGGACTGCGCTGCTCGCTTCTCGCGCGCCCGCCGAACGGGTGCGTGGGGTATCTGCGATCAGCGCTGCCTCGCGCCGCGCACCGACGAGAGCTCGGCGCGCACCGGCCCGAGCTCGATCTCGGACACCGCCGCGACGGGCAGCCGCCGCGAGTCCAGGCTGAACCAGACATGGACCCGCCTCGCCCGCGTGTCCGGTCGATCGGCACGGCGGGCGACCGCGTCCACCCGGAACGTCTGGTATCGCCCGGCCGGCGTCTCCACCGGCTCGGGCTCCACGGCGACGGTTCCCTCGAACCGCCAGTAGCGCCGGCTCGCGATGACGTCGAAGCAGAGCCGGTCGCCCGGCGCGAGCCGCGCGGCGCGCAGGTAGTACAAGGCGGAGAGCGCGTCGAGCACCTCGCCCGCCGCCTCGAACGTCGCCTCGCTCTCCCGATCGCCGTGGCGGAAGGCGATCGTGATCCGCTCCGCGTCCTCCGGGATGCGCGCGTCGCTCGTCTTTCGAACGCCGTTGTCCTCGACGTCGTCGCGGTAACGCTCGGGGAGGAGCGTGCGCGCGTCGACCCACGAGAGCCCCACGCCGGCGAACTTCCGGATGGTAGCGACGGTCGCGGTCGTACGGGCGCGCGCGCGGAGCGGGACGATGCGCCCGCCGGACATGGACCGCTCGACGGAGAGCTGGAGCGTGCCGGCCTTGACCGCGCCGAGCAAGTCGAGCGTGAACTCGAGCGTCTCGCCCGTGCGCCACGGACGCTCGCCGCGCGCGAGCGGCGGCAGCCCGCAGGCCTGACCGGCGGCGAGGGCGAGCACGAGGAGGGCGGGCGCCACCATCGTACTCCTAGCGCGCCGCCTGGACCTTGCGCTTGGCGAGCGCCTCCCCGAGCGCCGCGCGCGCCTCGAGCCAGCGGCGCGGGTCGCGCTCGAAGCCGCGGGCGCTCGGCACGAGCTTGCCCGCGACCGCCTGTGCGAGCGGGCCCAGCCCGGCGGCCTCGGCCATCCGGAGCAGCTCCAGATCCTCGAGCGCGTCGCGGATGATCTTGAGCCGGATCGACTCGACCGGGAACCCGTGCTCCCCGCCGAGCTCCCCCGGCCGACCGGGGTAGAGGAGCGTGCCGTCGCCGTTGCCCGCGAACGCCCGGACGTCCTTCCAGGGATCTCCGTCGATCCACGCGTGCAGCACGTCGTAGTAGAGCTCCCCCTCGAGGCCGCGCCGCCAGCCGAGCCATGGCACCGCGCGCGCGGCTGCGCCGGGACGATCGATCACGTAGCCCGGCCACCCGCGGAACTCGCGCAGCATCGTCGCGCGGGCCCTCCCCGCCGCGGGGATCTCGTCGCAGCCGTGGGACATGCAGGACGCGTAGGAGAACGACACGCGGTCGCCGCGCTTCGGGCGATCGGGCGCGAGCGTGAGGTTCGGCGCGAACGCGTCGACGGCGCCGGCGAGCGCGGGGTCGGGCACGATGGTCGCGAACACCCGGATCCCGGCCTCGCGCGCGAGGCGGGCGCGCCGGCGCAGCTCCGGGAACTGCTCGGGCCGGGGCTCGTCGAGCGTGTAGAGCCAGAGCCGGTCGCTCCAGCCCCGGGCATCGAAGTGGCGCTTCCAGGCGCGCAGCGTCGCCGCGAGGTCCTCCTCCGGGCCGTCCCAGACCTTCGCCGAGATCCGGACTTCGGCGAACGTGCCTTTCACGCCGGGTACGAGCGTGCCGTCGAGCACCGGGCCGACTTCGGCGTCGAAGCGCGACCAGTCGAGCTCGCAGCGCCTCGCGGTGCAGGTGCCGTCGGGCGGGTCGGCCGAAAGCGTGTAGGGCGAGATTCGATGGCGCAGGAGCGAGGCCGCGAGCGCGCGCGCGATCTCCGGGTCGTCCGGCTTCCCGAGCGCGCGCGTGCCGACGCGGGTGGGGAGCCCGAACGCGGCGGTGAACGTGCCGGTCGCCGGCAGCGCGAAGGGCCAGACGCGAAGCCGGACCGGGAGGTTCGCGAGCGAACGCTCTCCGTCGCGCAAACGCACCTCGCCGCGGTACTCGCCCGCCGGCGCGCCCGCCGGCACGCAGACCTCCACCCAGATCGCCTGTAGCCGCCCTGCGGCCACCGCCACCGGGAAGGCACGGCGCGCCTCGCCGAAGAAGGCGTCCTGCACCGGGACGAGCGGGTCGGGCCACTCCCCGGGGGCACCTTCCGGGCCCGAGCCGCGCGGCAGGGAGAGCGTCGCGACGCGGTAGAGCGCGACCGGGACTCGAGCAGGGCCGGCGAGCGGCGCCGCGGTCGCGGAGAGCGCCGCGATCGGCCGGGCCGCCCGCACGGCGATCTGGGCGGACTCGCACTCCCCACGGGCAGCGAGGAGCGAGATCTCGCCGCCCCTTGGGACGTCGTCCCGCGGCCGCAGCTTGTCGAGCCCGCTCCCGACGCCGATCTCCACCCGCGAGGCAGGACCTGCCGCCGGGTCCTCGACCGCGGAAGACCCGACCGGCGCGCAGCCCGCGCACCCGGCGAGGAGGAGAGGGAGGGCTGCTCGCATCCACGCGAAATTGCGGAGCGGCACCCGCCGATGCAACGCGCGCCTCGCCGGGGGCGTGCGGAAAAGGACCGCAGGCCCCGGGATCGTGCCGCACCGGTACGAGCGGCGCCGCCGCAAGGCGCACGAGACCGGAGCCGAGACGGGGAAGCGCAGCGACGAGTGGCGAGGCGTACTGCTTCCGTACGCCGCAGCCGCGAGGAGCGAGCACCCCCGTCGCAGGCCCGGGATCGTGCGCCGTGATCAGCGGGCGGCGACCGCCGTGCCCGGCGTATACCGCTTCAGCTCCGCGACGATGCTGCCGACCGCGAAGTCCGCCTCGGCGCGCACGAGCACGTGGCGCGCATCGTCGGACAGCCACATCCACGAGTCGCGCTTCGTCGAGAACTTCCCCTGCAGAGCGGTGCGCACCTTCACCTTGAGCGCCGGGAACGTGCCCGCCGGCGTCTCGACCCGCTCGCGCCCGACGACCTCCGCGACGAGGGTGAACTGGTGCGTCCCGGACGCGACCGGCACGTCGAAGCTGCGGCCGACCTCGAGCGGCTGGAGGCGCAGCCACATGAACGCGCTCGTGAGGTCCTGCACGTCGGCGGGGACGTCGATGGTCTTCTCCTTCTTCTTGCCCTTCCGGTGCACCGTGACGGTCGCCTGGCCGCGGTCGCGGTCGAACCGCGCGCTGTCCTGGTGGAAGTCCCCGACCTCGTACGCCTTCAGGTCGGAGCCGCGCGTGAGGTTCGTGCGGGCGTCCCAGTAGCTGACCAGGTGCTCGCGGATGTCGATGAGGCCAGCGACCCCCTCCGTCTTCGCCTGGAAGATCACCGGCCAGATGTCCCCCTCCGGCTTCCCGACCATGATTCGCCCCTCGCCGGTGGGCAGGCTGAGGTAGGTGATCCGGAAGACGGTCTCCTCGCCCGGCGCGAACCCGCGCGCGCCCGCGGGGGCGGCGAGGAGGGCGATGACCGCGAGAGGGGCGAGGCGCTTGTGCAAGGGAGCTCCCGGCGACACGTGTGAGCAGCTGCGGCGCGGGAGGGTTCAGCAAGAGCAGTGCCAGCGGCGAAGGCCCCGGGAATCCCGCGATCCCCTCCGGCGCCTCTCGCGCCGTGCGGCGCGACTGCGACACCTGTGTCGGTTTCCGGCACGCCTCCCGCGACGGACGGCTGCCACGCATGAATACAATGGCGTTCGCTCGCTCGCCATTCCCCGTCCCCGAGCGCCTGGCTCGCCGACGAAGCCTGTACGGAGAGTCCTACATCGGAGCCTCGGCGCCCGCTCGCTCGTTCGCCGCGGTTGTCGTACGCTCCCGTGCAGCCCGGTTGAACAGGATGCGCAGCCCCTGAGGAAGGACGATGCCGCTCGACCCCGGATACGACGAGGATCTGCCGCAGGAGGGAGAGGACGCGGGCCGGGCTCGCCGGTTCGGCGATTTCGACTGCCCGGACTGCGCGGCGAACAACCCTTGGGACGACGGGTTCGGCGACGGGGACGAGATCCGTTGCTTCTACTGCGGCCAGGAGTTCCGCGCCGGTGTGAGCGACTCCGGGCGGCTGCGGCTCAAGGCCGTGTAGGGCAGGCGTCAGGCTTCAGGCCCCAGGAGAAGCCCACACAATCGAGATGCTTTCCCTGAGACCCGAGGCCTGAGGCCCGAGGCCGCAGTTGCCCTCTCAGCCGCCCTTCGGCGGGCGAGCGCCGAAGATGGCGGTGCCCACCCGCACGAACGTCGCGCCCTCCTCGATCGCGACGCGCCAGTCGCTGCTCATGCCCATCGACAGCTCGGAGAGGCCGAGCCGGTCACGCAGCGCGCGCAGCGCGCGGAAGTGCGGACGGGGATCGTCCTCGGGCGGCGGGATGGCCATCACGCCCACGAGCTCGAGGGCCGGGAGCGCCCGGATCGCGGCAGCGAGCGCCGGCGCCTCGGCCGGCGCGCAGCCTGCCTTCGACGCCTCGGCGCCCGTGTTCACCTCGAGGAACACGCGGGCGACCGCCCCCTTCTGGCCGAAGCGGCGGGAGAGCTCGCGAGCCAGCTCCTCGCGATCGACCGTGTGCACGAAGGCGACGCGCCCGGCGAGGTACTTCACCTTGTTCGTCTGCAGCCCGCCGATGAAGTGCCAGCGCAGGTCCGGGAGATCGGTGAGCGCGTCGGCCTTCTCGCGCCACTCCTGCGCGTAGTTCTCGCCGAAGTCGCGCTGCCCCGCCGCGTACGCCTCGCGGATCGCCGAGGCGGGCTGCGTCTTCGACACGGCGACGAGGGTCACGCCCGCGGGGAGCTCCCTGCGCAGCTCGGCGAGGCGCTCGGCGATGCCCACGGCGGTCACCCCCGTCCGGCGGATGCGTCCCAGGGCAGGGTGAGGCCGGCGCGGCGGAGCAGCTCCGCGGTCTCGGCGAGCGGCAGCCCGACGACGTTCGAGACGCTCCCCTCGACCCCCAGCACGAACGCGCCGCCCGCGCCCTGGATCGCGTAGGCGCCGGCCTTGTCGAGCGGCTCGCCGGTGCCGACATACCAGGCGATCTCGGCCGCCCCGAGCGGCGCGAAGCGCACGGCCGTCGAGACGACCGCGTCGAGCTCCACCGCGCCCTCGCCAGAATCCCGCCGGACGCAGACGCCGGTGAGCACCTCGTGGGCCGTGCCCGACAGCGCGGCGAGCATGCGGCGTGCGTCCTCGGCGTCGCGAGGCTTGCCGAGCACCTCGCCGCGGAGCACGACGGCGGTGTCCGCCGCGAGGACGAGCTCGCCGCCGACTGCGCGCGCTTTCTCGCGCGCGACGCGCAGGACGTAGTCGCGCGCCGGCTCGCCGGGGAGCACCGACTCGTCCGTGCTCGCCGGCCGCACCTCGTGCGGCACGCCCAGCTGGGCGAGCAGCTCGCGGCGGCGCGGGCTCTGCGAGGCGAGAACGAGCCGGGGCGCCATGGCGGGCCCTATCGTGCGGTCGCGCTCCCCAGGAGCGCGAGGTTCCGCTCGATCTTCGCGTCCTTGCGGAGCGTCTCGAGCCAGGTCGACACGACCTGTGCGCCCTTCTGGTCGCGAAGCCGCTCGGACACCTGCTCGCGTGCGCCCTCGAACGCCTTGTCGTCCGGAGCCTCGCGCGCGCTCACCACCGCGACGATGGGGCCGGAGGGGAGGTCGAAGACCTTGGGGAGGACCTCGCCG
Source organism: Anaeromyxobacter sp. (assembly GCA_035456445.1). Taxonomy (GTDB): domain Bacteria; phylum Myxococcota; class Myxococcia; order Myxococcales; family Anaeromyxobacteraceae; genus Anaeromyxobacter. Next base: position 9,801 of record DATIDF010000111.1, read on the forward strand.
GCCTTCGCCGCGCGGGCTGCGCCTACGAGCTCGGGCGCCGGGCCGAGCTTCGGGACGAGCGGGCTCGACGCCGCGAAGCTGCCGGTCTCCTCGACGACGATCGGCTGCCCTCCGACGGTCACGGGCTTCGTGCCCGGGAACTGCGCGGCGAGCGACTTCCCGCCGCGCGCCGCGGAGAGAACGGCCTGCGCGCGGTCGGTGGCGAGCTTGCGGGCCCGATCCTGCGAGAGGAGCTCACGCGCGATCTGGAGGCGGGCGTCTGCGAGCGAGACCTGCTTCGCCGGCACGACCTCCTCCGCCTTCACGAGGTGGAAGCCCGACGCGCTGCGGACCGGCTCCGACACCTGGCCCCGCTCGAGCGCGAGCGCCGCCTTCGCGAACTGCTCGTCGAAGAGCCCCTCCGTCACGTACCCGAGCTCGCCGCCGCGGGCCTTCGTAGCCTCGTCGTCCGAGAGCGCCTGGACGACCTTCGCGAAGTCCTCGCCCTTCTTCACGCGGGCGGCCGCGTCCTCGATCTTCTTCTTCGCGGCGGCCTCGTCTCCGCCGGGCGCCACACGCGCGAGGACGTGGCGGACGCGGACCTTCTTCTTCTGGTCGAAGCGCGCCGGGTTCTCCTTGTAGAACTGCTCGATCCGCGCTCCCTCCTTGTCGGCGAACGCCTTCACGTCCGCGTCGGACGGCTTCACCTCGGCCTGGAACGCCGAGAAGGGGAACCGGACGAAGGTGAGCGCGATCTTGTCGGCGTCGGAGCGCCACGCCTCCTTCACCTCGGCGTCGGAGACCTTCACCGTCTCGCCGATGGCGGAGAGCATCTTGCCGTAGAGGAGCTGATCGCGGTACCAGGCCTCGAACTTCGCGGGGGACCCGAAGTTCTGGCGCGCGGAGGTCTCGTAGCTCTCGAAATGGAACGCGCCGTTCTGCTGGAAGGCGGGGATCGCATGGATGGCGCTCGAGAGCTCCTCGTCGGAGACCACGATGCCGCGGCGCTTCGCCTCCTGGATCACGAGCTCGCGGTCCACGAGCTGGCTCAGGGCCTGCTCGGCGACGCCGAGCTGGTCGGCGAGCTCGCGGGTGAACCCGCCGCCCATCTGCGACTGGTAGAGGTTGTAGAGCTGGCCGTACTGCCGCTCCCACTCCAGCGCGGGGATGCTCTTCCCGTTGACCCTCGCGGCGTAGGCCGCGCCGGCGCCGCCGCACCCGCCTCCGCCCTTCGTGAGGCTGCCGGGGCCGAAGCTGATCACGAACACGACGATGATCGCGCCCAGGAAAATCCAGGTGATGATGCCGCCCTTGTTTGCCCGCAGGCCTTCCAGCATGAACCGATGCTCCGCGTTGTTGTAGGTCGGCAGCCCCGCGTGGGAGGGGGCGCCGCGAAGTTGAACACCCTAGTCGAAATGGGCTAAAATGCAAGGGTTTCTGGCCCCGCCGGAGTGTCCGTGTTCGCACTGCTGAGGCGGTACCGCGAGCTCATCCTCGTCGCGGTGCTGCTCGTCGTACCGCTCGGTGTGTACTTCGCGCACGCGAGGAAGCCGAGCGAGCGCTCGAGGCTCGATCGCGCCATCTTGTGGCTCACCACCCCGGTCCAGCGGGCGGTGGGCTGGACCGTCTCCGGGACCCTCCGCTCCTGGGATGGGTACCTCGCGCTGCGTCACGCCCAGGAGAAGGCGGGGGAGCTGTCACAAGAGGTGAACCAGCTGAAGATGGAGCGGCAGCAGCTCCTCACGGAGCGCGCCGAGGCCGAGCGGCTGCGCAAGCTGCTCGGGTTCGCGCAGGTCTCGCCCGAGCGAAAGTACGTCGGCGGGCGGATCGTGGGCGTGCGGCTCGCGCCGGCGGGGCTCCAGGTGCTCACGATCGATCGCGGGACGGAGGACGGCGTCGACAAGATGATGCCGGTCGTCGTCGCCGACGGGGTGGTGGGACGCGTCCACGGGGTCGCCGCGCACACGGCGGACGTGCTCGTGGTCACCGACCGGAACAGCTCCATCGCGACCGTGGTCGATCGCACCCGCGCGCGCGCGAACGTGCGCGGCCTCGGAAAGCCCGACGCGTGCAAGCTCGACTACGCGCTGCGGGTCGAGGACATGATCGAGGGGGACGTGCTCGTCACGTCCGGCACGGACGGCGTGTTCCCGCGCGGCCTCCCCGTCGGCAAGGTCACCAAGCTCGAGCGCAACCAGCACGGCCTCTTCCAGGATGCGCGCGTCGTGCCCGCGGTGGACGTGACGCGCCTCGAGGAGGTGCTCGTCGTGACCGCCTGGGAGCGGACCGCGGAGATCCTGCCCGCCGCCTACGTGCCCGGACACGCAAAGTGAAGCCCCTCGCCCACGTCCTCTTCGCACTGGTCCTCGCCGCGCTGCAGTCCGCCGTCCTCCGCTGGGCGGGGGGCGGCGCGTTCTCGGTGCTGCTGCTCGCCGCCTGCATCGTCTACCTCGGCCTGCACGGCGGGAACGTCGACGGCTCGGTGGGCGCGGCCGGGATCGGCTACGTGCTCGATCTCGTGAGCGGCTCGCCGAAGGGGCTCATGACGTTCCTCGCCGTCCTCCTCTTCGTGGTCGTGCGGTCGGTCAACGCAGGGCTCGACGTGCGCGGCAGGGGCGGATTCGCGCTGCTCTCCGGCGCAGGCGCCCTCGTGCTGTCGCTGGGCGCGCTCGTGCTCACGCGCCTCACCTCGCCCGCCGAGTCCGCGCCGGGCCTGGGGCTCGTCCCGCGCATGATCGTCGAGGCGGTCCTGACCGCGCTCGCCGCGCCGCTGCTCTACTCCGGACTCCGGCTCATCGACCGGGTGTTCCACCGCGAGGAGCACGGGCTCCTCCGCTGAGACGAAGATGTCCCTCATCCCTCCCAGCGCGCCCGGCGTGGCGCAGAAGGACTCCCGGCCGAGGCTCGCCTGGGCGACCGGGCTCGCCGTCCTCACGTTCCTCACGCTCGTCGGGCGCCTGTACGTCCTGCAGATCCTGAAGGGCGACGAGTACAAGGAGAAGGCCGAGGAGAACTTCGTGAAGGAGATCCGCCAGCCGGCGGATCGCGGCCACGTCCTCGATCGCCACGGGCGGATCCTCGTCGACTCGCGGCCGTCGTACGACGTCACGCTCACCGCGTACTTCTGCGGCAAGCAGTGCGACGAGGTCCTCGCGCGCCTCGCGGCGATGCTCTCGATGACGCCGGACGAGGTGGAGCGCGCGCGCGGGCAGCTCGCGGGGGCGCGCAACCTCGAGCGCTTCCGGCCGTTCACCGTGAAGGTCGACATCGCGCGGGAGGAGCTCGACCGGTTCCTCGCGCACCAGATGGACCTGCCGGGCGTGGACGTGCAGCCGATCCCGCACCGGAACTACCGCTACGGCGGGCTCGGCGGGCACCTCATCGGCTACATGAACGAGGCCGGGCCGGACGAGCTGAAGCGGCTCAACGAGGAGGTGCAGAGCTCGGAGACGGGGCAGGGACCGTACCTGCTCGGCGACTACACCGGACGCCGCGGGCTCGAGCGGCGGTTCGAGCGTCAGCTGCGGGGCATCGACGGCAAGGAGCGCGTACCCGTCGACGCGAAGGGGCGGCGCAAGGAGGACGCGGACGACCTCATCCCCGAGGACCAGCGGGTCGTGCCGAGCGTGCCGGGCCACAACCTCGTCCTCTCCATCGACTGGCGCCTGCAGGAGCTCGCGGAGCAGGCGTTCCCCGCCACCGCCGGCGTCGTCCTGGCGATGGACGCGAAGACCGGGTTCCTGCTCGCGCTCGTCGACCGGCCTGCGCCGGATCCGAACAAGATGTCGGGCCGCATCACCGGGGCCGAGCTCGCGGCGATCCACTCCGACCCGCTGCAGCCCGAGCTGTTCCGCGCGATCCAGCAGCACTACCACCCTGGCTCGACGTTCAAGGCGCTCACCTCGATCGCCGCGCTCGAGGAGGGGATCTACCAACCCGGCACGACCGTCTACTGTCCGGGCTCTTTCCGGATGGGCTCGCACCGCTGGCGCTGCGACAAGGACTCCGGCCACGGGTACGTGGACTTCGAGCACGCGCTCGGGGCGAGCTGCGACGTCTTCTTCTACGAGGCCGGCGCGCGGCTAGGCGCCGACGCGATCGCGAAGTGGGCCCACGAGCTCGGGCTCGGCGTGCCGACCGAGTTCAGCCTCCCCGGCGAGGTCCCCGGCGTGGTGCCGGACGTCGCCTGGCACGATCGCCACCTCCGCGGCGGGTACCAGCGCGGCATGCCGGTGAACCTCGCCATCGGCCAGGGCGACGTGAACGTGACGCCGATGCAGCAGCTCGTCTTCTACGGCGCGCTCGCGACCGGCATCGTCTGGAAGCCGCAGGTCGTCCTCCGCGTCGAGGACGCGGACGGGAAGGTGCTGCAGGAGTTCGCCCCCCAGGAGCGCAGCCGCCCGAAGCTCAAGAAGTCGACGCGCGACACCGTCATGAAGGGCCTGCTCGCCGCGGTGAACCAGCCGTTCGGCACCGCGTACTGGCAGCGCTCGAAGGACTTCACCATCGCCGGGAAGACCGGCACCGCGCAGGTCGTGAAGATGGGCAAGCGCATGCGCGCGGAGCAGGTGCCGTACTTCGAGCGCGACCACGCCTGGTTCGCAGCCTTCGCGCCGGCGGAGGATCCGGAGATCATCGTCGTGGTGCTGAACGAGCACTCGGGGTTCGGCTCCACGAACGCCGCGCCGACGGCGATGGCGGTGATCAAGAAGTGGATGGAGCTCAAGGCACAGGACGCGGCGGAGCGGTCGGGCGTCGCGCAAGCGCCGGACGTGGCGGCTCCCCCCGGAGCGGCCCAGATCGTGCCCGCGCCGCTCGCGACACCGGGTGCGGCGGCGGCCGCGCCTGCGGCGGCGAAGCCCGCGCCCGTGGAAGCGAAGCCCGCGCCCGTGGCGGCGAAGCCGGCGCCCGTGGAAGCGAAGCCCGCGCCGCCGCAGCCGAGGCCCACGTCGGCCGGAGTCGAGGCGGCCTCACCGCCCGCGTCCGTGCCGAAGGCGGTGCCGGCCCCCCCGGCGGCGCCCCCGGCGCCCCAGCTCGGCGAGAAGCAGGGAGGTAACGACGGTGGCGCTTGACGTCTCGCTCTCGGCGACGCCGCACCGCCGGCTCTTCGCGCACTTCCCCTGGCACGTCGCCTTCGTGACGCTCGCCATCTCCGCGGTCGGCGTCTGGAACCTGGCGTCCGCCTCGCGCAGCGCCCACGCGCCGGTCTGGATCTCCCAGGCCGCGTGGATGGGGCTCGGCGTCTTCATCGCGCTCTCGATCACCCTCTTCGACCAGCGCACGTTCCATCGGCTCGCGTGGGTGTTCTACGCGCTGGTCGTCGTCCTGCTCGTGCTCGTGTACGTGAAGGGCCGCTACGTCATGGGGGCGCGGCGCTGGCTCACGATCGGGCCGGTGAACTTCCAGCCGTCCGAGCTCGCGAAGCTCTCGGTCGCGCTCGCCCTGGCGAGCTGGTTCCACGCCGACGCCGACAAGCGGAAGGACGGCTACGGGATCGTCGGGCTCCTCGTCCCGTTCGCCATCATCGTCGTCCCGGCGGCGCTCGTGCTGAAGCAGCCGGACCTCGGCACCGCGCTCATCGTGATGTCGGTCGGCTTCACCCAGATCCTGTTCGCGCGCGTGCGCTGGAAGACGCTCGCGTTGCTCGCGAGCGTCGCGATCGTCGGCGCGGGGCTCTTCTACCCGCACCTCAAGCCCTACCAGAAGAAGCGGGTCGAGACCTTCCTGAACCCGCAGTCCGACGTGCTCGGCGCGGGCTACCACGCGACGCAGTCGATGATCGCGGTCGGCTCGGGCCAGGCGCTCGGGAAGGGATGGGGGCAGGGCACGCAGACGTACCTGTCGTTCCTCCCGGAGCAGCACACCGACTTCATCTTCTCGGTGTGGGCGGAGGAGCACGGGTTCCTCGGCTGCCTGCTCCTGCTGTCGCTCTACTTCGTGCTCGTGGCGAGCGCGATCGACATATGCGGGAACGCGCGCGATCGCTTCGGCCACTTCCTCGCGGCGGGGCTCAGCGGCATGATCTTCTGGCACGTCGCGATCAACATCGGGATGGTGATCGGGCTCCTCCCTGTCGTCGGCGTGACGCTGCCGCTCATGAGCTACGGCGGCTCGTCGGTCATCGCCATCTACACGGCCATCGGCCTGCTCGCGAACGTCGGCATGAGACGTTTCGTGAATTGATGGCGCCGATCAGTTGAGTTGAGATCGTTCCAGTCGAGCGCTGCCGTGAGCGGGCTTCGCCTTCCCGCGCGTTTGCGCCGGGCCTCCCGCGGTGAATGGCCGGAAACGACGACGCCCGCGGTCCCCGAGGGAGCGCGGGCGTCCGGATCTGCGCCGCGGGGCGGAGAGCGGTCAGCTGATCGCCTTCTTCAGGCTCTCCTCGAGCTTCGCCTTCGGTACGGCGCCGACGATGGTATCGACCACGCGGCCGCCCTTGAACACGAGCAGTGTCGGGATCGAGCGGATGCCGTACTGCTGCGGGACGTTCTGGTGCTCGTCCACGTCCATCTTGGCGACCTTCACCTTGCCCTTGTACTGCTTCGCCAGCTCCTCGACCGTGGGGGCGATCGCCTTGCAGGGTCCACACCACACGGCCCAGAAGTCCACGAGGACGGGCATCTCGCTCTTCAGGACCTCCGTCTCGAAGGTGGAGTCTTGCAGGATGACGAGGTCGGTCGAGGCCATGTGTTCTCCTTTACTCTCCGGTCGAGCCGGGCGCAGTAATTAGCCGCACACCCCGATCCTGGCAAGCGCCTCGGCCGGCGTGGTAGCTTTCGACCCCTCCGGTTGCGCGCGCGAGGACGCGGCGGGCGGGCGGAGCGGCGCTCGGTGGCCGGCCGTGACGGCCAATGCGCACCGCCCGCGGACGATCCGCGGAAGGGGGTGGGGGGCCTCGCCCGTTTCCTCCTCGAGCATCTCCGGTAAGAAGAGAAGGCAGGACGCATGAGCATCGTCATCCTGCGCATCGCCGCCGCGCTTTACGCGGTCGCCGCGGGCGCCTACATCGTGTTCTTCTCGCGGCCGCGCCACAAGCGCGCGGCGACGGTCGGGTTCTGGGTGCTCGCGGCGGCGTTCGTCGTGCACGCGGCCGCGATCGGCGTCGGCTGCAGCGAGTACGGCGGCGCGGAGTTCTTCGGGCTGCGCGGCGGCCTCGTTCTGCTCGTGTGGCTCCTCACCGGCGCGTACCTCTTCCTGCAGCGCTACTACAAGCTCCCCACCATCGGCGCGTTCGTCACGCCGCTCGCGCTCGTCGTGCTCCTCCCCACGCTCTTCGGGACCCCGGGCCACCCCGGCGTCGCGCCCGAGACGGTCCGCTACCCGAGCGTCACCCTGCACATCCTGTCCGCGGTGGGCGGCGTCGCGCTGTTCGCGATCGCGTTCGGCGTCGCGATCATGTACCTACTGCAGGAGCGCGAGGTGAAGGGCAAGCACTTCGGGGCGCTCTTCTCGCGCCTGCCGTCGCTCGACGCGCTCGATCAGATGATCCAGCGGCTCGTCCGCGCCGGCTTCGTCGTGTACACGATCGCGCTCATCGCCGGCACCGTCACCGCGACCGCCGTCTGGAACAGCGCCTGGTCCTGGGACCCGCAGCAGGTGATCTCGCTCGGCATCTGGATCCTCTACGGCGCGATGGTCCAGCTCCGGCACAGCGGCTGGCACGGCCGGCGGTACGCGGTCATGACGCTCGTCGGGTTCGTCATCCTGCTCTCGTCGATGGTGTCGCTGAAGATCGTGCCCGGGGTCACGCGGCACGCCGGCGACTACGGGCCGCGCGCGACGGAGGTCTCGCAGTGAGCGGGCGCGAGATCTACCTCGTCGGCCTATCGCACAAGAGCGCGCCGATCGAGGTCCGCGAGCGGGTCGCCCTGACGGGCGATCTGCTCAAGGCGGCGCTCGGCGATCTGAAGGCGACGGAGGGCGTCGCGGAGGCTTTCGTCGTCTCGACCTGCAACCGCGTCGAGGTCTACGTCCAGTCGGAGGGGATCGAGCCCGCGCGCCGCTTCTTCACGGAGCGCACCGGAGAGGCGGGCGAGCACCTGTACTCGAAGATCGGCGTCGAGGCGATCCGGCATCTGTTTCGCGTCGCGGCGAGCCTCGACTCCATGGTGGTGGGCGAGCAGCAGATCCTGGGACAGGTGAAGGAGGCGTACGGCCTCGCGAGCGCCGCCGAGGCGGCGGGTCCGTACATGTCGCGCCTGTGCAACCGCGCCTTCGCCACCGCCAAGCGGGTCCGCACCGAGACGGACATCGGGCGCGGCGCGACCAGCATGTCGCAGGTCGCCGTCGAGCTCGTCGAGAAGATCTTCGGCGACCTGAAGGGCCGGGCGATCCTCCTCGTCGGCGCCGGCAAGATGGGCGCGCTCTCCGCGAAGGCGCTCGCGGTGCTCGGCGCGGATCGCATCCTCGTCACGAACCGTTCGCCGGAGCGCGGCATGGCGCTCGCGGAGCAGGTCGGCGGGAGCTTCCGCGCGTGGGACGAGCTGCCGCGGCTGCTCGTCGAGGCGGACGTCGTCATCGTCTCGACTGGCGCACCGAGCTACGTCCTGACGCGCGAGATGCTGCAGCACGCCATGAAGGCGCGCCGCCGCCGCTCCACGTGCCTCATCGATCTCGCCGTGCCCCGGAACGTGGATCCGACCTGCGCCGATCTCTCCGAGGTCTTCGCGTACGACGTGGACGACATGGAGAAGGTCGTCCAGGCGACGCAGGAGGCCCGCCGCGGCGAGGCGCTCCGCGCGGAGGCGATCGTCGAGGCGGAGGTGATGGCCTTCGCGAAGGAGCGGGACGCCCGCGCGGCGCTCCCCGTCCTCGCGCAGCTTCGGCGGCACGCGGAGCAGATCGCCCGGGCGGAGGCGGAGCGGACGCTCTCGCACCTCGGCCCGAAGCTGGACGAGAAGGGCAGGAAGAGCGTCGAGGCGATGGCGCAGGCCATCGTGAACAAGCTCCTGCATGGCCCGACGGCGCGGCTCAAGGCTGCCGCGTCGACGGGCGACGGCGACCTCCCGGGGGCCGCCGCGGAGCTGTTCGGCATCGATAACGAGCCGGCGCGCCCGGAGAGCGTACCGGCACAGCCCGCCGAGGGCCGCGCCGCGGCCTCGTCGGAGCGCAGCTAGGAGATCCCGAAGATGATCCGCATCGCGACCCGCCGCAGCCCGCTCGCCAAGTGGCAGGCGAACCACGTGGCGGACCTCCTCCGGGCCAGGGAGCCCGGCCTCGAGGTCCGTCTACACGAGCTCGTCACGAAGGGCGACCGCATCCTCGAGGTGCCGCTCGCGGAGGTCGGCGGCAAGGGCCTGTTCGTGAAGGAGATCGAGGACGCGCTGCTCGCCGGCGATGCGGAGATCGCGGTCCACTCGATGAAGGACCTCCCCGCCGTCCTCGCCCCCTCGCTCGCGATCGGCGCAGTGCCCGAGCGCGAGGACCCGCGCGACGCGCTGTGCTCGCCCCGCTACAAGACGCTCGCCGGGCTCCCCAAGGGTGCGAAGGTCGGCACCTCGAGCCTCCGGCGCAGCGCGCAGCTCAAGGCGCTCCGGCCCGACCTCCACATCGAGGTGGTTCGCGGAAACGTGGAGACCCGCCTTCGCAAGGCGTCGGCGGAGCTCGACGCCGTGGTCCTCGCCTACGCCGGTCTGCGGCGCCTCGGGCTCGCCGAGCACGCGACCTACGTATTCCCCGCGGAGGAGATGCTCCCCGCCGTCGCGCAGGGCGCGCTCGCGCTCGAGGCGCGGGCCTCCGACGCGCCGACGATGACGCGGCTCGCGGCGCTCGACCACGCGGAGACGCGCGTGCGCGTCGAGGCGGAGCGCGGGTTCCTCGCCCGCATCGAGGGCGGCTGCCAGGTGCCCATCGCGGGCCACGCCACCGTCCAGGGCGGCCGCGTCTCGATGCGTGCCCTCGTCGCCTCGCTCGACGGGAGGCAGGTCATCCGCGGCGAGCGCAGCGGGCCGGCCGCCGACGCGCGCCAGCTCGGCGTGGCGCTCGCGGAGGAGCTGCTCTCGAAGGGCGCGGACGCGATCCTCCGCGAGTGCGAGGGCAAGATTCCGGGCCTCGCGGCGCCCAGGCGCTAGGGCGGCCGGGCGTGGCCAGCCTGGACCACCGCACCGTCGTCGTCACCCGCGGGAAGGGGGGCGAGGACGCGCTCTCGGCGCGTCTGCGCGCGCTCGGGGCGGAGGTGCGCGAGGTGCCGTCGATCGCCTTCGCCGATCCCGCCGACCCGGCCCCGCTCGATGCGGCACTGCGCGCGCTCGACCGGTTCGAGTGGGCGGTCTTCACGAGCGCGACCGGCGTGGACCGCACCGTGGCGCGCATGCGCGCGCTGGGGCTCGATGTAGCGGCGCTCGCGCGGCTCGAGCTTGGGGCGGTCGGACCCGCGACGGCCGAGCGGCTCGCCCGCACCGTTCGCGAGCCGGACCTCGTTCCGGGCGAGGCCAAGGGCGACGCGCTCGCGCGGGTTCTCGCGCCACACGTGCGCGGCCGGCGCGTGCTCTTTCCTCGTCCCGCCGAGGGACGGCCGGAGACGGTGGCAGGGCTTCTCTCGGCGGGCGCCGAGCTGACCGCGGTCGAGGCGTACCGGACGGTGCCCGCCCCCGCCGGGGAGATCGCGCCGCTCGGCGACTGGCTCGCTCGGGACGAGGTCGACTGCGTCGCGTTCGCCTCTCCCTCCGCGGTCCGTGCAGTCGTGAGCGCCCTCGGCGAGCGGGCGCCCCTCCTCCGAAGGGTGCTGCTCGCCGCGATCGGCCCCACCACCGCGGAGGCGCTGCGGGAGCACGGGTTCGAGACTGGCGCGCAGCCGGAGCGCTACACCGGCTTCGATCTCGCGGAGGCGGTCGCGGCGAAGCTCGGCCCCGGATAGATTCGCCGGGCGGGGGGTCGGCCACGCATGACGACTGAGCTGGACACCACCGAAGCACTGGTCCGTATTCGCGTGCCGCTCGAGCGCTCCGACGGCGAGCCCGGACCACCGGACGACTGGCTTTGGGCAGAGCCCCTCGGCGCGGGGCGCTACCGCGTCGAGAGCTGCCCGTTCTTCGCCTACGGCATCTCCCGCAACGACGTCGTCCACGCGCTCGACGGCGCGGGTGAGGAGGCGCCGCGGCTGGACGATGTGCTGGAGAAGGGCGGACATCGCACGCTGCGGCTCGCGCTCGATCCCGGGGCCCAGCTGTCCGATCGCAACGTGCAGGCCTTCCTCGAGCGATTGCTGGAGCAGGGGTGCACGCACGAGGCGCTGCGCCCGAAGCTCGTCGCGGTCGACGTGCCGCCCGAGGTGGACGTGGCGAACGTCGCCGAGGTTCTGCACGAGCGCGCGCGAGAAGGACTACTGGTCTGGGAGTGGGCGGACCCTCGTCCCTGCTAGCCGCAGCTCGAGTCAGTGAAGAACCGCGGTCACGGCCTCAGACCTCGGACCTCAGGCCTCAGCGAAAGCATCGCGATCCGGTGCGCTTCTCCTGAAGCCTGAGCCCGAGGCCTGAAGCCCACCGCCTCGAGCGACTTGCTGTTAGCGGCTCCCCTTCTTCGCCGCCTCGCGACGCTCCTTGCGCGCTTCCTTCTCGGCGCGGCGGCGTGCGAGGAAGCCTTGCTTCGCGGGGCGCGCCTCCGGCTCCGCCGCGGCGGTCGCAGGCCGTTCGGGCGCGGCACGGCGTGAGCGGGTGGGAGCAGGCGCCGGGGCCGTCTCTGCGGTGGCCGCGGGCGCCCGGCGCGCAGCGGCCTTCTGGCCCGGGGCGAGCGTCCAGTGGAAGAGCCGCTTCACGACGAGCGTGGCGTACGCGCCGGGCGGGAGCGTGAACGCGACGTTCACGCGCAGGCGGCCGCGGTTCAGCTCGTCGCGCTTCGCCTCCCCGACCGCGAGGCGGCCGGGGAACACCAGGATAGGGCGCTCCTCGGGGTCGAAGTGGATCTCGGGCGTGCCGGGCACGGCGAGATCGGAGAGCGTCTGGCCCTCGCGCCGGAGCACCGACAGCGCTGCCTTCTCGATTGCCGGATCCGAGAACTGCGTCGCTGGCGCGAGGAGCGGAAAGGTCTGCTCGTGCAGCAGCCGCGCCTGCGACGCGTCGAGCTCGCGCGGGAACATGAGCGAGCCGGCCTGGTAGCGGACGGACACGAGGCGCGCCACGCCGACGACGTCCTTCAGGTACTGCTTCACGCCCTCGTTCCAGAGCCAGCTCTGGTACGCGAACACCTGGAGCGCGCGCCAGCGTGGCTCGGTGCGGAGCAGCGCGCCGCGGTGATCTCCCGGGTTCTTGCGCAGCCAGCGGACGACGGCCTCGTATCGCTCCGCGCCGGGGTAGGGGTTCCTGCGATCCCACTCGCCCCAGTGCTCCTTCCAGAACGTCTTCACGCGCGCGTCGTCGGAGTGGTCGAGCTCGCTCGGGCGCGCGAGCACGTTCCGGAGCGCGACCTCGAAGTCGCCGCGCATCAGGTCCTTCACGATGAAGCCCTGACCGTGCTTCAGCGACCCGAAGCGTTGCGAGTCGAAGTAATTCACGACGCCGAGGCGGCGGACCTCCGCGATCGAGGCCGTGAGCCGGGCGACGTCCTCCTCGGAGAGGTCGCGGACGGTCACCGCGAACCGGTTGGAGGTGGTGTTCGCCGCCGAGAGCGGCCCCGCCGCCCGGCCGAGCAGCTTCAGGCGCAGATCCGGGTCCTGGAGCTCGATCTGCCGCCGGAGGATCGCGAGGAGCTGCGTCGTACGCCCCTGCTTGTCCTTGAGCCCGCAGTAGCTCACCGCCGCGCGCGGGATCTTGAACTGCGCGCAGATGCGCTCGACCGCCTCGAACGTGGAGAGCTTCTGCTTGTCCATGAGGTACACGAAGTGCTGACCCTTCGGGTCCTCGTCGAAGCGCCACGACTCCGTGACCTGGAAGTCCTCCGGCCTCTGCTTGAGCTTCATGCGCGCTCCCTACCATGCCCCGCAGGCTGGTGCGCGGGAACGACCGCTGCGGCGCAGGCTGGCGCCGCTCCCTGCCCGGGTGTATGGACCCCATCCGTCTGCCGCACCCACGACCGCGGAGGTCCTGATGGGCATCGCAGAGCTCCTCGCCGTC
>DATIDF010000112.1:0-9663 GCA_035456445.1 Anaeromyxobacter sp.
TGGCCCTCGGCCCCTCGGAGGTCGGGATCGGCACCGCGCACCTCCGGGTCGGAACGCCGTACTACACCGCGCCCGAGATCTGGCGCGGGGAGGCGGCGAGCCCCGCCTCCGACATCTACTCGCTGGGCGCGACCTACTTCCACCTGCTCACCGCGCGGCCGCCGTTCCCCGACCACGACGTCGCGAGCGTCGAGCAGGCGCACCTGCGCGCCGCCATCCCCGATCCGCGCGAGCTCGTGCCGAGCCTCCCCACGTCCTGCTGTGCGCTCGTCCAGCGGGCCCTGGCGAAGTCGCCCCGCGAGCGTCACGCCTCGGCGCAGGAGCTACTGTGGGAAGCGCGGCGCGTCCAGCAGGACCTCACCTCGGCGCCGCGAGGCGCGCCGCGCCCGCGCCCGGCGCCGGCACGCGAGCCCGAGCTGGCGGCCGCGTCGCTGCCGCCGGCGGCAGGGCCGCTCTCGGAGGTGCTCGGCTTCGTCCGGCAGCCGTTCTGCGAGGTAGAGGCGGCGGCGTTCTCGTACCTCGCCGAGCCCCTCGCCGCCGCGCGCCAGCGCGTGATCGAGTGTGTCGAGCAGGAGGCCACGCCGGTGATCGCGGTGAGCGGTGCCGACGGGAGCGGGGGCGCCGCCCTGTGCCGCCAGATCGCGACGGAGCTGGGGCGGTCGCGCCTCGTCCTGTTCGTGAGGGTGGTGCACGGGGAAGGACGCAGCCTCCTCCCCCGGCTCTGCACGGCAGCCGGCGCGGAGAACTCGCCGGAGGACCTCGAGACGCTGGTCGCGCGCCTCGGCGAGGAACGCCATCGGCAGGGGAGTCCCCCGGTGGTGGTGCTGGAGGGCGTGACCATCCCGCACCCCTCGACGGCCGAGCTCGCGAGCCTTGTCGGGGCGGCGCTGTGGACGCGATCGTTCAAGGTCCTGCTGGGCGGCGGGCCGGGGTTGGTCGAGGCACTCGCCCGCGCCGGCGTAGACTTCCGCGGCGAGCGCGTGCCCGAGATCGCCATCGCGCCGCTGGAGCGCGGGCAGATCCCCGGTCATGTCCGGAGCTGGCTCGAGGCGACGCTCGGCTCACACGCGCCTCCCATCATCGTCACGCCCGACGCCCTGCTCCTGCTGGCCCTCCGCTCGGAAGGCGCGCTCGAGCGCGTCAACTGCATCGCGGAGAACATGCTCTTGCTCGCCGCCGCCGAGGGGCGCCGCACCGTCTGCTCGTGGCACGCGTGGACGGCGTCGGACCGGGAGCGCTGGTCGGAGACGCGCGAGCTCGTGCTGCCGCGCCGCCCGAGGAGCTGGCCTCCGCTCGAGGTCGTGGACGTGATCGATGCATGCCGGCGCGCCGCGGGCATGCCGCCCTGGCCGCGCGCGGCGCTTCAGCGAGAGTGACGCACATGGAGGCGACCCATGCCTGACCTTGCGATGATCGCGCAACTTGCGGACGTGAAGAGCGCCGTGCTCGGTAACCTCACCGGCGGATACCACGACGCGGTGCGGGAGCAGGACGGAGAGACCATCGCCGCGGTGATGGGGTTCGTGTCGAGCGCCATGGTGCACGCCGGCGACCAGCTCGGGCTCGGCGCGCTCCACAGGATCTCGATCGTCGGCGAGGCGAGAGGCTGCCTGATCGTCGTCCAGGGAGACTCGGTGATCACCGCCCGGGTCGAGCCCGGGAAGTCGCTCGCCGCCGTCGAGAAGGTCCTCGACACCCCGGTCCAGGGGAGGGCGTGACATGGAGAACGTCCTTCAAGGGCTCATGGAGCTGGTCGGCGCGAGGGCGACCATGGTGCTCGACGGCACTGGACGCGTCGTCGCCCACCTCGGGCACGCGGTCTACGACCGCGGGCTCTGCGGCCAGATCGGCGGCACCGTCACGAAGGCGATCGAGACCATCCAGCTCCAGCAGGAGGACTGGGAGACGATCACGGCACAGTTCGCCGACGGCAGGATCCTGCTGCGCGGGGTCGCCGCGCCCGCGAACGGGCAGCGGCACGTCCTCGCGATCGTCGGCGACGGGACCCTGAACGCGTCGTTCGCGACGGTGGCGCTCCGGGTGGCGGCGAACAAGATCCGGAGCGCGCTGGAGGGCGGGACGTCGCAGCCGCCTTCGGCGGGGTCGCAGGCGCTGGGCTCGGCCGTGGCGAAGGCGCCGCCGCCGCCCACCTCGTCGTCGGTGGCGCTGGACTCGCGGCCCGTCCTCGCCAACAGCGGCCTCAGCTGGTCGAAGGGCCCGAACGAAGGGAGCTCGGCCACCGGGATCTCGAACGTCGCGGTCGCCGATCCCGCATCGGCGGCCCTCCTCCAGCGCTGCACGAAGGAGCTCGCGCGCCACGTCGGGCCGATGGCGAAGGTCTACGTGCAGGAGGCGCTCCGCCGGATCTCGCCGGACGCACCCTTCTCGCTCCAGGTCGCGCGGCAGCTCGTCGACGAGCTCTCGGGCCAGATCGAGGAGCCGGAAGAGCGCGCCCAGTTCCGCAAGGCGATGCTCGAGAAGAAGTGAGCGGAGTCATCGCATCGTCCGGGTGTCACGACGAACCGATCAACTCGCAATCGCGGAGGTAGACGATGTCCATCATGAGCGCCGTCCGAACCCGGCTCAGCGTGAAGATCTCGCTGACGCTCGCGGCCGTGCTGCTGGTCCTGACGGCGCTGGCCGCGACGTACATCACGTCCCACGAGACACGACAGATGGAGGAGATGACGCTCGAGAAGGCGCGGCTGTCGGCCACCATTGGCGCCCGCCAGTTCGGCGACATCCTGGACGGCGCGATCGACAACGGCGCGCTCACCGTCAACGACGTGTTCGACCGGCACTACGTCGAGATCAAGGGCTTCAACTGGGGGACGAAGCCGAAGTACCACACCCGGTACGACTCCTGGGTGGAGCCCGCGGCGCTCGTCTTCGAGGACAAGTTCCTCGAGCACGAGGACTTCGTCTACGCGGTGGGCGTCGACGAGAACGGGTACCTGCCGGCGCACAACACCCGCTACCAGAAGCCGCTCACCGGTGATGCCGAGAAGGACCTCACCGGGAACCGGACGAAGCGCATCTTCGACGATCCGGTCGGGATCGCGGCGGCGAAGAACCAGGAGCAGAGCTTCCTCCAGGTCTACAAGCGCGACACCGGCGAGACGATGTGGGACGTGTCCTCGCCGATCTACGTGAAGGGGAAGCACTGGGGCGGCTTCCGCATCGGCGTGTCGATGGAGCGGGTCGAGGCGCGCAAGAGGACGCTGCTCGCCTCCCTCGCCGCGATCTTCGCCGTCTTCGTGGCGGTGACGATCGCGACCATGTTCCTCGTGATCGGACGCGCGATGAAGCCGGTCGTCGCGCTCACCGAGGCGGCGCACCAGATCAGCCTGGGCGACGGGCTCGACACGCCGATCAAGTCCGCCTCGGAGGACGAGATCGGGCGCCTGACGAAGTCGATCGAGCGGCTGCGCGCCAGCATGAAGGCGGCCATGAGCCGCCTCGGCCAGTAGGCCGCGACAAGGAGGATCACACCATGACGCGTATGTTCCGCAGCACCGGCGCCCTCGTCGTCCTCATGTGCGCTCTCCTCGCTCCCGCGGCCGCGCGGGCCCAGCTCCAGTCGAAGGTGGGCGGGGGCACCTCGGTCGACGCCCTCACGGCGCAGGAGCAGGAGATGCTCGCGCTGGCCGTCGACTTCTCCAGGCGGTGCGCCGACGCCCTGGAGCGGTGGATCTCCGCGAAGGAGACGACGGAGGAGAAGCTCTTCAGCTCCATCTACTACCCGGTGGTGAAGACGGACCCGCCGAAGTTCACGACCGACTGGGACCGGCTCTCGGACCGCGACATCCTCCCCATCGAGGAAGCGGTCCTCGCGAAGTCGCCCGTCATCGTCTACTCGGTGATGGTCGACAAGTTCGGCTACCTGCCGACCCACAACGCGCGCTACTCGCAGCCGCTCACCGGGAACCGCGCGGTCGACCTCGTGAACAACCGGACGAAGCGGATGTTCAACGACCGGACCGGGATCGCGGCGGCGAGGAACAAGGCGCCGTTCCTCATCCAGCGCTACCAGCGGGACACCGGCGAGGTGATGGCGGACGTCTCCGTGCCCGTGCACGTCCGCGGCAACCACTGGGGCGCGGTGCGGATCGGGTACAGGGCGATCGACGCTCGCTGACGGCGGTTCTTCGCCCTGCTCACTCACCCCGGCCCTCCCCCCGCAGCGAGGGAGAGGGAGATTCTCCCAGGGAGCCTCGCGGAGTCAGGCGCCAGCTTCGGTGAGGCGGCGGTACGCCGCGAGGTGACGGAGCGCATCGGCGCCGCGCCCGAGCCGCTCGAGCAGCCGGGACGCGTTGTAGTGCGCGTCCGCGAGCGCGGCGTCGGCCTCGAGCGCGCGCGCGTAAGCGAGCAGCGCCTCGTCGTCGAGGCCCTGGTCCTCGAGCGCGACGCCGAGGTTGAACGCGGCGAGCGCGCGCTGCTCAACCTTGGGGATCGCCCGCCGGTAGTGGAACTCGGCGGCGCGGGGGTCGCCCGCCTCGTGCAGGAGCCGTCCCAGGTTCAGGTGCGCGTCTCCGTGGTCGGGATCGAGCGCGAGCGCGCGACGGTACGCCTCGCGCGCCTCCGCGGGCGCGCCGTCCTCGAGATCGCAGCCCCAGCGGTACCACGCGTCGGCGTCCAGCTTCGGGCCTCCCGGGGCGCGGCCGGCGCGCACGAGCGGGGCGACGTTCCGCGCGAGATCGCGGACCTCGAAGTCGAGCAGGATCTGCCCGGTCTCCGGTCGCCAGCGCGCGCCGCCGTCCTGCACGACCACGTTCCGGCCGTCCGCCACCACGCGCACACCGGCGAGAGAGCGGTCGTGCGGCAGCTGCACCCGGATCGCCGCGAGCGCTCGCCGCACGCGCGCGGCCGGCACGTTCGCGTGCACCAGGTCCGCGGCGGCGCGAAACAGGACGAGATCCTGGAACGCGAAGCGCAGCTCGTGGCGCGGTCCGCGGCGCGGGGTGACGAACCCGGCGCGGGCGAGGCGCCTGATCTCCGCCACCGGCAGGGCGAGCATCCGGGCGACGTCGGTGGCGCGGTAACCCCACACGCCACGAACCATCGCACGGCGGGGTCACTTGCGGGAAGAGGCCTTCCCGCGCTCGTCGGCCTCGCGGTGCGCCCGCTTCGCGGCCTTGCGCTCTCCGGGCTCCGCCTCGGCGGCCGGGGTACGCGTGGCCGCCCGGCGGCGCCCGCCCGGCGCCGCGTCGAGGCTCGCCTTCAGCGCGTCCATGAGGTCGATCACCTGCGCGGCCGGCTCGGCGGGCGCCGCGACGCTGATCTCCTGCCCCTCGACCTTCTTCTCGATGGCGGCCAGCACGCGCGCCTTCACCGCGTCCTCGTACTGCTCCGGACGGAACGCCTCGGACGCGGTCTGCTCGATGAGCTGCAGCGCGAGCTGCACCTCCGCGTCCTTCGGCTGGGCGTCCTCGATCGGCACCTCGTCGGCCGGGCGCACCTCGTCCGCGTAATAGAGCTGCTGCATCACCAGCCGACCGTCGCGCGGGCGGATGAGGACGAGGTACTGCTTGCCACGCGCGGCGTAGCGCGCGAGCGCCGCCTTCCCGGCGCGCTCGAGCGCGAGCGCGAGGAGCCGGTAAGCCTTGCCGCCGCCCTTGTCCGGTCCGAGATAGTAGGCGCGATCGAAGTACACCGGGTCCACCTGGGCGGCCGGCACGAACTCGGCGATGTCGATCGTCTGGGTCGCGAGCTCGTCGAGCGCGCGCAGCTCGTCCTGAGTGAACGTGACGTAGCGATCCTTCGCGAACTCGTACCCCTTCACCATCTCCTCGCGCTCGACCTTCACGCCCTCCTTGGCGCAGACGTACTGCTGCTTGAGGCGCGAGCCGCACGCGGAGTGGAGCAGGTTGAACGAGATGGACGCGGAGGGCTGCGTCGCGGGGTAGAGGCGGACGGGGATAGACACGAGCCCGAAGGAGATCGTGCCGGTCGCGATCGAGCGGGGCGCCATGACTCCTTAGATTAAGGGGGCGAGCCGCGAGTGCCCGACCGTCTCGATCGATACCGCGCGAAGCGCGACCCCGAGCGGACCCCGGAGCCGTTCGGCCCGGCCGAGGAGGGGGGGCGCGCGCTCGACGCGCCCCGCCTGTTCGTCGTCCAGAAGCACGCGGCTCGCCGCCTCCACTGGGACTTCCGGCTCGAGCTCGGCGGGACGCTCCGCTCGTGGGCCGTGCCGAAGGGGCCGTCGGCGGATCCCGCCGACAAGCGCATGGCCGTCGAGGTCGAGGATCATCCGGTCGAGTACGCGAACTTCGAGGGGATCATCCCGGCCGGCAACTACGGCGCCGGCGCCGTCATCGTGTGGGACCGGGGGACGTGGCGCCCGGTCGGAGATCCCTACGAGGGGCTGTCGAGGGGGAAGCTCGTCTTCCAGCTCTCCGGGTACAAGCTGCACGGCGAGTGGACGCTCGTTCGCACGCGCAAGGACCAGGGTGGCAAGCAGCAGTGGCTCCTCCTCAAGCACCGGGGCGACGCCTGGGCCGGGCCGGGTCGCCCGTTCCCCGAGGAGTCGGTGCTGTCCGGCCGGCTCCTCGAGGAGCTCGCCTCGGGTGGGGGGCGCGCTGCGGCCGCCGTTCGCGCGGCGGAGCGGCTCGGGGCGCCGCGCCGCGCGCTCTCCGACGAGGACGTCCGGCCGATGCTCGCCGAGACGCGCGACGCGCCGTTCGACGCGGCGGGCTGGCTGTTCGAGCTCAAGTACGACGGCTACCGGCTCCTCGCGCGCCGCGAGGGCGCGCGCGTCGTTCTGCGCTACCGCAGCGGCGAGGACGCGACCGCCCTCTACCCGGAGGTGGCGAAGGCGATCGAGATGCTCCCCGTCGACGCGCTCCTCGACGGCGAGGTGGTGGTGCTCGGCCCGGACGGCCGCCCGTCCTTCCAGGCGCTCCAGGCGCGCGCACAGCTCTCCCGGCCGGCGGACGTCGCGCGTGCCGCGATCGAGCGGCCGGCGACCTACTTCGTCTTCGATCTCCTCGCCCTGGGCGGGCTCGACGTCCGCGGGCTGCCGCTCGCCGAGCGAAAGCGCATCCTCGCCGACGTCGTGCCTCGCCTCGGCCCGGTGCGCTTCGCCGAGCACGTCGAGGGCCGCGGCGTGGATCTCCACCGGGAGGTGGGCGCGCGCGGGCTCGAGGGGATCGTCGCGAAGCGCGCCGACGCGCCCTACCGGGCGGGCCGCTCCGCTGCGTGGCTCAAGATCCGCGTCGCGCGCGCGGGCAACTTCGCCGTGGTCGGCTTCACCTCCCCGCGCGGCGCGCGCTCGCGGTTCGGCGCGCTGCACCTCGCGGTGCACGAGGGCGATGGGTTCGTGTACGCGGGCAGCGTCGGCACCGGCTTCAGCGAGAAGCTCCTCGAGGAGCTCCACGCGCGCCTCGCGCCTCGCGCGCGCAGGACGCCGCCCTGCCGCGGACCCGTCCCGCGCGGCCGCGGCAACACGTGGGTGGAGCCGGAGCTCGTGTGCGAGGTCCGCTTCCGCGAGTGGACGGAGGAGGGGCTCCTGCGCCAGCCGGTGTTCCTGCGGATGCGCGAGGACCTCCGCCCGGAGGACGCGGTGCGCGCGGCGGCGCCGCAGGAGGGCCCGCCGCCCGTGCCGCGCCCGGTGCGCGCGGCGCGCCGCGTGGAGGTCACGAACGGCGAAAAGGTCTGGTTCCCGGCGGACGGGATCACGAAGGCGGAGGTGGTCGGCTACTACCGGGCGATCGCGCCGTTCATGCTGCCGTACCTCGAGGACCGCCCCCTCGTCCTCACGCGCTACCCGGACGGCATCGAGGGGAAGAGCTTCTTCCAGAAGGACGCGCCGGAGTGGCGGCCGGACTGGCTCCGCACGGTGCGCATCCGCTCCGAGGACGCCGGCCGCGACCTCGATCACTTCCTCGTGGACGACGCGGACGGCCTCGCCTGGATCGCGAACCTCGGCACGATCCCGCTGCACGTCTGGGCGAGCAGGGCCGGCGCGTTCGAGCGACCGGACTGGTGCGTCGTCGATCTCGATCCCAAGGACGCGCCGTTCGAGCACGTCGTGCGGATCGCGCGGGCGTTGCACGCGCTCTGCCGTGAGATCGGGCTCCCCGCCTATCCCAAGACCACCGGGCAGAAGGGGCTCCACGTGCTCGTGCCGCTCGGCGGGCAGCTCACGCACGAGCAGTCGCGGACGCTCGCAGAGCTCCTCGCGCGCACGATCGAGGCGGAGCTCCCAGAGATCGCTACGACCGCTCGCGCGCTCGCCGCCCGCGGCGGGCGCGTCTACCTCGACTTCATGCAGAACGGCTACGGCAAGACCATCGCGGCCCCGTACGCGGTTCGCCCCCGGCCCGGCGCGCCGGTGTCCACGCCCCTCCGCTGGAGCGAGGTGACCGCCCGCCTCGATCCCTCCCGCTTCACCATCCGCAACGTCCCCGGCCGCGCGCGGCGGCTCCGCGCCGATCCGCTCCTGCCGGTCCTCTCCGAGAAGCCCGACCTCGTCGCCGCGCTCGATGGGCTGCGCAGCCGCATGGCGGGCGGGGAGCCCGGCCCGGCGCGGCGCCCCTCGACTCCTCGCCCCCGCTGACGCGGCAATTCTCGATCTTGCGCCCCGCCCAGGCGGGAGCCGCCAGGGCCGTCAGCCTCCGCGGCTCGCGTCAGCGCTCCGGCCGGTGTTGGGCGCGCCCGCGGGCGTGTCTTCGCGACCCCACCCCCCGGACGATTGGACAATGGGGCAATCGGCCGAAAGACGGTGGACAATTCCGCGGGCCGGGCTATGTTGGCAGACTCTCCATCGGGAGCAATCAAGACATGGCACGCCAATCCAGCATCGACGACATCATCCGCGAGACCGCCGACGAGGTCGTCGCCCGCGTCTCCTCCGCCATCGCGCGCCACGTCGGCGACCTCGTGCAGGCGGGCCTCCAGCGCGAGCTCGGCAAGAACGTCGTCGCGCGTCGGCCCTCCGCGGCGTCCCGGCGCGGCGACATCACGCGCTGGGTCGCGGACGCCAGAGCCCGCCGCGTCCCGAACTTCGTCATCGACGCGACCGGGCTCGACACGAAGAAGAAGATCGTCGCGAAGTTCGGGCCGAACGCGGCGTTCGAGAAGGGCAAGCCGCTGCCGAAGCCGAAGGCCGCGTAGAGGCGCTCGCCGGATCGGCTCCGGCGGGCAGCGCTACGACCCGCGGTCGACGAGGCCCCGCAGGTGGCCCCCGCGCTCGAGCGCGTCGGCGCAGGCGGCGAGATCGTCCGCCGTCACCCAGAAGCCGGCGCCACGGCGGGGCTGGTTCGAGCCGAGCGCGGTCGGGGACGCGAACGTCTCGAGCTCGATCGCGAACTCGAACCCCGCCGCGTCGAGCGCGTCCTCGACCGCCTGCGCCTCCTCGAGCGTAGCGGCGAGGTACACGCGCACGACCTCCGTCCCCTCTTCGAACCCCTCCATCTCGATGCGGGCCATCCGCGCGTCCCTCCGGCGCTCCAATCTAACCTCGAGCGGTCGCGGGCGTGCGGTATCCTCGCCGCGCCATGACGCCGCCACTCCGAGCCGCCCCGCGCGCGGCGCTCGCCGCGCTCGCCGCCGTCCTCGTCACGCTCGCCGCGCCCGCGCTCGCCCAGGCGACCGCGGCGCCGCCCGCGGACCGCCGCGCCGCGGAGCGCGCCGCGCGGGCCGAGCGGGCCGCGGAGGCCG
>DATIDF010000113.1:0-11487 GCA_035456445.1 Anaeromyxobacter sp.
GCTCGCCGAGGCCCTCGCCGAGCTCGGTCGGCTCGAGGCGGCCGAGAGCGAGGCCCGCCGCGCGCTCGAGCTCGCCCGCGGGTCGGGCCGGACCGCCTCGGAGGCGCACGTGCTCCTCGCGCGGCTCGCGGCCGCGCGCGATCGCCCCGACGATGCGACTCTGGCGCTCCGGCAGGCCGTCCGGATCGAGGCGGCGCTCGCCGCGCGTGGCGAGCGCCCCGACCCCGGGCCGTGGCGTCTCCTCGCGGACCTGTACCTCGACGCGGGCGACGAGGCGGCCGCGGCGCGCACGCTCGAGGATCTCGCGCCCCACGCCCCGGCCGACGCCGCCGCCGGACTGCGCGAGCTCGGGCGAGCGGTGCTCGATCGCGGGCAGCCGGGGCGTGCCGAGCGAGACCTGCGGCGCGCGGCGGAGCTGGATCCCGCCGACGTCGAGGCGCTCCGCCTCCTCGCCGCCGCGCACGGCGCCCTCGGGCGCGCGAGCGAGGCACGCGAGGATCACCTGGCGATCCTGCGGCGCGATCCGGACGACGCGGGGTCGCTCTTCGCCCTCGGCCGGCTCGCGGCGCAGGCGGGCGACGCGGAGCACGGCCGCGAGTGGTTCCACCGCTACGCGCGCGCGGCGCGCGAGGCCGCCGAGGCGCACCTCCGCATCGCCTTGGAGTGGCTCGACGCCGGCAGGCCGGCCGACGCGCTCGCCGCGGCGCACGCGGGGATCGCGGCGAGCGGCCCCGACGGGCGGATCCGCTTTGCGGAGGGCCTGGCCCTGCGCGAGCTGCGCCGCCTCGGCGAGGCCGCGGCGGCGCTCGAGGCGGTGCCGGCGACCGCGCGCGAGTGCTGGATCCCGGCCCGGGTCGCGCTCGCGGACGCGCTGTCGCGCACCGGGCACCACGCCGAGGCGGAGCGCGCGCTCGCGGCGCCGCTCGGTGCGTTCCCGGGCGAGCCCCGGCTCGTCGTCGCCCGCGCGGAGGTGCTCGCGCGCGCCGGGCGGCGTGCCGACGGGATCGCGGCCCTCAGGTCCGCCGCCGAGACGAAGGCGCGGGCCGGAGCGCAGGCGGACGCGGCCAGCTTGACCGCCGCGCTCGCGGAGGCGCTCGTCGCGGCGGGGAAGCCGGACGAGGCGATCGCCGCGCTGCGCGTGAGGCTCGCGGCGGCCCCGCGCGACGAGGAGCTCCTGTACGCGCTCGGCGCGACCTACCTCCGCGCCGGCCAGTTCGACGCGGCGGTCGCCCAGATGCGGGCCCTGCTCGCGCTCCACCCGGATCACGCGGAGGCGCTGAACTTCGTCGGTTACGCCTTCGCGGAGCGCGGCACCCGGCTCGACGAGGCGGAGCGCCTCCTGAGGCGCGCGCACGCGCTCCAGCCGCGCTCCGGCCATGTCCTCGACTCGCTCGGCTGGGTCCTCTTCCGCCGCGGCGAGTACGCGCAGGCGGCGGAGCTCTTCGAGCGGGCCGACGCGCTCGCCGGGGGGGACGCCGTGATCCTCGAGCACCTCGGCGACTCCTATCGCGCGCTCGCGCGGACCGCAGAGGCGGCCCACGCGTACCACCGCGCGCTCGGCGCGGAGCGCGGCGAGGACGGCGGCGCGGCCGACGCCGGGCGGAGGGCGGCGATCGAGCGGAAGCTGCGCGAGCTCGGCGCGACGGCGCGGTCCCACGCGACGCCTTGACCCCGCGGCGCCCCGCCGTTAGCGTCCGCCGGATGCCCGTCCCCTCCTTTCCCTCCGACGGGGAGGCGCGCCACGAGGAGGGTTTCCTCAACGCGTCGGATCACCTCCGCCTGTTCTGGCAGCGCTACACGCCGCCCTCGCCGCGCGCGACGGTCGCCGTGCTGCACGGCGGCGGAGATCACTCCGGCCGCTACCCCGCGCTCACCTCGGCGCTCGTTCGCGCCGGCTTCGCGGTCGCGCTCGTCGACTTCCGTGGCCACGGCCAGTCCGACGGGAGGCGCTGGCACGTCGACGCGTTCGGCGACTACGTCTCCGATCTCTCCGCGTTCCTGGCGAAGCTCCGCGGCGACGGCGTCGCGGGCAAGCTCTTCGTGCTCGGCCACAGCCAGGGGGCGCTCGTCGCCGCGACGTGGGGGCTCGCGCATGGCCGCGAGGTGGCCGGGTTCGTGCTCTCGTCTCCCTGGTTCCGCCTCGCGTTCCGCCCGCCCGCGGCGAAGCTCCTCGTCGCGAAGCTCGCGGGGCGGGTGGTGCCGTGGCTGCCGATCTCCGCCGGGCTCGACCTCGCGGACCTCACCTCCGACCGGGAGCTGCAGCGCTGGACGGACCGCGATCCGCTCTACTGTCGCGCGACGACGCCGCGCTGGTACACCGAGGCGACGCGCGCGCAGCTCGCGGTGCTCCGCGGCGCCTCGGGCTTCGAGGCGCCGCTCCTGGTCCTCGCCGCGGGCGCGGACCGGATCGCCGACGTCGCCGCCGCCCGTGCGTTCGTCGACGCGGCGCGGTCCGGCGACAAGCGGCTCGTCGTGTACGACGGGTTCCGACACGAGCTCTTCAACGAGGTCGGGCGCGATCGGCCCATCGCCGAGGCGGTCGCCTGGCTGAAGTCGCACTCGGCGTGAGGGAGCGGTCGGGCGGGTTGACGCCCCCTGGAGAGGCCCTCTATCCTGCCCCGGTCTTTCACTCCACGCGGCACCCGGCGCGAGGGACGTGAAGCTCCCGGAGGACGTCTGAAAATGGCTGGCATCGAGAAGGTCCCGGCGCCGCGCAGCGGCGCACACACGGTGATCGGAAGCTCGATCGTGATCGACGGTGAGATCTCGGGCGACGAGGACCTCGTCATCCAGGGCACCGTCAAGGGCCGCATCAGCCTGCGCGAGAGCCTCTACGTCGAGGGCTCGGGTGTCATCGAGGCCGACATCGAGACCGCGAACGTCGAGGTGTCCGGGCAGGTGACGGGCAACATCGCGGCGAGCGACAAGGTCGAGCTGAAGGCCGACTGCAAGGTCGTGGGCGACATCCGCGCTCCGCGCATCCTCATCGCCGACGGCGCCCTCTTCAAGGGCAACGTCGACATGGACGTCAAGGAAACGAAGGGGAAGTGACCGTGACGACCACTGACGGCACCACCATCATCGGCGAGTCGATCCTCATCAGCGGCTCCCTCAACGGCGACGAGGACCTCACGGTTCGCGGCCGGGTCGAAGGGACGCTCACCCTCACGAAGACCCTGGTCGTCGAGCCGACCGGGGTCGTGAAGGCCGAGGTCCAGGTCAAGAACTGCGTGATCGCCGGCGCGATCGTCGGGAACGTCACCGCGAGCGAGTCGGTCGAGATCACCCGGGAAGGCCGGATGGTCGGCGACATCAACGCGCCGCGCGTGATCATCGTCGACGGCGCGAGCTTCCGCGGCCGGATCGACATGGGCGAGGTGGACGTGGAGGCGGAGCGCGAGACGCGCACCGTCGCCGCGCGGCCCACGCCGCTGCCGGTTCGCCCGGCGCTCCGCCCGGCGATCCGCCCCACCCCGATCGACAAGCGGGTGGAGGAGAAGACCGTCGCCGTCGCCGCTCCGAAGCCGCCCGCGCCGCCTGCGCCCGTCGCGATGGGCGCGGTGAAGCGCAAGGTGATCGTGAAGCGGAAGTAGCGAAGGGCGAGGCTCTCCGTGGAGCTCGAGCCGCGCACGACGGCGCCCGCCCACGCGACGGGCGCCGTCGCGTTCGTACCGCTCGTCGCCGTGAGCGACGACGCGACGTTCCGGGTGCGTCCGGAGGGCGACGTGTCGCACCTCGCCGCCTCCATCGGCCGCCTCGGGCAGCTCTCGCCCGTCGAGCTCCGGCCCGATCCCGCGACGCCCGGGCGCTACCAGGTCGTCGCGGGGTTCCGCCGACTCGCGGCGCTCCGGATGCTGATGCGCGAGCGGGTGCTCGCGCGCGTCCACGAGCGACTCGACGACGCCGACGCCTGGGGGATCGCGCTCGGGCAGGCGCTCCTCACCGAGCCGCTCGACGGAGAGGCGCTCGTTGCGCTGCGCCAGCGGCTCGCCGAGACCGGCGTCGCGCCGTGGGCGGACGAGCTCGTGGACGAGGCGCGCGTGCGCGCGCCGGTCGAGCCGGCGTTGCGCGAGCGGTTCTTCGCGTTCCTCGAGGCCGGGGCGCCCGCCGTCGCACCGGCGGAGCCTCCGGCCGGCGAGGCTCGGGCCGAAACACCAGCCTTCGAGGAGGACCCCGCGCTCGAGCGCGAGCTCGAGGCGGACGACGCCGAGCGCGAGGCCGTGCGCGACGCCGCGGTCGAGGTCACGCCGGACGAGCTCGCCGAGGACGTGGCGCGCCGGTTCTGGGAGCTGAACCAGGATCTCGCGCTCGCCGCGGGCTCCTGGGCCGAGCTGCCGCCCGAGGGGCGCCGGCAGATCCTCGCGCAGGTGCGCTGGGTGGCGATGATCCTGCCGCACCTCGAGGGAGACGAGGAATGAGCCTCGACACCGACCGCGCCCGACTCCTCGCGCTCCTGCGCACGCTCTCGTTCGAGCGTCGCAAGGTGATCCTTGCCTCCGGGAAGGAGAGCGACTTCTACGTGGACTGCAAGCGGACGACGCTCACCGCCGAGGGCCACGTGCTCGTCGGGCGTCTTCTCTTCGACCGCGTGCGCCGCATCCAGCCGCTCGTGCGCGGGGTGGGCGGGCTCACGCTCGGCGCGGATCCCATCGCGAGCGCGATCGCGCTCACGAGCTTCCTGGAATACGAGCGGCAGGTGCGAGCGCAGGGGCAGCCGGATGAGGCTGCCCCGGAGCGAGCGGGTGGTCCGGGGGGGCCGTATCCCCCCGGTACGATCGACTCGTTCATCGTGAGGAAGGAGCCGAAGGGCCACGGCACGGGGCAGTGGATCGAGGGCCGCAAGACCATCCCCGACGGCAGCCGCGTGGTCGTCATCGAGGACGTGGTGACCACCGGCGGGAGCGCGCTCAAGGCGATCGAGCGCTGCCGGGTCGAGAAGCTCGAGCCGGTCGCGTGCCTCGCGCTCGTCGACCGGTTGGAGGGCGGACGCGAGGCGATCGAGGCCCAGGGCGTGCCGCTCGAGGCGCTCTTCACGCGCGAGGACTTCCTGGGATGAGACCGGCCGCGCTCGTCCGCGCCGTGCTCGTGCTCGCGGTCGTGGCCGGAGCGGGCTGCACGATTCGCTCTCGGACGCCGTCGCCCGGGACGATGGAGGGCGACTGGGCGCTGAAGCGCGACGCGGCGACCCGGCGCGACCTCCTGTACGACGGCTTCGATCACCGTGCGACCGCGACCGCGACGCACCTGTCGCTCGCGGTGCGCGAGGCGCGCGCGCGCCGGCTCGCCGAGTGGAAGGGCTGGACCGCGGAGGAGCTCGCGGGGCGGCTCGCGGCGGAGCAGGCGGAGGCGGCGGCAGGCGAGGAGTTCCTCCTCGTGTTCTACACGCCGAACATGGACGACAACGACCTCGACGCGCCGAAGAGCGTGTGGCACCTGGCGGTGAAGAGCGAGGACGGCGAGCTCGTGAGCAACCGCGCGACCGACGTGTACGCCGACTCCGAGCTGCGGAAGCTGTTCCCCTGGGTTGGGCCGTTCGACACGGTGTACCGGGTGAGCTTCCCGAAGCCCGCCGGCGGGCCGCTCGGGGACGAAGGGTACGTGCTCGAGATCGCGAGCGCCCTCGGGGTGCTCGAGCTCGACTACACCTCGCCGCCCATCCCCACGCCGCTAATCCAGCCGGCGCCGCCCGAGCAGCGCTGAGCGCGCCGCTCGTCGCGGGGCGATCCGGCGGGCGTGCCTACTCGAGATCGCCGCGGGTCAGCACCGAATCCCGCAACCAGCGATCGTCGCTCTTCGGGTAGTCGAGAATGTAGTGGAGCCCGCGCGACTCCTTGCGCTGCCGGGCACACTCGACGATGAGCATCCCGACGTCGGCGAGGTTGCGGAGCTCGACGAGATCCGGCGTGAGCTTGTACTGCCAGTAGTAGTCGCGGATCTCGTTGCGCAGCATGGTGATGCGCGCCCGCGCGCGCTCGAGCCGCTTCTGCGTGCGCACGATGCCGACGTAGTTCCACATCACCCGCCTGAGCTCGTCCCAGTTGTGCGTCACGACGACGCCCTCCTCCGGCGCGAGCGCGTCCCCCGGGTTCCAGTCCGGGATGTGCGGCGGCGGGCCGCTGCCCTCGGAGAGGTCGTCCACCGCGTGCAGCGCCGCGCGGCGACCGAACACGAGCCCCTCGAGCAGCGAGTTCGAGGCGAGCCGGTTCGCGCCGTGGAGCCCGGTGCAGGAGACCTCGCCGATCGCGTACAGCCGCGGGACGGAGGTGCGGCCGAGGAGGTCGGTGACGACGCCGCCGCACTGGTAGTGCGCCGCCGGCACGACCGGGATCGGCTGGGCGGCCATGTCGATGCCGAACTCCTTGCAGGTCGCGTAGATGTGCGGGAAGTGCTCGAGGAGGAAGCTCTTCGGCAGGTGCGTCATGTCGAGGAACGCGCAGTCGTCGCCGCGCCGCTTCATCTCCGCGTCGATCGAGCGCGCGACGATGTCGCGGGGCGCGAGCTCCTTGCGGGCGTCGTAGCGCGACATGAACGCCTCGCCGGCGGCGTTGCGCAGGATGCCGCCCTCGCCGCGGAGCGCCTCGCTGATGAGGAAGCTCTTCGCCTGCGGGTGGAAGAGGCAGGTCGGGTGGAACTGGAAGAACTCCATGTTCGCGATGGAGGCGCCCGCGCGGTACGCCATCGCCACGCCGTCGCCGGTCGCGACGTCGGGGTTCGAGGTGTAGAGGTACACCTTGCCGGCGCCGCCCGTCGCGAGGATGGTCGCGCCCGCGGAGACGGTGGTGATGTCGCCCGTGTCGCGGTGGAGCACGTACGCGCCGAGCACGCGGTTCGGCCCGCCGAGCCCCGCCTTCCCGCTCGTGACGAGATCGACCGCGACGTGGTCCTCCTCGATGCGGATGCCGCGCGCCTCGCAGGTGGCGAGGAGCGCGCGCTCGATCTCGCGCCCGGTGGTGTCCTTCGCGTGCGCGACGCGGCGGCGCGAGTGGCCGCCCTCGCGCGTCAGGTGGAGTCGATCCGGCGCCTCGCGATCGAGCTCCACGCCCAGCGAGATCAAC
The DNA here is from genome assembly GCA_035456445.1 of Anaeromyxobacter sp. Classification (GTDB taxonomy): domain Bacteria; phylum Myxococcota; class Myxococcia; order Myxococcales; family Anaeromyxobacteraceae; genus Anaeromyxobacter. The sequence continues at coordinate 7,056 of DATIDF010000113.1, forward strand.
CAGCGGATCCGCTCCGGCCCCTCGCGGACGGTGACCTCCACCGCCTCGCGCCGGCAGAGCCCCGCGCCGGCGACGAGCGTGTCCTGGATGTGGAGGTCGAAGTCGTCGTCGGGGCCGAGCACCGAGGCGACGCCGCCCTGGGCGTACTGCGTGGAGCCCTCCGAGCGCTGGCGCTTGGTGAGGACCAGGACCGATCCGTGACTCGCGGCCTCGAGGGCGAAGCTGAGACCGGCGACGCCCCCACCCAGGACGAGGAAGTCGACGTGCTCGCGTGCGGAGAGAGCGTTCATGGGGGTCCTTGTTAGCGCATGTGTGCGGGTGCCGGTGGGGGAATAAAGTTGTCCGGCCGGACGTGCTCTTGGTAGTTTTTTCGCACCACATGCCCGCCCCCCGCACCCTCGTCGGCCTCGCCCTCGTGGGGCTCCTCTCCGCGCCCACGCTCGCGACGGCGGGCGACGTCTACTCGTACGTGGACGGCGACGGGGTCGTGCACTTCTCGAACGTCCCGAACGACCCGCGCTATCGAAGGGTGCACCGCGCCCGCGGCGGAGGCGGCGTGTACCGCTCGGGCGCGCAGGCTCGGGCACGCCCCACCGCGGGCGAGCGCGACGCACAGTGGCGCGCCCACGTCGCCGCCGCGGCGACGCGCTACGCCTTGCCGGAGGCGCTGCTCCTCGCGGTGATGTCGGTCGAGTCGAACTTCGATCATCGCGCCGTCTCCGAGAAGGGCGCGATGGGGCTCATGCAGCTCATGCCGGGCACGGCGAAGGAGATGTACGTCTCCGACGCCTGGGATCCCAGCCAGAACATCGAGGGCGGCGCGCGCTACCTGCGCATCCTCGCGAACCAGTATCAGGGCGACCTCGTGAAGACCCTCGCCGCGTACAACGCCGGGCCCGAGGCAGTCCGCCGCGCGGGCGGCGAGGTGCCGAACATCCCGGAGACGCGCGAGTACGTCCGCAAGGTCGTAGCCCTGTACGAGGCCTACAAGGCCGGGAAGTGACGCTTTGGCCAGCCGCGGCGGCACCCACGAGGTCGAGGGGCTCGACGAGGAGTTCCTGTTCCACCTGACGCGCGGCACCGAGCTCATCGGCGCCGGCGACGCCGACGGCGCCCGCGCCGCGCTCGAGCGCGCGCGCTCGCTGCGCCCGAAGGACGTGAAGGTCCTCGGGCTCCTCGGCCAGGCCTACTACCGGCTCGGCAGGTTCGAGGACGCGGGCGACGTGTGGCAGCGGCTCGTGGACGAGAGCCCGGTGGAGCCGGCCGCGCGGGTGAACCTGGGCCTCGCGCGCCTCAAGGCGAAGCGCCACGCCGATGCGGCGAAGCAGCTCGAGATCGCGCTCGACCTCAACCCCGAGCACCCCAAGGCGATGGGCTACCTCGGCCTCGCGCTGCTCGAGGGCGGCGATCCCGCGGGGGCGCGCGCGTGGTTCGTGAGGGCTGGCAGCGAGCAGATGGTCGCGCGCTGCGACGAGCTCATCGCCGGCGCCGCCGCTCCCGCCCCCGAGGACGAGGCCCAGGCGCCCGAGCACGAGGCTGGCGCTCCGGAGGGCGACGCCGCAGGTCGGGCGGAGCCGCTCGAGCCACTCGCGGCGCCGTTGCCCGGCGCGTCGCCGGTCATCCCGGTGGAAGCCCCCGCCGGCGGTGAGGCCGCCGCTCTAGCATCATCCCTTTCCTCGGCGGCATCCGCGGCACCCGCGACGCTCTCGGCGTGGGCCGCGGCGCGCGTCATCGCGCCTGACGCGTCCGGCACCTTCGCCGTGCAGGACGGGGTGCTCGCCGTGGCGGTCCGCGGCGAGGTGCGCGTCCGGCTCACCGGGCTGTTCGCGGTGCGCGGTCCGATCGCCCTCACCGGCGAGGTGAAGCGGTTCCGCGGGCGCACGACCGACACGGCCTTCGGCGAGGGCGGCGCGCGGATGCACCGCGCGAGCGGGGAGGGCGTCCTCCTCCTGCGCACCGGAGACCGCCGCCTCACCGCGCTCGAGCTCGGGGGCGAGGCCGCGTATTTCCGCGAGGACGTCGTGTGCGGCCTCGACGCGGGCATCGCCTTCGAGAACGGTCGCGTCCCGTCCTCCGCAGGCGAGCTGAACCTCGTGCACATCCGCGGCGGCGGCTCGCTGCTCCTCGCGACCCGCGGGGAGCCCGTCGCGATCGACGTCGCGCCCGGTACGCCGCTGCGGCTCCCCCTCGCGGCGCTCGTCGGGTGGACCGGCGCGCTCACTCCGCGGCTCGGGCCGCTCGCCGACGACGCGGACGCCGCGCCGCTCGCCGTGGAGCTGACGGGTGAGGGGCGCGCGCTCGCCGACCCCGAGGCGCTGGCGGAGGGCGGGGGCGCACCGTGAGCCGCTCGCTCGCCCGCGAGTTCCTGAACGCGCCGAACGCGATCACGCTCACGCGGATCGCGATGATCCCGGTGTTCCTCTGGTTCACCTTCCACGAGTCGCGCGTGGACAGCTTCATCGCGTGCATCGTGTACGCGGTGACCGGCGCGACCGACTTCGTCGACGGCTGGGTGGCGCGCCGCAAGAACCTCGTCACGGTGATCGGGAAGTTCCTCGACCCGCTCGCCGACAAGCTCATCGTGATGGCGGCGCTCGTGATGCTCGTCCACCTGGGGCGCGTGCAGGCCTGGGTGGTGATCGTCATCATGGCCCGCGAGTTCATCGTGACGGGCCTCAGGACGATCGCGATGAGCGAGGGGATCGTCATCGCGGCAGGGCAGGAGGGGAAGCACAAGACGGCGTTCCAGGTCGCCGCCATCACCTTCCTCCTGCTCCACTACACGTATCCGATCGACGCCGTGTTCTTCTCGTTCGACCTCGACGCGAACCGCGTCGGGACGTGGCTCCTCTACATCTCGCTGTTCTTCTCCGTGCTGTCCGCGGTGAAGTACTTCACCGGCTTCATCGAGGCGGTATACCGGACGCCCGCGCGCCTCGAGGGCCGCGATCGTGCGGCCGGCTACGGCCGCGGCGCCGAGAGCAGCCGATCGCAGGCCGCGAGCACCGCGTCCGACTCAGACTCTGCGCGGACCTCCGCCGCGGCGAAGCCCGGCACGAGGTGACCCCAGCGCGCGGAGTCGCCGCGGAAGAAGACGCCGACCGTCGGCGCCCGCACGGCGACGCCGAGGTGCATCGGGCCGGAGTTGTTAGAGACGACGAGGCGCGCGCGGCGCATCAGCGCGGCGAGGAGCGCGAGGTCGGTGGGTGGCGCGAGGGTCGCGCCTGAGCCGTCCGCGATCGCCCGCGCGAGAGTCTCCTCGCCGGGGCCCCACACCACGAGCACGTGAAGCCCCCGGACGGCGAGCCCGCGCGCCACTGCGGCATAGGCCTCGGGCGGCCAGCGGCGGTCCGCGAGGCGCGCGCCGGGGTTGAGGAGCGCGATCTGCTCGCCCGCGAGCCCTGCGTCGCGGAGGACCGCGTCGGCGGGAGCAAGCTCGACGCCGAGCGAGGTGTCGAGCTCGAGCCCGCGCGGCGGCAGACCGAGGGGGGCGAGGAGCTCGAGCTTTGCAGGGACCTCCACGCCGTTGGCCGGGTCGTGCGGGACGGGGTGGGAGAGGAAGCGGGCGGAGTCGCCACGATCGTGGCCGACGATGAACCCTTCGCGACCGCCGACGATGCGCGCGACGAGCGCCGCCGTGAGGGAGAACGCGGACCAGTGGCCCGCCTCGACGACGAGATCGTACCGCTCCCGCCGTAGCGCGCGGAGCAGACCGAGGAACCGCACCGGCGCCCGGAACGCGTCGCGCTTCTGCCAGCGGAGCGCCCGGTCGACGTGGGGCGAGCCGACGAGGTGGCCCTGCCTCGGCGCGAGCAGGTGCAGCTCCGCGTCGGGGAGCCCGAGCTTCAGCGCGCGGAGGAGGGGGGTCGTGAGGAGCTGGTTCCCGACCCGCTCGTCCACGCGGATGACGAGGACCTTGCGGATCGAGGCGAGCGGCGGAACCTCGGCGCGGGGGCGCGGCCAGAGGAGGTTCGCGAGCGCGAGGACGAGCGCGCGACCCAGCGCACGGAGCGCGGTACCCACCGCGCCACGGGTCGTCCCGCCACCCACACGCGCGCGGAGCCGCTTCTCCTCCGCGCTGCGGCGTGCTGCCTCGCGGAGCTGCGCGAGCGTCGAGGAGGCGTCGCCGGGACGGTCGTTCGAGGTCGTCACGAGAGGCGCGAATGTAGCACCGGCCGGCTTCTTCGCTGCCGGGAGAGGCCGACCCTTCGACCCTTGACACGCTCCCGGAGCACCTCTATAACCGGCCTCCTTCGCACGCTTTCTGCGGGAATAGCTCAGTGGTAGAGCATCGCCTTGCCAAGGCGAGGGTCGAGGGTTCAAATCCCTTTTCCCGCTCCATCTAACCCCCGGCTTCGGCCGGGGGTTTTTCATTTCCGGCTCTCAGCGACCAAAATACGACCAAGCTCCGCCGGAGCGGCCGGAACGTCCT
>DATIDF010000114.1:0-4194 GCA_035456445.1 Anaeromyxobacter sp.
TGGTCGAGTTCGAGACGACGGATCCCGAGCTGCGCGGCGAGATGACGATCACGATCGCGCTCGCCGATGCAGACGGCGGCACCGATGTGCTCTGGCGGCGATGCGTCTCCGGAGCTCGATCCCGGAGACGCATCGCCGTCCGCGGCTCAGTGCACCGACGGCGGCTGGGGGACGTACGCGTACGGGCGCGCGTCCAGCCACTGCCAGGTGTTTCCGCTCTTCTTCGCGAGCATCACGACGTGCAGCTTCATCGGCCCGGTCGAGCCGTCCGGCATCCTGAAGTTCTGGAGCTCGTGGTCGAGGTCGATGAACGCGAGCTCGTCTCCCAGGCGCCGCACGGAGGCGATCGTGAACGTGGACGTCGTGCCCGCGAGGATGGTGTCGCAGTCGTGGCGGTACGCGGTCTCGACTCCCGAGCGACCCTGTCCGACTTCTCCGCTGGGAGTGATGAGGGTGCCGTCCTCGGTCCAGCACGCCGCCACCTGCTTCGTGTCGAACCGGTTGAACGCCTCGTTGAACCTCCGGAACGCAGTCTCGAGTGAGGGCTCCGCCTTGTAGTCCATCGTTCCGACGTCTTGCGTCGTTTCCATAGGACACCTCCGTACAGCCTGAAGTCCTGCGCTGGCGGCGGGTGCGCTCGTGCGCAAATACCAGGCGGGGACGCCGGCCCCGGGCAAATGGACCTTCCATCCGGTCGGCTGGCCGGCACGTCAGAGGTCGCTGATCTGCACGTCGACCCGGTCGCGCGCCGCCGGCGCGCCGCGCCTCACGCGCTCAGCCGCGTCAGCGTCGCCTCGACCAATCGCTAGGGCGCGTCGGGCTCGAGCCCGAAGCACAGGACGGGCTCGATGAGCTCGAGCTCCATCAGGTGGAGGCCCGCGCGACGACCTGGATCCCGGAGGCGCCGATCCCCGCATCACGAGACCTTCCGCCTTCAGCCGCTTTGAGCGTCCCGCACGGTCTCGGGCGGGGGATGGTCCACGCGCTACCTCTACGTGCACCACGATGAGCGAGCCGCTGAGGATCCGGGTCTTGGGCCCGCTCGAGGTGGCGCGCGCTGGCGCGCCCGCCGTATTGCCGCGCTCGCGAAAGACGCGGGCGCTCCTCGCGTACCTCGCCCTCACTCCGCGCGAGCACGCGCGCGAGCGGCTCTGCCAGCTCCTCTGGCCCGGCGTGGACGATCCGCGCGGGGCGCTCCGCTGGAGCCTGTCGCGGCTCAGGCCCGTCGTGTCCGAACCGGGGCGCGAGCGGCTCGCCGCGACGCGCGAGGCCGTGGAGCTCGAGGCGAAGGACGTGGAGGTGGACGCCCTCCGCTTGCGACGGCTCGCCGGTGCGGATCCGCGCGGCGCGCCGGCGGACGCGCTCGCCGAGGCGGCCAGGCTCTTCCGCGGGGACCCGCTCGAGGGACTCGATCTCCCCGACGCACCCGACTTCCAGGCGTGGTGCGTGGCGCAGCGCGAGGAGCTGCGCGGGACCGAGCTCCGGATCCTCGACGCCCTCGTGGAGCGTCTCCGGCCCACGCCAAACGAGGCCGTTCCGTACGCCCACCGGCGCGTCCGGCTCGACCGCGAGAACGACGAAGCCCACGTGCGCCTCGTCGAGGTGCTCGCCGCCGCGGGTCGCGGGCGCGAGGCCGATGCGCACTTCCGGACGCACCGAAGGTGGCTCGAGGCGCGCGGCGCGCGACCCGGTCCCCGGCTCGTGCAGGCCTGGTCCGCCATCGGCCCGCAGCCGGTGATCCCGCCGGCAGGCGGCCCGGGCGCCGGGCCCGACGCCGAGGCGCTGCCACTCGTGCCCGCGCAGGAGATCCGGTTCTGCACGAGCGAGGACGGCGTCCGGATCGCCTGGGCGACGAGTGGCGAAGGCCCCGTTCTCGTGAAGACCGCGAACTGGCTCAACCACGTCGAGCTCGACTGGGAGAGCCCGGTGTGGCGCCCGTGGCTCGCGGAGCTCTCGCGCGGGCGTCGGCTAGTGCGCTACGACGCACGCGGAAACGGTCTCTCCGACTGGAACGTGCCGGAGCTCTCGCTCGACGCGTTCGTTCGGGACCTCGAGGCGGTCGTCGCGGCTGCCCGACTCGAGCGGTACGCGCTCATCGGGATGTCGCAGGGCTGCGCCGTGGCGGTCGTCCACGCGGTGCGCCACCCGGAGCGGGTGAGCCGGCTCGTGCTGTACGGTGGGTTCGCGAGGGGCTGGCGGGTTCGTGGCAAGCCTCGCGAGATCCAGACGGCCGAGGCCGTCTTGACGCTTGCGCGCCAAGGGTGGGGCACGGCGCAGCCCAGGTTCCGGCAGCTCTTCACGTCGCTCTTCTTCCCCGGGGCGAGCGTCGAGCTGATGGCCGCGTTCAACGAGCTGCAGCGGAGGACGGCATCCCCCGAGAACGCCGCCGGGCTCGGCCACGCGATCGGCGACTTCGACGTTACGGCGCTCCTCCCGCGGGTCCGCGTGCCCACGCTCGTGCTCCACGCCCGCCACGACGGGCTGATTTCGTTCGGTGAGGGGCGAAGGCTCGCCAGCGGCATCCCTGGCGCCCGCTTCGTGCCGCTCGAGAGCGCGAACCACCTCCTCGTCGAGGGAGAGCCCGCCTGGTCGCGGCTCGTGGCCGAGCTGCGGGCGTTCCTGGGCGGCCCGTGACCGGTACCGCTGGCGTGTCCCGTTTCCCAGGCGCCGGCTGCGTTGGACGCGGGGTTTCCCGGGCCCCCATGACGGGGCCAGCGCAGTTACCACGGCTCCTCACACGGTCCTTCCACCGGAGCGCGGACAGCATCTCCCCGAGCGTCGCCATTCGGCGCCGGAGGAGAGCACGATGCAGACCACGTCACTGGTGTCCCTCGACGGCGTGCAGGTCCGGCCGGCGCCGCGCGAGCTTCCGTCCCGCCCGCAGCCCCGCGCTGTCCCTAAGCCGCCTCCGCTTGCGCGCGCGGCCGTCCGCGCCGCCGCGGTCCTCGCCCCCGAACGCACGGCGCGGGCCCTCGCCCGCAGGTTCCTGACACCCCGGCGCGTTCGGCTCGAGGAGCACGAGCGCGACCTGCTGGCCGCGGCCGATCGCCTCGAGGTCCCGTTCGCCGGAAGGCACCTCGGCCTTCGCGAGCACGCGAGCAGCGTCGCGGCCTACGTCTGGGGCGGCGAGGGCCCGACCGTCCTCCTCGTGCACGGGTGGAGCTCCGCCGCCGGGCAGCTCGCCGCGTTCGTCGCGCCGCTGCGGAGCCTCGGGTTCCGCGTGGCGGCGTTCGACGCGCCAGCCCACGGCGCGTCGGGCGGAACGACCACGAGCGCGCTCGAGATCGCGGAGGTGGTGCTGGCCGCGGGCCGGGTCCTCGGACCACTGCACGCGGTCATCGGACACTCCGCGGGCGCGGCGGCCACGGCGCGCGCGGTGACCAACGGCCTCGCGGCCGGGCGGCTCGCGCTCGTCTCGCCCTGGACGCGGCCGCAGACTTGGGTCGAGCGGTTCGCGGCAGCGTTCGGGCTCTCGCGGTCTATGACCGCTTGCCTCGTCCGTGCCGTGGAGGCGGAGGCGGGCGAGCGGCTGCACACCATCGATCTCGAGGCCGTCGCACCGGCGGTCGCGAACCCGACGCTCGTCGTTCACGACCGCGACGACGCGCTCGTCGAGATCGCAGACGTGAGGGCCGCCGCCGCGGCGCTGCCGGCCGGGACCCTCGTCGAGACGCACGGGCTAGGGCACTCGCGGATCCTGCGGGCGAGCGAGGTCGTGGGGCGGGTGGTGGGGTTCGTGGCGGGGGAGGGGTAGCACGGGCGCGCGTCGGTCGGGGTCGAAGGATGCGGAGCGGCGCGTCCGCGTTCTGTCTATTCGACCTGCCGCAGCGTTGCCACGAGCAGTTCGTACACCTTGGGCACGCTTGCCACTTCCAGTCGTTCATCCGGCGTGTGGACGTTCTGCGTCGTGGGGCCGACGGAGATCATGTCCAGCCCGGGGTATGTCTCCCCCGTAACGCTGGGCCCGCGCGCGCTCACGCACAAGGTGGCGTGGCAGCGGGGCGCACCTGTCCACCTTGCCTCGCGCAGGTCTGGACGTCTTGTGCGTTGCAGACGCGCGACCTCGGCGAGGAACACCGGCGGCCCATGCGGGGAGCGATGGGTTCGGATCGCGCCGGGGAGGGGCACCTCCTAACATCGAGGCATCCTCTCCTCCAGCCGACCACACCGCTGGCGAGGCGGGGAGCGACGGAG
>DATIDF010000115.1:0-6198 GCA_035456445.1 Anaeromyxobacter sp.
TCTCGCCGAGGCACACGGGGCGGACGCGGTGGCGGACGACGCCGCGACCCTCGTGCTCGATCTGCTCGTCGGCGAGCGAGGCCTCCTGCGCGCAGGCGTGAACCCGCTCGCGCCGGCGGGCGAGCGAGCCTGATCACCGCAATCGGAAGCGCTGGCGCGGCCGAGCGGGCGGGCGACGCTCGGCGCGGATCCTCAGCTTGTCTCGGAGGAGGAGACGACATGCTCAGGACGATCGCGCTCGCGGCGGTGCTCCTTGCAGGGACCGCAGCCGCGGAGGAGACGAGGTCACAGGCGCAGCAGTCGCAGCAGAAGTCCGGTGAGGAGGCGAAGGGAGAGCAGAAGGGGGGCGAGGAGAAGGCGCAGGGCGCGAACGGCGCGGACACGCACTCCTCCGACCAGGAGAGCATGAAGGGCTACGGCTACGGCACGCCCTCGGGAACGGAGGCGAACTCGACCGCGAAGCAGGCCGCCGAGTCGACGGGCAAGACGCCGAAGACGCCACAGCAGGAGGAAGGCGCGAGCGTGACGGAGCCGCACGCGCGCGCTGAGGCCGGGACGATCTCGGGAAAAATCGTGAGCGCCGGCAAGAACCGGATCACGATCCAGGGGCCGGACGGAATGCGCGACATCCAGGTAACGGGGCAGACCGAGGTGCGCGGCGCCGACCGCACGAGCGTGTCGCAGCTCAAGCGCGGCGACGACGTGCGCGTGTCCTTCGATCCGAAGGAGGGCGTCTCGGTGGCGAAGCGGATCGAGGTCCGCTCGACCGGCGCTAGGGGGAACGCGCACCTGACGCCGCCGCCGGGAAGCGCCACGCCGCCGGGGTCGACGACGACGCCGAGCGGGACGCCGGAAGGACCGACGCCCGGGACCGCGACACAGGGCGGGACGACCACTCCTCGCGGCGACACCCGCTAGCAGCGCGCGGCTCAGAGCTCGAGCCGGCCGCCGTCCACGAGCCCGCAGATCGCCTCGATGTCCCGGTGCAGCTCGCGGTCCTCGTCGAGGTGCGGCACGACCGAGCGGATCCTGCGGTGCGCCTCCGCGATCTTCGCCGCCGGCCGCAGTGGCGCGCGCAGGTCGAGCGCCTGCGCCGCGACGAGCAGCTCGATGGCGAGGCAGGTGCGGACGTTCTCGACCACCTGCCTCGCCTTGAGCGCCGCCGTCATGCCCATCGAGACGTGATCCTCGCGGCCCGCCGACGACGGGATCGAGTCCACCGACGCGGGGTGGCAGAGGACCTTGTTCTCGGAGACGAGGGCCGCGCTCGTCACCTGCGCGATCATGAACCCCGAGTTGAGGCCGTGCCGCGGCGCGAGGAACGGTGGCAGGCCCGACAGCGAGGGGTTGACCAGCTGTTCGACGCGACGCTCGGAGATGGCGGCGAGGTGCGAGGCGGCCACGGCGAGGACGTCGAGCGCCAGCGCGACCGGCTGGCCGTGGAAGTTGCCGCCCGAGACGATCTCGCCCGTATCCGGGAACACGAGCGGGTTGTCGGTGGCCGCGTTCACCTCGCGCGCGAGCGTGCCACGGCAGAACACGATCCCGTCGCGGGCGGCTCCGTGCACCTGGGGCATGCAGCGCAGCGAGTAGGGGTCCTGTACCTTGTGGCAACCGGGGCCCTGGTGCGAGGCGTTGAGCTCCGACCCCGCGAGCAGCTCGCGCAGCCGCGCCGCCGCGGCGATCTGGCCGGGCTGGCCGCGCACCGCCTGGATCTCCGGCGCGAACGGACGGTGCGAGCCGAGCAGCCCCTCGAGCGTCATCGCGCCGGCGAGGTCGGCGAGCGCGGCGAGGCGCTCGGCGTGGAGCACGGCGAGCGTCCCTACCGCCGCCATCGCCTGCGTTCCGTTCACCAGCGCGAGCCCTTCCTTCGGCTGCAGCACCGCCGGCGCCAGCCCCACCCGGCGCAGCGCCTCGCGGGAGGGGACGCGCTCGGGGGCGGCGTCGGGAGCGGTCACGAACGCCTCTCCCTCGCCGATGAGGAGCAGCGCGAGGTGGGCGAGCGGAGCGAGATCCCCCGACGCTCCGACGGAGCCGCGCTGGGGCACGACCGGCACGACGCCGCGATCGAGCAGCGCGAGCAAGAGATCCAGCGTCTGCTCGCGGATGCCCGACACTCCCTTCGCGAGCACGTTCGCGCGGAGCAGCATCAGGGCGCGCGCCTCGACGAGCGAGAGCGGCGCGCCCACCCCCGCCGCGTGCGAGAGGACGAGGTTTCGCTGCAGCCGCTCGAGGTCGGCGCGATCGATGCGCACCTCCGCGAGCGTCCCGAACCCGGTGTTGATCCCGTAGTGCGGCTCGCCGTCCTCGAGCCGAGCGTCGACGAGCGCCCGCGCACGCCGCACCCGCTCGCGCGCGCCGGGCGAGAGCTCCGCCCGCGCTCGCCCGAGCGCCACCGCCTCGACCTCCTCCAGCGTGAGGGTGTCTCCGTCGAGGAGGACGTGCTGCCGGACCCCGCTGCCGCTCGCACCGTGGCTCATGCGCGGCTTCCCTACACCGGGGGAGGGCTCTTGTCCCGGCGACGTGGGCGAACGCCCCCTGCGTGTCCTTCGACTTTCGCTCGGCTGCTGGAGCGGCCCTGTTCCGCTGATATGAACCGCCGTCGGAGATCCGCTCCGGGTCGGCGCGCGGCTTGCTTGGACGGGCGCGCATGGCTCGCCGCATGGCCGTGCTGCTCGCCCTCCTCGCCGCGCTCGCCGCCGCGCCCGTGCGCGAGTTCCTCGAGACGCCCGCCGCTCCTGCGCCGTGCCTTCCCTCCGGACACGGGACGTTCCCGCGCCACTGGGTGGGCTGCGCCACGGACCCTGGCGCGACGCGACCGCTCGCCTCGGACGAACGGCTCGCGCTCGGCATGCCCGTCGATCCGAACCGCGCCTCCGCGCGCGACCTCGCCTTCGTGCCCGGGCTGTCGCGGCGGCTCGCCGCGGAGGTGGTCGCGGACCGGGAAAGGAACGGGGCCTTCCCCGACGTCGAGTCGCTCTTGCGCGTGCGCGGCGTCGGCCCGAAGAAGCTCGCCCAGGCGCGCGCCGCGCTTCTCGTGGAACCGTAGCGACCTGTCGGAGAGCTCGTGTACCCTGTCCCGCGCGGTAGGGACGGGAGGACTCCATTTGGTAATCCGCTGCGAACGCTGCTCGACGCTTTACGAGCTGGACGAGGCGCTGCTCGCGCCGGACGGCTCACCGGTCCAGTGCACCCGCTGTGATCACGTCTTCACGGCGCGTCCGTCCCGTCCGAGCGACTCCGGCGGGGTGCGACCATCCGCGCTCGAGCTCGAGAACGCTGCCGCCGCGATCGAGGCCGCCTCCTCGACCGCTGCGGAGCCGCCGGCCGCGCCGCGGTCCGTGGCGCCGTCTGCCGCGGGGGACCGGCCGACGCCAGCACCGCGGCCGGAGTCGCTCGGTCCTCGCGCCCCCGCGCACGAGCCGCGCTACGCGCGAGGCGCCGCGCCTTCCGTCTACCGCCCGACGCCGGGACCGGGCGCGGTGCGCTCCCACCCCGTCCTGCGCCGCGACACGGTCGGCGCATTCGAGTCGCGCCTCCGCTTCACGGCTCGTCTGCGCTGGCTCGCGCCGGCCGTCGCTGTCGGTTTGATCGCTCTCGCCGCGGTGGGCTGGTTCCTCCTGCGTGGTCGCGCCGAGTCCAGCGCCGCGAGCCCGCGCACGGCGGGGCTGTCCCGCGTGGCCGGGCCCCGCGAGGCGGAGCCGCTCCAGGGAGTTCGGCCTCCCAGCGATGGCCCCTCGCAGGGACCGCACGCACAGCCGCTCGCCGGGCCGCTCCCTGCGAAAGCTACGTCACCGTCGGGGAAAACCGTTGCCCAGGGCTCCGCCCCAGCGGCGTTCCCTGAAGACCCACCCGGCTCGCCCTCCGCGGAGCTTACGCCTCAGCCCGGGGTCGCAGCTTCTCAACCGTCACGACCCGCGGCGCCGATCGGTGCCCTGCCGGGCAGCGCGCCCGCGTCCGTGCGGGGCGATCCGCCCAGCGCGCTCCAGCCCGCCTCGATCCCGGACGTCGCCCCAGCGTCTGGGATGCCGCAGATCGCCCCGCCCGAGGTGCCGGAGGGGGTTCGGCGTCACTCGCGAGAGCCCGCGGCGCTCGAGGAGCCGGTCAGCGGCGGCTAGTGCCCCGAAGAGGTCGGCGAGCGTGGCGCGCCCGTTGCTGTGTGCCACGATCGATGTCGACCATCTTCTGGAGCGCCCTGGGGCTCGTCGCGTTCAGCTACGTCGGCTACTTCCTCTTGCTCCTCGTCTGGGACGGCGCCCGCGAGGTGCTCTCGGCGCTGCGCTTCGTCTTGGGCGGCGCGGACCGCCGCGCGGGGCGCGTCGCCGACGCGTGGCCGAAGGTCTCGATCGTCTTCTCCGCCTTCGACGAGGAGGCGTGCATCCGCCAGAAGATCGAGAACTGCCTCGCCCTCGATTACCCGACGGATCGGCTCGAGATCGTGGTCGGGTGCGACGGATGCACCGATCGCACGGCGGAGCTCGCGCGGGCGGCGGGCGGCGACCGCGTGATCGTCCACGAGCTCTCGCCGCGCGCCGGGAAGCCCGCCGCCCTCTCGAAGCTCGTCCCGAACGCGAAGGGGGACATCGTCGTCCTCACCGACGCGAACGTGATGCTCGAGCCGGGTGCGGTTCGCGCGCTCGTGCGCCGCTTCCGCGATCCCGCCGTCGGCGCGGTGGTCGGCCGGCTTCGGCTGTACAACCCTACCCGCGCCGAGTTCGAGGAGAGCCTCTACTGGAAGTACGAGACGGCCCTCAAGTACTACGAGGGCAAGCACGGCGCCGTGCTGGGCGCGAACGGCGGCCTCTACGCGATACGCCGGATCCTGTTCAGCCCGATCCGGCCGGACACGATCATCGACGACTTCGTCATCCCGGTCCGCATCGCGGTGCGCGGGTGGAGCGTGCCGTACGAGCCCGACGCGGTCGCGCACGAGGAGACGACCGAGGACAACGGGCGCGAGTTCGGGCGGCGCGCCCGGATCGGCGCGGGCGACTGGCAGGCCCTAGCGCGCGTCCCGGACCTGCTCGATCCGCGCACCGGCTTCGTCTTCTTCTCCTTCGTCTCGCACAAGCTCCTGCGATGGATGACGCCCTTCCTCCTCGCCGTCGCGCTCGTCGTGAGCCTCCCGCTCGCTGCGCAGCCCGGGGCCTGGCTCTACCGCGCGCTCCTCCTCGGCCAGCTCCTCTTCTACGGGCTGGCGCTCGCGGGGCCGCGCGCCGCGACGGGCAAGCTCCGCCGATTCGCCTCGCTGGCGCGTTACTTCGTCGCCATGAACGCCGCGCTCGCGGTCGGGTTCTGGCGCTTCGTGCGCGGGACGCAGCGCGCCACTTGGGAGCGCACCGAGCGGGTGGCTCCGCCGCCGGGCGTACGGGCCGCGTAGCGCGGCGCGCGCGGGTGGGCTAGAGCCGGGGCATGGCCAACGCCCCCGAGCTCCTCGTCGTCGGCCTCCTCCACACGCTCGATCCGGCGCGGCCCGTCGTCGAGGCTGCGCTCCTGAGAGACGGCCGGTTCGCCTGCGTCGGGACGATCGGCGCGTGCGCCTCGCGCGCGGCGCCGGGGGTCCGCCGGATCGAGGTCGGGAGCGCCGTGCCGGGGCTCGTGGACGCGCACGGGCACGTCATGGGGCTCGGGCGCGCCGAGCTCGAGGTGAGCTGCGCCGGTCTCGAGAGCGAGGACGCCTGCGTCGCCCGCGTGGCGGAGCGGGCGCGCGCCCTGCCGAAGGGGAGCTGGATCCGCGGTCGCGGCTGGGATCAGAACCGCTGGCCCCGGCAGACGTTCCCCTCGGAGGCGACGCTCTCGCGCGCGGTGCCGGACCACCCCGTCTTCCTCGTGCGCGTGGACGGCCACGCGGGATGGGCGAACGGCTCCGCGCTCGCCACCGCCGGCATCGGGCCGGATACGAAGGACCCGCCGGGTGGGAGGATCGTGCGTGACACGGGCGGCCGCCCCACCGGCGTGCTCGTGGACGCCGCGATGGAGCTCGTGCTGAGGCGGATCCCCGCGCCGTCTCCGGCGGAGATCGAGGAGGCGCTCCGTCGCGGGATGGACGCGCTCGTCGGGCTCGGCATCACCGCGGCGCACGACGCGGGCGTGACGCCCGAGGTGCTCGAGGTGTACCGCCGCCTCGCGTCGGAGGACCGGCTGCCGCTCCGCGTGTACGCGATGATCGAGGGAGAGGGGACGGTCGCGAACGTGATC
>DATIDF010000116.1:0-4403 GCA_035456445.1 Anaeromyxobacter sp.
CCGGCCGAGGTCCCGGTGGAGATGAACGCGTTCAAGAGCCAGCAGCACCGCTGGGCGAAGGGCTCCATCCAGACGGCGCTGAAGCTCCTGCCGCTCATCCGCCGCGCGGACGTGCCGAAGGAGGTCAAGCGGGAGGCGTTCATGCACCTCACCGCGAACCTCGGCTACCTCATGATGATCCCGCTCGCGATCCTGCTGCCGATCACCGTGGTGGTGCGGGTCTCGCACGGCGCACTCGAGGTGCTCTTCCTCGACCTGCCGTTCTTCGCGGCGGCCACCTTCAGCGTCGTCTTCTTCTACATGGCGAGCCAGCGCGAGCAGGGCAGGACGCGCTGGGAGCGCGTGAAGTACCTGCCGTTCGTCATGGCGCTCGGTATCGGCCTCGCAGTGAACCAGGCGCGCGCGGTCGTCGAGGCGCTCATGGGCTACGAGACGGCCTTCACCCGCACGCCGAAGCACGGCGTGAAGTCCTCGGGCGACTCGGTCGTGAAGAAGCGCTACAAGGCGGCGGTCACGTTCCAGCCCATCGTCGAGCTCGCGCTCGCCGCCTACATGACCTACGGCGTCCTGTACCTCATCGATCGCGGCGTCTACTACTCGCTGCCGTTCCTCGTGCTGTTCCAGGTCGGCTTCGGCTACGTCGGCCTCGCGAGCCTGTACGAGGGCGTGCGCGGCTACCTCGCGCGTTCCGCGAGGCAGATGGCGCCCCAGCCGTCCGCCGAGTAGCCGCCGGCAGATCAGAGCGTGAACGAGAGCGGCCGCTGGGCCGCTCTCGTCATTTCACCCCTAGCGCCCATCGACGAGCGTCCGCTCGTACACCGCGACGCCGCCGTCGAGACGGCCGATCTCCGCGAAACCGATCCGCTCCCAGAACGCCTGCGCGCCGGGGTTCTCGTCGCCGACCGAGGCCCGCAACGCGCTGAAGCCGGCGCGCAGGAGCGCGTGCTCGAGCGCGGCGACCGTCTCCTCGCCATACCCGATGCCCTGGCACGACTCCCGGAAGAGGAGCAGGCCGACGTGCGCCACGCCCGGTTCGGGGTGGTGCAGGTAGAGGTCGATGACCCCCACCGCGGGGCCGCCGCTGTGCGGCACGAGGCAGAACACCCGGCGCGAGTCGTCGGCCTCGGCCTCCTCGACGAGGCGCAGCCCGGCGTCGGGCTCGGGCAGGTGGCCTTCGGTCCGCAGCCAGTAGTCCGGCGCGCCCTCGAGGCACGCCTGCAGGTCAGCGGCGTTCGTCCGGTCCACGGGCACCCCGTGCAGGCGCGGCCCGTCGAGCGAGGGCAGCTGCCGGCCGGTTGCGGCCGAGGACGTGCGCGTCGTCATGGTGACCCCCTGGTGGACGCCGCCATAGCCCGCGGGCGCGGGCAGGTCAAGGCGGGCTCGCCGGCGGGAGCTCGCGAGGGCCAGAGGACACGGCGGCGCGGCTCGCGCCGGATGCGCTCTCGCGCACGCGGTCCCGCAGCGCCAGGGCGAGCCCCAGCGGCGCCGCGGTGGCCCAGAGCAGCTTCAGCGGGACCGTCGCGAGCGGCGCGATCTGCACGCGCACGGGATCACCGGACAGGAATGAGAAGCGCACGTAGTGGATCGCGAGCTTGAGGAGCTCGACCGGCGCGACGACGAGCCACGCGCGATCCTCGTAGAGGCGCTGCGCGTACAGGGCGCGGAAGCGAGCCCACGACCGCGGCGACATGCGCGTGAGCTGGTCGCCTCCGTCCCGGCGGTAGATCCGCAGGATCTCGTTCACGTGGCGCGTCGCGTACCGGCGGGAGATGGCGCGCCACACCACCTCCTCCGGCACGTGCCGCGTCCCGGGCTCGACCGGAAACGGGAACTCGCGGAACACGCTCGTCCGGTGGAAGCCCCACTTCTCGCCGCGCAGCGCGTGACGATAGTGAATGTCCCACCAGGTGGCGTCGAGCGGAGAGCGCGGGAACGGGTCGCCGATCAGCGCGCCGTGCTCGTCGCAGCAGAGCGCGGTGACGCCGCTGAACCGATGACGCTCTCCGGCGGGGATGGACTGCCAGTGGTGCCAGAACCGCTCGAGCGCGCGCGGAACGAACGCGTCGTCCGAGTCCGCGATGAGGAACAGCTCGCCCCGCGCCTCCGCCACCCCGCGGTTGACCGCGGCGGCCTTCCCGGCGTTCCGCTGCCAGAAGTAACGGAGCGGGAACCCGGCGGACCCCGCCCAGCCGGCGACGAGCTCGCGCGTGCCATCCTCGGACCCGTCGTCCACGACGACCCACTCGAAGTCGCGGAAGGTCTGCGCGCGCAGGCTGTCGTGGACGCGCGCGAGCGTGCCGGCGCGGTTGAACGTCGGCGTGAAGACGGTGAAGGCCGGAGGTCCCCTGGCGAGGCCGGACGACGCAGGCACGCTCCAACGTTTCGGCGACGCGCCCGGTGGGGCATGGGGGCCCGGGGGGCTTGTTGGGTGAGCGGCGCGTCGCGCGAGCGCCCGCCGGGACGGCCCGGCGACCGCCGTGGCATCGGGGCGCCAGCCTCACCCCAGCAGCAGCCGGAGGGCGGCGGGATCGGCGAGGGTGGGGGACACATGGTCGGCACCGCAGGCGGCGAGCTCGCCGGCGGGGTAGCGCCCGGTCGCGACCGCGAGCACCGGGCAGCCGACGTGCCGCGCCGCCGCGACGTCCCGAGGCGTGTCCCCCACGACGAGCGCTTCGCGCGCGTGGACCGGCCGGCCGAGGCGAACGGAGGCGCGGGCGAGCGCCGCAGCGACGACGCGCTCGCGCGCCTCGCCGTCGTGCGCGAACCCGCCGATGGCCCGCGGGCCCCACTCGAAGTAGTCGTCGAGGCCGCCGCGGGCGAGCTTCACGCGCGCCCCGAGCTCGACGTTGCCGGTGCAGAGGCCGAACGGCAGCGCCCGCGCCCGGAGCGCTTCGAGCAGGCTCGTGACCCCGGGCAGGACCGCGTAGCGGGGGTCTGCGATCTCCTCACGGAGGTGCTCCAGGTAGCGCGCCAGGACGCCGTCGCAGGCGGCGTCCGAGTACGCGTGCTCGAGGAGCCCGAGCGCCTCGCGCACGATGAGCCGGTCGGTCATGCCGTCGAGGTGGAGCGCGGCGAGACGGCCGGCGAGCGGCCCGCAGCGCTCCTCGAGCGCGCGCTCCAGGGCGCGGCGCCCCGCCCCGCCCGCCGAGACGAGCGTGCCGTCGATGTCGAACAGGATGACGGCGAACGGCTGCATCAGGTCACTCTAGTCGAACAGCGCCTGCACGAACTCGGCGGGCGCGAAGGGCTTCAGGTCTGCGACGCTCTCGCCGACGCCCACGTAGCGCACCGGGATCTTGAGCTCGTCGCAGATGCCGATCACGACCCCGCCCTTGGCGGTGCCGTCGAGCTTCGTGAGCACGATGCCGGTGACGCCGAGCGCCTCGTTGAACTGGCGCGCCTGGGCGATCGCGTTCTGGCCGTTCGTCGAGTCGAGGACGAGCAGCACCTCGTGCGGCGCGCCCTCGGCCGCCTTGGCGATCACGCGCTTCACCTTCTTCAGCTCCTCCATGAGGGGCGCCTTCGTGTGAAGCCGCCCGGCGGTGTCGCACAGGACCACGTCGACCCCATCCTGCGCGCCGCGCTGCACCGCCTCGAAGCAGACGCTCGCGGGATCGGCGCCCTCCTTGCCCCGCACGATCGGCGCGCCGACGCGCTCCGCCCAGATCTCGAGCTGCTCGCCGGCGGCGGCGCGGAACGTGTCGCCCGCGCCGAGCAGGACCTTGCGGCCCTGGTCCTGGAGCTTCGCCGCGAGCTTGCCGATGGTCGTCGTCTTGCCCGATCCGTTCACGCCCACGACCATGACGACCCACGGCCGCGCCTTGCCGATCTCGAGCGGGCGCGCGTCGGCGGGCGCGCCGTCGAGGGCGAGGATGCGCGCGATCTCCTCTCGGAGCGCCGCCTTGAGTCGCTCGGGATCGGCGAGCTCCTTCTTTCGGACGCGCTCGCGGGCGGACTCGAGGAGCCGCGTCGCGGTGCGCACGCCGATGTCGGCCGTGAACAGGACCTCCTCGAGGTCGGCGAGGACGCCGTCGTCGACGAGCTTCCCGCCCGTGAACAGGGCGTTCAGCCGGGCCATGAAGCCGCCGCGGGTCTTCTCGAGCCCGGCGGCGAGCGTCTTGCCCGCCTCGGCCTCGGCTCGCCGGCGGCGCTCCTCCTCCTCGCGGCGGCGTACCTCCTCCGCCTCGCGGGTTGCCCGGGCCGCCTCCTCGCGTGCCCGCGCCTCCGCCTCCTCGCGCTCGCGCTGGCGCCGCTCGCGCTCGAGCCGATCCGCCTCCTTCTTGCGGCGGTACTCCTCCTTCCTGCGCGCCTCCTCCGCCTCGCGCGCGGCGCGGAGATCCTCCGGGCGGGCCGGCGGCACCGGCACGCGCTCGGGCGGCGGCGGGGCGGGAGGCGGGAGCTTG
>DATIDF010000117.1:0-4578 GCA_035456445.1 Anaeromyxobacter sp.
CGCGAGCAACGATCCTGCGAGCCCGCTCGTCAACCTCGCGGTCAGCGGTACGGCTGCGGCAGAGGCGGTCCCCTCGATCGCGGTCGATCCCGTGGCGCTCGACTTCGGTACCGTCACCGTCGGGAGCACCGCCTCCCGGACCACGCAGGTGCGGAACACCGGGAACGGCGCGCTTGACGTGACCGGGATCTCCCTGTGCGACGGCACGCCCGCCGCGTTCTCCGTCTCGCCCGCGGCGCCGTTCACGGTCGCCCCGGGGGAGAGCGTGACGCTCACCACCACGTACGCTCCGACCGCCGCCGCCACCGACTCGGGCTGCTTCGCGATCGCGAGCAGCGACCCGGCGCACGCGAGCCAGAACGTCTCGCTCACCGGCACGGGCGCCCTGGCGCCGGTCCCGAGCGCCGACGCGGACGTGGACATCGAGGAGTTCAAGGTGCCGAAGCGCGTGGAGAACCCGGTGGGCGCGTCCATCACGCCCCTGCTCCATCTCAGGAACCTGAGCCAGATCGACGCGACGGCGAGCGCCACGCTCACCGGCGTGCTGAACGGGGCGAAGGTGTACGAGGAGACGATCCCCGTGACGCTGGCCGCCAGCGAAGACGGAGAGGTCGCCTTCCCGCCGTACGTGGTCGCCGGCGCGCGCGGCACCGTTCGCTGGACGGTGACGGTCGCCGATCAGGATCCCGACACGGACCAGGCGATCGCCCGGACCATGCTCGGTCGCCCGTCGCGTGACGCGGTCGCATCGCGTGACGCCACCGATCTCGCCGACCTCGAGGTGCTCGAGGACGTCGAGTTCCAGCAGCGGGAGAGCAGTCTGCTCTCCGCGGACGGCGCGTCCACCTCCGGCGGCTGCAGCAGCGGTTCGGGGGGCGCCGGGTTCGTGACCCTGCTCTCGCTCGGCCTCGTCGCGATGCGCCGCAGGCGGTCGGCGCTGCGCGCGCGTCATTAGGAAGTCGGAGTCGTGAGTCCCGGGCCCCGGTCACCCGCGCGGTGGCCGGGGCCCTCTCATTGGAGCACTCGGCGCCCCGTCATCTCGCACCGGCAGCGTCGCCGGTCGTGACCGGGAAGCCCGCCTCCTTCCAGGCCCGGAGACCGCCGTCGAGCGCCGCGGCGCGGAGGTAACCCATCGCCCGCAGCGTCGCGACCGCGAGCGTGGAGATCTTGCCGAGGTCGCAGTACACGACGAGCCGGGTCGCGGGATCCGGCACGACCTCGTCGATGCGGAGCTCGAGCTGCCCGCGCGCGAGGTGGAGCGCGCCGGGCAGGTGGCCCGCCTCGAAAGCGTCCCGCTCGCGCACGTCGAGCGGTCTCAGGTCGCCCGCGCCCTCGCCGATGCGCCGCCGCACCTCCTGCATCGACATGAAGGGAACGACGCGGGTCGCCTCCTCGATCATCTGGGCGACGGACTTGGCCCCGCTGCGGTTCGTGCGCAGCGCCTCGGTGAGGTGGGTCGGCATGGCGAGGCTGAGCGAGCGCATCTGCGCCACGAACGCGGCTGGATCGCGGAGCTGCAGGCGCGGGTTCGTGGCCCGCTGCGCGCCGAGGGTCGTCGAGGAGCGGCCCTCGTAGTCGTGGGCCGGGAAGACCAGCAGCGAGTCGTCGAGGCCGAGCAGCTTGCCGAACAGGCTCGCGTGCATGGCCGCGGGATCGCCCGTCGGCAGGTCCGTCCTTCCGGTCGCCTGGATGAGCAGGGTGTCACCCGTGAGCACGCGATCGGAGGCGACGAGACACATCGAGTCGGAGGTGTGACCGGGCGTGTGCATCACCTGCAGGCGGAGGTCCCCGACGAGGAGCTCCTCGCCGTCCTCGACGTGCAGATCGACGTGCACCGCCTCGGTCGCGCGATGCATCACCGCGGGGAGCGACAGCCGCTGCGCGACGGTGTGCGCGGCGGAGAAGTGATCCGCGTGCGTGTGCGTGTCGATGACGTACTTCAGCCGCAGCCCGGCGCTGCTCGCCTCGCCCAGGTATCGCTCGACGAGCGAGATCTCGGGATCGACGAGCGCCGCGACGTGGGAACGCTCGCAGGCGAGCAGGTACGAGAGACAGCCTCCCGCGCGAAATTGGTGGAAGAGCATGGCTCGCGACTCAGGCCTCGGGTATCGCCTGAACGGTATCTCGCGGATGGCGACGGCCTCGGAGCTCGGATCAGGCGCTGCGGCCGCGGTCCGGCTCGAGGTGCTTCTTCGCGAAGTACCAGTCGGTCACCTGGAAGTCCTTCGAGCCGGCTCGCTCGGCGGCGGCGTCGTAGGTCACCGGGGCCGGGACGATGACGTCCTCGCCCGGCTTCCAGTTGGCGGGACAGGCGACGGCGTTCGCGTCGACCATCTGCAGCGCGTCAACCACCCGCATGACCTCGTCGAAGTTCCGGCCCACGTTGAGCGGGTAGTAGATCATCGCTCGCAACGTGCGCTTCGGGTCGATGAAGAAGACGCAGCGCACGGGGGCGGTGACGGAGCTCGGCTGGTGGATCATGCCGTACAGGCGCGAGACCTTCTGGTCGAGGTCGGCCACGATCGGGAAGGGGATCTTGAGCCCGAACTTCTCCTCGATGTTCCGCACCCAGGCGATGTGGCTGTAGACCGAGTCCACCGAGTTGCCGAGGAGCGCCACCCCGCGCTTCTCGAACTCGGGGTAGCGCCGGGCGAACTCGACGAACTCCGTCGTGCACACGGGCGTGAAGTCGGCGGGGTGCGAGAAGAAGATCAGCCAGCGACCCTTCTGCCATTCGGAGAGCTTGATGGGCCCGTGCGTCGTGTTCGCCTCGAAGTCGGGCGCCGGGCCGTTCAGCTCGAGCCGAGCAGGGCCCTCCTGGTGCTCGGCGCGCGGGATCTGGGACGCCTCCATCGCTGTGGCCATGATCCTTCTCCTTGGGTTGGGTCGATGCGGTGCATGCATAGACGCGCGCATGAGCGCCGCCAACCCGCCGTGGGCTCCCGCTTGGGAGCGACGAGCGTGACGACGTGCCAGGGCGCGACGCACGACGGCCCGACCGATCGCCTCGACGCCGGGACGACACCCCCTTGCATCGATGCTTCACGCACGTGACCGGGTCGGTCAGGCGGGTCGAGTACGCTGTCTGCCAGGCTCGGGAGGAACGATGGCGACCGATGAGGAAATGAAGGCGGAGCTCGAACGACTCAAGGCCGAGAACGCCGCGCTCAAGGCGCGCGGCAGCAAGGGCGTCTCGATGAAGGTCAGCGAGAAGGGCGCGGTGTCCGTGTACGGGCTCGGCCGCTTTCCGGTGACGCTCTATCAGGAGCAGTGGCTGAAGCTGCTCGACATGGCGGACGACATCCGCGGCTTCATCAAGGAGAACGAGGGACGGCTCAAGAAGAAGGAGTGACGTGCGCCCGGTGTCTCTCTAGAATGTGCCAGATGTCCGATCGTGCCCGCTAGCTCGAGTCGCCGCGCCAGCCCCGCTTCCCGCGGCGGCGCGGCCCCTTCGCCACCGCCCCGCCCGCCTGCTTCGGCGGGGACGGCGTCGCGTCCGTTCGCTCGTGCTTTCGAGGTGCACCCGTGTCCAATCTGGAGACCCTCGGCTGGGGTCCGTTCTTCTCCTCGCAGCTCGCTCCCGAAGAAGCGCTCACGCTCTCGCCCGGTCGCGCCGTCGCCGATCGCGGCCCACGTCTCGCCGTCCGGTTCGAGGACGGCGAGCGGCTCGTCACCGTTCCCGGCCGCTTGAGAGCAGCGGGCGAGGTGCCGGTGGTCGGCGATTTCGTCCTCGCTCCGCCCGGCGACGACCCGCCCATCGCGCGGGTCCTCGAGCGACGCTCCCTCCTGTCGCGCAACGGCGCAGGCCGCGAGACCGCGGAGCAGGTCCTCGCCGCCAATGTGGACGTCGTCCTCCTCGTGCAGGGACTCGACGAGGGCGTGAACCCGCGCCGCCTCGAGCGGACCCTCGCGGCGGTGTACGCGGGCGGTGCCGTGCCGGCGGTGGTCCTCACGAAGCCGGACCTCGTCCCGGATCCCGGCGCCGCGCTCGGGGAGGCCGCCGCGGTCGCGCGCGGGGCGCCGGTGCTCGCCGCCTCCGGCCTGACGGGAGAGGGGATGGAGGACGTCGCGCGGCTCCTCGCTCCCGGCAGGACGGGCGTCTTCGTGGGCCCGTCGGGCGCGGGCAAGTCGACGCTCGTGAATGCGCTCCTCGGGGCCGAGATCCAGGTGACCGCCGCGGTCCGGGAGCACGACGCACGCGGCCGGCACGCGACAACCGGGAGGCGGCTGTTCCTGCTCGCCGGGGGTGGGGCGGTGATCGACGGGCCCGGGATCCGCGAGCTGCGGCTGTGGGACGCGGGCGGCCTGGGGGCCGCCTTCGACGACGTGGCGGCGCTGGCCGAGCGGTGCCGGTTCCGTGATTGCCGCCACGACGGCGAGCCAGGGTGCGCGGTGGTCGCCGCGGTGGAGGGCGGTGCTCTCGATCGCGCGCGCCTCGAGAGCCTTCGCAAGCTCGAGCGCGAGATCGAGGTCCAGGAGGCGCGGCGCGGCGGCGCCGCGGCGCGGGTGGAGAAGCAGCGCTGGAAGGGCATCAAGCGGGAGCTCCGCCGGGTCTACCGGAACCGCGGGCGGGAGTGA
>DATIDF010000118.1:0-2542 GCA_035456445.1 Anaeromyxobacter sp.
GCGCGCCGTCCGGGCGGAGGGGCCCGGCGCGGCGGTCTCGGGGTCGAAGGGGCTCACGGTGCGAGCTTGGAGGTGAGCGCCTGGACGGCGCCGCGGACCTGCTCGTCCGACTCCTGGAGGCTCTTCACGCGGTCGATGGCGGAGATGACCGTCGTGTGATCCTTCTTGTTGAACTTCTCGGCGATCGCCTGGAGCTTCTCCTCCGCCAGGATGCGGCAGAGGTACATGGCGATCTGCCTCGGCAGGGCGACCTTCTGCTCGCGCGAGGCGCTCGTGAGCTTCGCCACGGTGAGGCCGTAGTGGGCGGCCACGAGCTCCTGGATCCGCTCGATGGGCGGCCGGTAGCCCTGGGGCGGGATGACGTCGGAGAGGACGTCGCGCGCGAGCGGGACCGTGACGGGCTGCTGCTTCAGCGACGCGAAGGCGGCGAGGCGCATGAGCGCGCCCTCGAGGGCCCGGACGTTCGAGCGGATGTGCGTCGCGAGGAGGTCCGTGACGTCGTCGGGCAGGTCGATGCTCTCGATCTCCGCCTTCTTCTTGAGGATGGCGGCGCGCGTCTCGAACTCGGGCGGCTCGATGCGCACCCGCATGCCCCACTCGAAGCGGGAGCAGAGCCGGTCGTCGAGCCCCTTCAGCTCCTTGGGGGAGCGGTCCGAGGACAGCACGATCTGGACGTGGTGGTCGTGGAGCTCGTTGAAGGTGTGGAAGAACTCCTCGGCGGTGCGGTCCTTGCCGGCGAGGAACTGCACGTCGTCGACGATGAAGGCCGAGCACTCGCGGTACTTGCGGCGGAACTCGTCGACGGTGCCCTTCTTGAGCGCGTCGATGAAGTCGTTCGTGTAGCGCTCGGAGGAGACGATCGCCGTCCGGCCGCCGCCCTGCTTCTCGCAGATCGCGTGGGCGACGGCGTGGAGGAGGTGGGTCTTGCCGAGGCCGGAGTCGCCGTGGATGAAGAGCGGGTTCCAGGTCTTGCCGGGGTTCGCGGCGACGGCCTGGGTGGCGGCGAAGGCGAAGCGGTTCGACTCGCCGACGACGAAGGTGTCGAAGGTGTAGCGCGGGTTCGGGCGGACGTCGCGCGGGTCCACGGGCGGGCTCGACACCGGGGTGAGGGAGGGGAGCGAGACCGGCGTCAGCGCCGGGCGCTCCGGCGCGGCGCGGGCCGCCTCGTCGACGACGAAGGAGATTCGGAGCGGCTCGCCCGCCACCGAGGGGAGGAACTCCTCGAAGAAGCCGCGGTAGTTGTCCTCGACGAAGTCGCGGTGGAAGCGATCGGGCGCGGCGACCTGCAGGCGCCCCCCGTCGAGCGAGACGGCGCGGAGCGGGGCGAACCAGCGCTCGTACGGATCGTGCCGCAGGCGGGAGCGCAGGTACGTGTGGATACGCGACCAGAGGTCATCGAGGACCGTGATCCTGGCGCTCGCGGAACCGTCCATGTTGCGAATCCCCCGTCCCTTCCCAAGAAACAAAACGACCCCCGCCCGCAGAATCGGAGATCGATCGCGGCTTCACTCTTCGCTCGGGCAACGAGGAGTCAGGCGGGCCCGGGTTGCGTGGCGCGGACGTTAGCCAAGGTCCGTCGGAGGGATCAAGGCCGACGTGGTCGCTCGCGAAACGACGAGGGTTTCGCGGCGTCCGCGCGAGGCGCTCGGGCGAGTGGAGCACACCGGCGGGTGAAGTGCGCGTGATTCTTGACATCCTGCGCCTGATCGGTGAGGTTGCCGCGCCATGAAGCGGACATATCAGCCGAAGAAGCAGCGCAGGAACCGCACGCACGGATTCTTGAAGCGGTCGGGGAGCCCGGGCGGGCGCAACGTCTTGAAGCGCCGCAGGGCGAAGGGCCGCAAGCGGCTGACGCCGTCCGCGCCTAAGAAGTAGCTGGTGAGGTTCCCGAAGGCGGCGCGGCTGCGGCGCCGCCGCGAGTTCCTACAGGTCCAGCAGCGCGGCCGGCGGCTCTACGCGGGGGAGGTCGTCATCCTCGCGCTCGCCACGAAGGCGACCGAGCCGCGGATCGGAATCACGGTGTCCTCCAAGGTGGCGAACGCCGTCGCGCGGAACCGCGTGAAGCGCTGGGTGCGGGAGGCCTTCCGCGCGGTGCGCAGCGATCTGCCCCCGGTCGAGCTCGTCGTCATCGCGCGCAAGGGGGCCACCGAGATGGGGCTCGCCGGCGCGACCCGTGCGCTCCTCGCCGCGAAGGAGCGGCTCCTCTCGGAGGCGGGGCCGTGATCCGCGCGCTCCTCCTCGGCCTCGTGCGGCTGTACCGGCGGCTCGTCTCGCCGCTCTTGCCGCCCGCCTGCCGTTTCTACCCGAGCTGCTCCGCGTACGCGGAGACCGCGCTGCGCCGCCACGGCGCCGCGCGCGGCAGCTGGCTCGCCGCCCGTCGGCTCGTCCGCTGCCATCCCTTCCATCCGGGCGGCATCGACCCGGTGCCCTGATCGTGAGGTTTCACCTTGGGTGACAATCGCCGCGTCCTCTTCGCCACCGTGCTCTCGGTCGGCATTCTCGTCCTCTGGCAGGTCCTCTTCCCTTCGCCGAAGAAGGCGCC
>DATIDF010000119.1:0-14062 GCA_035456445.1 Anaeromyxobacter sp.
CGAGCCCGTCGAGCGTCACCGGCATCGCGTGCGCGAGGTGCGCGCCCGTCTGCGGCGGCGCGCCGTGGCACGCGTCGCAGCGGCCGGTCATGACGGGCGGCGGATCCACGGGCGGCGAATCGATGGGCCCGATGGGCGCGCGAGACTCGCACGCGCCGGCGATGAGCAGCGTGACCGCGAGCGCGCGGAGCGCGACGTCGAGCGTGAGGCGCGCCATCGATCCTCCCTGAAGCCCCCGGCCGGGATACTCGGAGAGCCGCGCCGATCGCGCCAGTTTTCGCCGTCACCCTGCGTCAGGAGCGCGGTGCGTCGCGCGACGCGAGCGCCGCCGCCGCGAGCACCATCCCGCCGCCGACCGCGAGGTGCCACCCGATCGACTCGCCGAGCAGGACCGCGCCGAGCGTCACCGCCACGGTCGTGTCGAGCAGCGGCAGCGCGCCGATCGCGGCGATCGGGACGCGCGGCACGAGCCAGTAGAGCCCGATGTACGTGAGCGCCGTGCCGAAGACGGCGAGGTAGGCGAGCGCGCCCAGCGCGGCGGGCGTGTACGACGCGGGCCGACCCTGCTCGAGGAGGAGCGCCGCGGCGAGCAGCACGATCGCCCCGACGAAGGTCTGCCCCGCGGTCATGGCGAGCGGGGAGATCGCGAGGAGGTGCCGCCGGACGAGCACGTTCGCGAGCGCGACGATGATCGACGCGGAGATGATGAGCGCGCTCCCGAGCGCGAGCCGGCCGGAGCCGTCGAGCGATCCGAGGTGCGGGGCCTGGAGCACGGCGATCCCGGCGACGCCGAGCGCCGCCGAGGCGAGCTTCGCGGGCGTGAGCCGCTCGCCGGGGAGGAAGACGCGGGCGAGGAGCGCGATCCAGACCGGGAACGTCGCGAAGAGGAGCGCGGCGAGCCCGGAGGGCACCCACTGCTGCGCCACGAACATGAGGCCGTAGGGGACCGCGATCTGGAACAGCCCCACGAGCGCGATGCGCGCCCCCGCCTCGCCCACGAGCACGCGCCAGGCGCCCCCCCGCAGCGCGAACGGCGCGAGGAGCGCGGCCGCGAGCGCCATCCGCGTGCCCGCGAAGCGGAGCGGTGGCAGGTGATCGAGCCCGATGCGGATCACCGACCAGGTCGAGCCCCACAGGAAGGCGATGGCGACGTAGACGAGGACGATGCGAGCACGCACGGGGGGCGCATCCT
The DNA here is from genome assembly GCA_035456445.1 of Anaeromyxobacter sp. Classification (GTDB taxonomy): domain Bacteria; phylum Myxococcota; class Myxococcia; order Myxococcales; family Anaeromyxobacteraceae; genus Anaeromyxobacter. The sequence continues at coordinate 1,193 of DATIDF010000119.1, forward strand.
AGCCGCTCGGTGCCACAAGGGCGCGGGCGAGCGGGAGGGATGCCGCCCGGCGTCCGCCGACGTTCTCTAGGGGACCCTCACGCGAAGACCGGTGAGGCGCGGAAGATCACGCGATGCGCCCCCTCACGCGGGCTCGAACCGTCGCGTCGCACGCCGCGTCAGCGCCGACCGCACCGGCCGTCCCTATCTTTGGGATGGAGGATTTCGCCATGACGCGCACGGTCACTCTCGCGCTCGCGGCGTTGCTCGCGCTGGCTTTCTCGGCGTGCAAGACGTCGAGCGCCTCGAAGTTCCAGCCGGTCTCGGATCAGGACGTCGGCCGGCTCGTCCCGGGCCAGATGGCTCCGATCGACGCGGCGCGGAACGATCTATCCCGGGCCCGGGACGAGGTCTCGCACGCGAAGCTCCGGCTGTCGGAGGCGCACGAGGGCAAGGGCTTCACGAAGGCGGAGGAGACCGCTGCGCAGGCCGACCGGCAGCGCGCGGAGGCGCTCACGAAGGCCGCGCAGGCGACGGGCGATCCGCAGCAGCTCGGCGCCGCCCAGGCGGCCATGGGCAGCGCCGACCTCCGTCGGCGCGCCGCAGCGGCGCACGCGGACTTCACCGCGAAGCTCATCGCCGCGCGAGAGGCGGAGGTGCGTGCGAAAGAGTCCCGTGTGGCCGAGATGGAGGCGCGCCTCGAAACCGCGAAGCTCACCGCGCTCCAGCAGGCCGGGAATCCGGCGGCGAACAAGTACGACCCCGTCCGGTTCCAGAAGCACCTCGCCGAAGCGATAGATGGATCGCAGAAGGCGCAGGGCGAGCTCGCGAAGGCGATGAGCGCCGCGCAGCAGTCCGAGACGCAGTGGCGCGCGCTCGCAGAGCAGGTCCGGGTGCAGAACCAGGGGACGGCGAGCGGCGGCAGGTAGGTGCGCTGCTGCGCGCAGCGCGTCACTTCCGCGGCTCGCTGAAGACGAACCCGCGCTCCTTCTGCGGCTCATGGCAGCCGAAGCACGACTGCATGTCCGTGACCGCCCGCTCCTGCGTGTCGCCCTTGAAGCCCTCGAAGCCCCAGCCGCCCGTGGAGGCGAAGCGCTTCGCGTCCTTCTGCATCACGCCGACGACCTTGCGCGGGCCTTCGACGATCGCGTTGTCGGCGCTCTGCGCCTCGAGCAGGTCGAAGACGAAGACGGCGCCGTCCGGGTATCGGCCCTTACCGGCCTCGAGCGCCCGGTGTGCCTTCTCGTTCGCGTACACGTGGTGAATGCCGCCGAATGATTCGTGGAGCGGATGGCCCTCCTGGATGACCATGGACTTCACGTGTGCCCACTCGCGGTAACCCTGCGGGTACCTCACCTTCGCGCCATCCTGCGCCCAGGCCGCGACGGCCGCTACGACCAGGATCACGATCGCCGTCATTCTCATCGCGTCCTCCTCGGGGGACGCATGCGAGCCGCCGCTGACGAGGGCAATCGCCTCGATGAGGCGCTTCGAAGGGCGCAGCCGAGCGTGGCGGGCGGGGCCTCCGCTCAGATCCCCACCACCCACGCCGCCAGCCCCGCCGCGAGCGCGAGGAGCATCGCCAGCCCGAGCCGGAACGGCGCGCGGCGGCGGATGGGGAACTCAGCGGCGGTGGCGGAGCCGCGGACGTCGGCGATGCGGGTCGCCCGCAGCGTGGAGAGGTCGAGCTTGGACAGCGCGACCTCCTCCGTCGCGTAGCCGCGGTTGGCGAGGAGCGCGACGAGGCGGGCGCGGGGGTGGACCGTGCGGCCGACGAGCCGCGCTGCGGTCGCGTCGAGCACGCGCGCGAGCGCGCCGGCGGAGGCGATGCGCGCGGCGGGCTTCGGCGAGAGGCAGCGCTCGATGGCGTGCGCGAGCCGGCGCGGGCAGTCGGGCGCGAGCGCGCGGATCTTCTTGAAGCGGCCGCGCGCGATCGCCGCGAAGAGCTCCTCCGCGTTCTTCCCCCGGAACGGCTTCTCACCCGTGGTGAGCTCGTACAGCGTGACCCCGAGCGCCCACACGTCCGCGCCCGGCCCCTCCTCCTCGCCCGCGAGCACCTCCGGCGCCATGTACGACGGGCTGCCGACGAGCATGCCGGCCCGCGTGAGCGACAGGTCGTCGGCGCCCTTCGCGATGCCGAAGTCCATGAGCTTCACCTCGCCGTCGCGCGACACCATCACGTTCGCCGGCTTCACGTCACGATGGAGGAGCCCGTTGAAGTGCACGTAGTCGAGCGCGTCGGCGATTCGCGCGCCGACCAGCGCGACGCAGTCGGCCGGCAGCGCGCCGCCGCTCGCCAGGACGCGCGCGAGGTCCGCGCCGTCCACGAGGTCGGTCACGAGATAGAGGCCGTCGTCCCGCTCGACGAGGTCGTGGACACCGACGATCGCCTCGTGCCGAAGGCGGGCGTACGCCCGTCCTTCTCGACGGAATCGCTCCACGATCTCCTTCGAGCGCGTGAGCTTCGTGTCGAGGGCCTTGATCGCGACCGTGCGATCGAGCGCCTCCTGGTGCGCCTCGTACACGACGCCCATGCCTCCGCGCCCGATTTCACGGACGATCCGGCTCGTCCCGATCTTGCGGACCATCCCCGAAGCTTCTCAGGGCGAGCCGCCCCGAAACAAGCGACCGCGCGGTCGGACAAGGTCGGACGGACTGCCGATCCTCCGCGGAACGCGCCCACTCGCATGCAGGGAAGCGCCGCTCGCCCCGAGGCGTTGCTTTATGCGCCGCGCGATCTGCTACACTTTGCCGCCTCGACAAACCGACGCGAGCAAGGCCCGCAGGTTGCAGGCCTTTTTTTGACTTGCGTCAAAACGGCAAGCTTTGCGTCACGGCGGTGAGCGGCTCGACCAGCCGCAGACCGTGCACTTGGAGGTCCCACAATGGCGAGTAGGCGAATGGTGACCATGGACGGTAACGAGGCTGCGGCCTCGGTCGCCCATCGGATCAACGAGGTGATCGCGATCTACCCGATCACGCCCTCTTCGAACATGGGCGAGTGGGCCGACGAGTGGTCGGCGAAGGGTCGCAAGAACATCTGGGGGACGGTGCCCTCCGTCTCCGAGATGCAGTCGGAGGGCGGCGCGGCCGGCGCGGTGCACGGCGCGCTGCAGGCAGGGGCGCTCACGACGACCTTCACGGCGTCGCAGGGCCTCCTGTTGATGATCCCGAACATGTACAAGATCGCGGGCGAGCTGACCGCGTTCTGCATGCACGTGAGCGCGCGCACGGTGGCGACGCACGCGCTGTCGATCTTCGGCGATCACTCCGACGTGATGGCGGTCCGCCAGACCGGCTTCGGGCTGCTCTCCTCCGCGTCGGTGCAGGAGGCGCACGACTTCGCGGCGATCGCGCAGCGCGCCTCGATGCTCTCGCGCGTCCCGTTCTGCCACTTCTTCGACGGCTTCCGCACCTCGCACGAGGTCGCGAAGATGGAGGAGCTCACCGACGACGACCTCCGCCAGATGATCCCGGAGGAGCTCGTCGCGGCCCACCGCGCGCGCGCGCTCACGCCCGACAGGCCGACGGTGCGCGGCACCGCCCAGAACCCGGACGCGTTCTTCCAGGCGCGCGAGGCGTGCAACCCGTTCTACGCGGAGGCCGCCGAGCACGTCCAGGAGTCGATGGATCGCTTCGCGAAGCTCACCGGCCGGCGCTACAAGCTCTTCGAGTACGTCGGCCACCCCGAGGCTGAGCGCGTCGTCGTCGCGATGGGCTCCGCGTGCGACACGATCCAGGAGACGGTCGAGCACCTCGTCGCGAAGGGCGAGAAGGTCGGCCTCGTGAAGGTCCGGCTCTACCGGCCGTTCGATCTCGGCGCGTTCATGACCACCTTCCCTCGGACCGTGCACCACATCGCGGTGCTCGACCGGACGAAGGAGCCGGGGTCGCTCGGCGAGCCGCTCTACCAGGACGTGGTCACGGCGCTCCGCGAGGCGGAGCAGGCGCACATCGATCGTTTCCACCACCAGCTCACCGTCATCGGCGGCCGCTACGGCCTCTCCTCCAAGGAGTTCACGCCGGCGATGGTGAAGGCGGTCTACGACGAGCTCGCGAAGCCGCGGCCGAAGCGGCACTTCACGGTCGGCATCAACGACGACATCGGCCACACGTCGCTCAAGTACGACCCGGCGTTCGACACCGAGCCTGCCGACGTCGTCCGCGCGCTGTTCTACGGCCTCGGCGCGGACGGCACCGTCGGCGCGAACAAGAACTCGATCAAGATCATCGGCGAGGACACGCCCAACTTCGCGCAGGGCTACTTCGTCTACGACTCGAAGAAGTCCGGGTCGGTGACGATCTCGCACCTGCGCTTCGGGCCGCGGCCGATCCGCTCCGCGTACCTCATCTCGAACGCGAACTTCATCGCCTGCCACCAGTTCGGCTTCCTCGAGAAGTACGACATGGTCGAGCAGGCGGTCCCGGGCGCGACGTTCCTCATCAACTCGCCCTACGGACCGGACGAGGTCTGGGAGCACCTCCCGGCGGAGGTGCAGGACCAGGTCCTGCTCAAGAAGCTGAAGCTCTACGTCATCGACGCGTACAAGGTCGCGCGCGAGACGGGCATGGGGGTGAGGATCAACACCATCATGCAGACCTGCTTCTTCGCGATCTCCGGTGTGCTGCCGCGCGACGAGGCGATCGCGCACATCAAGAAGACGATCGAGAAGACTTACTCCCGCAAGGGGCCGGAGGTCGTCCAGAAGAACTTCGCCGCGGTGGACCACACGCTCGCGCACCTCTTCCAGGTGAGCACCGCGAATCGCAAGGTGAGCGGCACGCCGCGTCCGCCCGCGGTCTCCGAGGTGGCGCCCGACTTCGTGAAGCGCGTCACGGCCCTCATGCTCGCCGGCAAGGGCGATCAGCTCCCGGTGTCGGCGTTCCCGGTGGACGGCACCTGGCCGACCGGGACGTCCAAGTGGGAGAAGCGCTCGATCGCGCTCGAGCTGCCGGTCTGGGAGCCGAGCCTCTGCATCCAGTGCAACAAGTGCGCGCTCATCTGCCCGCACGCGGCCATCCGCCCGAAGTTCTTCGCGCCCGAGGCGCTCGCCTCCGCGCCGAAGGACTTCGTGACGATGGACTTCAAGTCACCGGACGTGAAGGGGCACAAGTACGCGCTCCAGGTCGCCCCGGACGACTGCACCGGCTGCTCGCTGTGCGTGGAGATCTGCCCGGCCGAGTCGAAGACCGAGAAGGGCAAGAAGGCGATCAACATGAAGGACGCCATGGCGCTCAAGGAGAAGGAGCGCGTGAACTGGGCGTACTTCCTGTCCCTCCCCGAGGCGGATCGCGCGCGCGTGAAGCTCGACGTGAAGGGGACGCAGTTCCTCCAGCCGCTCTTCGAGTTCTCCGGCGCCTGCACCGGCTGCGGCGAGACCCCGTACCTGAAGCTCCTCACGCAGCTCTACGGTGACCGCGCGATCATCGCGAACGCGACCGGCTGCTCGTCGATCTTCGGCGCGAACCTCCCGACGACGCCCTACACGCAGAACGAGTCGGGCCGCGGCCCGGCCTGGGCGAACTCGCTCTTCGAGGACAACGCCGAGTTCGGCTTCGGCATGCGGCTCGCCATCGACAAGCAGGCCGAGCACGCGAAGGAGCTCCTCGCGAAGATGGGCACCGCCGTGGGCGACGGGCTCGTCGAGGAGATCCTGAAGGCCGACCAGGGCGACGAGGCGGGGATCGACAAGCAGCGCGAGCGCGTGAAGCTCCTGAAGCAGCGGCTCGCCGCGGTCGACACGTTCGAGGCGCGGTGGCTCGCGAAGATCGCCGACTACCTCGTCCGCAAGTCGGTCTGGATCGTGGGCGGCGACGGCTGGGCGTACGACATCGGGTACGGCGGCCTCGATCACGTCATCGCGCAGGGCCGCGACGTGAACATCCTCGTGCTCGACACGGAGGTGTACTCGAACACCGGCGGCCAGGCGTCGAAGGCGACGCCGATGGGCGCGGCGGCGAAGTTCGCGACGGCCGGCAAGACCCTGGCGAAGAAGGACCTCGCCATGCTCGCCATGACGTACGGCCACCCGTACGTCGCGCGGGTCGCGATGGGCGCCAAGGACGCGCAGACGGTGAACGCGTTCAAGGAGGCGGACAGCTACACCGGGACGTCCGTCATCGTGGCGTACTCGCACTGCATCGCGCACGGCTACGAGATGTCGGACGCGCTCGGGCAGCAGGAGAAGGCGGTCGAGTCCGGCTACTGGCCGCTCTTCCGCTACGACCCGCGCCGCGTCGCGCAGGGCGAGAGCCCGCTCAAGCTCGACAGCCCGGCGCCGAAGATCGACCTCGCCCGGTTCGTCGAGAACGAGACCCGCTTCCGCCAGGTCGAGGCGGCGAACCCCGAGGGCTTCGCGAAGATGCTCGCGCAGGCGCAGCGGGACGTTCGCGAGAAGTACGCGCTCTACGAGCAGCTCGCCCGGTCGATGAACCCGGCGAACCTCGTCCCCGGCGCCGCGGCCGCGGACGGGAAGCCGCCGAAGGCGCGCGCCTAGGGCCGCGCCTCGCCAGAAGGACACGACGGGCCCGATCCGCTCCGGCGGGTCGGGCCCGTTCCCTTTCGCGACGTCGGTGGGCCTAACGGAGCGCGAAGAAGCGCGGCTCGACGAGCCTGAGCGTCGCGACCACCCCGGCGTGATCGCTCGGCCACAGCCCGCCGACGCGGTCCGCGAGCTCGGCGCCCACCACCTCCGCCGCGAGCGGGACGATCTCGCCCCGGAACATGACGTAGTCGATCCGCTCGTCGAGCTCGATCTCCGCGATCGTGAGGTCCTCGGGGTATGGGCTCGTGAACCCAGGCTCATCCGGGTGGACGGCGGGCCAGAGGTCGATGAGGCCCGTTGCCGCGAGCACGGCGGCCCCCTCCGTCCCCGGCAAGGAGTTGAGGTCGCCGACGAGGATCAGGCGGCCTGGGACGCTGGCGAGGGCGGTCGCGAGCTCCTGCGCCTGCGCCACGCGGACGCCCGGGTGGAACGATTCCAGGTGGACCGAGACGAAGCGGTACCACTCGCCCTGGTCCTTCACGTCCACGCTCACCCATCCGCGCGGGATCGAGATCGGCTGTGGGGCCCCGAACACGTTCACCGGGAGGAGCGTCGAGAACACGTTCGCCTCTGGGTTCACGGCGGTCACGTCCTCGCGCGCGAGGATGACGCCGTGGTCCGTCGCGCGCACGAACGCGAGCCCCGCTGGCGTGACGATGGGCGCCTCGAAGTCGAAGAGCGTGACGGTCGCGGCCGCCCGGTAGTGGACGCCGCGGTCGGCGAGCGCGCGGAGGAGGAGGTCGACGTAGTCGAACACGACGTCCGCTTCGGCCGGGGTCTGTGCCGCCGTGCGGAACCGCCAGGTGAAGGCCTCCTGCAGGCCGACCACCTCCGGCCGCGCGGCCGCGATCTCGTCGGCGATCCCCTGCACGCGGACGGAGAAGTCGTTCCGCTGCACCATCGCCCAGGCGGCGGTGGTCGCGGCCAGGAACTCCTCCTGGGTGGTCGCGGCGATGATCGGCCCGAGCTCGGCGCCGAGGTAGAGGTTCCGGCTCACGACGGTGGTGAGCTTGTTGCCGCCGGCGTTGCCTGGGTCGATCGCGGACGCGCTGATCGCGTCCGAGGAGGCGGAGAGCGGCGGCCCGGCGGCCGGGCCGCACGCCGCGAGCGCGGCGGCGGCGAGCAGCGCGGACAGGGAGGAATGCGCGAGCTTCGAGAGGGTCATGGCGCACCTCGAGTGTTCTTTCTGGGAGTGCGGGGAACGTACCCCGAGCCCGCTCGCCAGGGCGTCGGTCCGGGTGGGAGCGACCCATCGAGCGAGGGGACAGCCGCCGGGGCCAGTCGCGAACCCCGCGGAATCGCGCGATGATGAGGCCCCGAACCCAATCAGGCTCGCGCTCGCACACCCGTTCGGTCATAAACAGCGGGCCCGCCCGTAAGGGCGGTTCTTCTTTGTCGAGGGGGAAGACACGCATGGCGATGGGACCCCACCGGACGACGCGCTTCGCCGCGATCCTGCTCGCGACGCTCGCGCTCGGCGCGTGCAAGCGCGGCGGCGGCGCGGGCGAGAAGCGCCCCGCGCCGGAGCCGATCACGCTCGCGCCCGAGAACGTCGCCACGGTGACGGAGCAGACGCTGCAGGCGGGGCCCGACATCTCCGGCACGCTGCGCGCCAAGCGCGCCGCGGCGCTGCGCGCGGAGGTCGGTGGGACGGTGCTCGAGGTCCTCGCCGAGGCGGGCGAGCGGGTGAGGCCAGGCCAGGCCCTCGCGCGCATCGACGACACGACGCTCCGCGACGCGCTCACCGCGGCCCGCTCCGGCGTCGTCGCGGCGAGGAACGCGGTGCAGGTCGCGGAGGCGAACGCGAAGCGCGCTCGGACGCTCGCCGAGGCCGGCGCGTTCGCGGCGCAGCAGGCGGAACAGGCCGAGTCGGCGCTCGAGGGGGCGCGAGCGCAGCTCGCCGACGCGCAGGCGCGGCTGGTCGCGGCCGAGCAGCAGGTGAACAAGGCGCGGGTGCGCGCGCCGTTCGAGGGAGTCGTCTCCGAGCGGCAGGTCTCGGTGGGCGACATCGTCGCGCCGGGCGCGCCGCTCTTCACCGTGATCGATCCGGCGCGGCTGCAGTTCGAGGCGTCGGTCCCCGCCGCGCAGGTCGGGCTCGTGCGGCCCGGCGCGCGCGTGGACTTCACCGTCACGGGCTTCGAGCAGGTGTTCTTGGGCGAGATCGAGCGGGTGAACCCCGCGGTCGACCCCGCCACCGGGCAGGTGCGCGTGTACGTCGACGTGAAGAACGACGACGGCAGGCTCATCTCTGGGCTCTACGCGCACGGCCGCGTCGCCGCGGAGAGCGCCACCGGTCCCGCCGCGCCGGCCTCCGCCGTGGACGACACGAGCAAGCCGCCCACGGTGATGCGCGTCGCGGGCGGGAAGGTCGAGCGCGTCCCCGTGGAGGTCGCGCTGCACGACGACGTGACGGGGGCGGTCGCCTTCCGCTCGGGCGTGAAGGCCGGCGACGTGCTCGTGCTCGGCTCGGCGCGCGCGACGCTCTCGGAGGGGACGCCGGTGCGCGTCGCGCAGCCGGACGCCACCCGCACCGGCGCGCCCACGGCGGAGCCCCCGAGGTCGGAGCAGGAGGCGGCGAACCCGGAGGCCGGCGCGCAGGCGTCGGAAGGCGGGGGGCGGCGGTAGATGTTCATCTCGGACTTCGCGATCAAGAAGCCGATCGTCACCGTCACGGTGATGCTCGCGCTCGTCATCTTCGGGCTCATCGCGCTCGTCGCCCTGAAGACCGACGAGTTCCCCGACGTGCAGCCGCCGGTCGTCGCCGTCACGATCGTCTACCCCGGCGCCTCGCCGGAGACCGTCGAGCGCGAGCTCATCGATCCCATCGAGGACGCGATCTTCTCGATCAGCGGGATCGACGGCAAGCAGACCACCGCCTCCGCCACCGACGGGCTCGCGCAGTTCATCGTGTTCTTCGACTTCGAGAAGAACCTGCAGGAGGCGACGCAGGACATCCGCGACGCGATCAGCGAGAAGCGCGCCGACCTGCCCCTCGAGATGGAGGAGCCGATCATCACGCGGTTCGATCCGTCCGACGAGCCGATCGTCTCGCTCACCCTCACCTCGGACACGATCGACGTCCCCGCGCTCACCCGGCTCGCCGACGAGGTCGTCTCGCGCGAGCTCCGCGCCGTGCAGGGCGTCGCCGACGTCCGGCTCGTGGGCGGCCAGAAGCGCGAGCTCACCGTGGAGCTCCACCCGCAGGCGATGGCGGCCGCGGGCGTCGCGGCGAACGACGTGGTCGGAGCCCTCCAGGTGCAGAACCTCGCTGCCCCGGTTGGGCGGGTGAACACGAAGCTGGGCGAGCAGTCGATCCGGCTGACCGGGCGGCTGCAGACGCCGGAGGAGTTCGCCGCCATCGCCGTCGCCACCCGCGGCGGACAGGTGGTGCGGCTCGGCCAGCTCGCGACCGTGAGGGACGGCGCGGAGGAGCCGCGCACCCTCGCGCTCTACGACACGTCGGAGGCGGTCGGCCTCGAGGTGCTGAAGACGAAGGGCTACTCGACGACCGCGGTCGCCGACCAGGTCAAGGATCGCGCGAAGGCGCTCGAGGCACGGCTGCCGAAGGCCGCGAAGCTCCAGGTTGTGCAGGACGCCGGCCAGCGCGTGCGGCGCTCGGTGAACGAGGTGCAGACGACGCTCGTCGAGGGCGCGCTCCTCACCGTGCTCGTCGTGTTCTTCTTCCTCAACTCCTGGCGCTCGACCGTCATCACCGGCCTCGCGCTGCCGGTCTCGGTGCTCGCCGCGTTCATCAGCGTCTGGGCGTTCGGCTTCACGCTCAACACGATGTCCCTCCTCGGCCTCTCGCTCGCCATCGGCATCCTCATCGACGACGCGATCGTGGTGCGCGAGAACATCGTCCGGCACATCGAGCTCGGCGAGGATCACACCACCGCCTCGTTCAAGGGCACCGACGAGATCGGGCTCGCGGTCGCGGCGACGACCTTCTCGATCGTCTCCGTGTTCGTCCCGGTCGCGTTCATGTACGGGGTCGCCGGCCAGTGGTTCAAGCCGTTCGCCCTCACCATCGCCGCGGCGGTGCTCGTCTCGCTCTTCGTCTCCTTCTCCCTCGACCCGATGATGTCGGCCTACTGGCCCGACCCTCAGATCGAGAAGGGCCAGGCGCGCGGGCCGGTGGGGCGCGTGCTCGGCGCGTTCAACGCCTGGTTCGACCGGCAGGCGGACCGCTACAAGGGCGTCGTCGCCTGGGCGCTCGACCACCGCTGGGTCATGCTCGGCCTCGCCGCGGCCTCGTTCTTCGGCGCGATCTTCCTGCAGGGTGCGTTCGGCGGCGCGGGGTTCGTGCCCATCTCGGATCGCAGCGAGGTGAGCCTCATCGTCCAGACGCCGCCGGGCTCGTCGCTCGAGTACACCCGCGCGAAGGTCGAGGAGGCGAACGCGATCGTCCGCGCTCACCCCGAGGTGAGGTACGTCTACTCGTCGATCGGCACGCCCATCCCGCTCCAGGCGCCGGGCGTCGATCAGGCGCTCGTCTACGTCCGGCTCACGCCGAAGGCGGACCGCGAGCTCTCGCAGGACGAGCTCGGGACGATCCTTCGCCGCGAGCTCGGGCGCATCGCGGGCGCGGATATCTCGGTGTTCACGAGCGGCTTCGGCGGCGCCTTCAAGTCGATCCAGCTCGAGCTGCGCGGGCCGGACTCCCGCGTGCTCGCGCAGTACGCGGAGAGGGTGAAGGCCGTCGCCCAGGGCGTTCCCGGCGCGGTCGACGTCGGGCTCTCGACGCGCGGCCAGAAGCCGGAGCTCGAGGTCGCGGTGAACCGCGGCCTCTCGGGTAACCTGGGCGTCACCGTCGGGCAGATCGCGCAGTCGCTCCGGATCGCGTTCGCCGGGCTCGACTCGGGCGACTGGGTGGACCCGACCGGCGAGACGCGCGACGTGATGGTCCGGCTCGCGCCGGAGGCGCGCGAGCGCGCGGCGGATCTGCGCCAGCTGCCGCTCGTGCTCCACGCGCAGAACGGCGGCAGCCCGCAGGTCGTACCGCTGGGGCAGGTGGCGACCGTTCGCGAGGGGCTCGGGCCGGCGCAGATCTCGCACCTCGATCGCGAGCGCGTCATCAACATCCAGGGGAACGTCGCAGGCCGGTCGCTGTCGGAGGTGGTGCAGGACATCCAGAAGCGGCTCGAGGCCGAGGTGAAGCTCCCGCCGGGCTACACGTTGCGGCAGGGCGGCGAGAGCGCGGATCAGGCCGAGGTGTTCACGCGCGTCGGGCTCGCGCTCGTCCTGGCGGTCCTGCTCATGTACCTGATCCTCGTCCTGCAGTTCGGGTCGTTCCTCGACCCCCTCGCGATCCTCCTGTCCCTGCCCCTGTCGCTCATCGGCGTCGTGGGCGCGCTGCTCGTGACCGGCGACACGCTCAACATCATGAGCCTCATCGGCGTGATCCTGCTCTTCGGCATCGTCGCGAAGAACGCGATCCTGCTCATCGACTTCGCGAAGTGGGCGCGCGAGGAGCGCGGCATCTCGATCCGCGACGCGCTCGTCGAGGCCGGCAGGATCCGGCTCCGGCCGATCATGATGACGAGCGTCGCGATCATCGCGGGCATGATCCCGGTCGCCCTCGGCCTGGGCGAGGGGGGCGACTTCCGCGCGCCGCTCGGGCGGGCGGTGATCGGCGGCGTCATCACCTCGACGCTCCTCACGCTGCTCGTCATCCCCACGGTCTACGAGATCATGGACGGCTTCCGGGAGCGGGTACGGCGGATGTTCCGGCGCGTGCTACGCCCCGGTCACGCCGCCGAGGGCGTGCCGGAGCCCGAGCCGGAGCCGTTGCCGCACGCGCGGGCGGGTGGGGTGAGGCGGGAGCTGGAGTAGGTTGTCCTCGGCGTCGCCTCTCGGGGTTACCGAGGCGCGCCGCCTGGTCGGGACCTCACGCCTCACGTCCTCGTCGTCCTCTCGGGGTTACCGAGGCGCGCCGCCTGGGCGGGACCTCACGTCCTCGGCGGCAACGATGGACGGGGTTCACCTTACGGGGGTCGGTACCGTCCGCCAGACGCCGGCGGCAACGCGGGGCCGCATGGGCGGGGTTGCGCCAGGCGAGGGTGCCTTGGCGGCCAACCGCGTTGCATGCCGGTCCGTGGGTCGGGCGGTGCCTACCGCGTCCAGTGCCCGCCTGCGGGCGCGAGGTCCCGCCACGTAGGGCGGCGCGCTGCGAGCGGGAGTGGGTTGGGGGCTCATCTACAGCGGCACTCGCCACTCCAGCACACGGATAGGCAGCCGCGACTGTCTCTGAACTGCGGCACGGCGAGCGGCTCGACGCCGGGCAACGCGGGCCGCATGCGCGCGGGGCCGCAGCTCCAGCTCGACCTGCTGCCGCTCCGCTCGTGCT